>CAMLDZ010000086.1 GCA_946478985.1 uncultured Solimonas sp.
CCCTAGCCCAGCCGCTTGCGCAGCCGCAGCCCGGGCGCGCCATCGTCGTAGTAGCCCGGCATTCGCAGCGCTTGCGCGTAGCCGAGGTCCGCATACAGCGCGCGCGCCACCGCATTGTCCTCGCGGACTTCCAGCGACAGCGCGGCGTAGCCGTCGCGCAGCGCGCCCTGCTCGGCGGCCTCGACGAGGCGACGGCCCAGGCCCTGCCCGCGCGCCTGCGGGCTGACGACCAGCGAGTAGATGCGCGCCACCGCCGCGCCGCGCCGCGTCAGCACGATGACGGCACCGACGATGGCCTTGTCGCCACCGCGCTCGGCGACCCAGATCAGCGCGCTGGGCGAACGCAGCAGGCGCCGGATCGAAGCCGGCGCCATGCGGTCGCTGGGGAAATGCTGCTCGAGCGCGACGATGCCGTCGGCGTCTTCGGGCCGCGCGAGGCGGATTCGCGCGGCCCGGCTCATCGCGCCTGTTCTCGCGTGCGTTCTTCGAGCCGCTTGATGAAGTAGGCCATCACCTTCTGGTAGATCGCCTCCTTCAGCACCAGATCCTCGACCCCGTGATCGATGTTGGGGTTGTCGTTGACCTCGATGACCTTGACGCGCTTGCCGAACTGCTTGAGGTCGACGCCGTACAGGCCATCGCCGACCGCCCGCGCCGCCTGCACGGCGATGCCCAGCACCACTGCCGGCACGTCCTTGATGTCCAGCGTCTCGTGGCCGCCTTCGACCTTGTGGCCGTTGCCGGCACGCTTGACCACCTGCCAGTGATCCTTGGCCATGTAGTAACGGCAGGCGTAGAGCGGCTGGCCGTCGAGCACGCCGATCCGCCAGTCGTATTCGGTAGGCTCGAACGACTGCGCGACGATCAGGTCCGAGCGCTCCAGCATCTCCGCCGCCGCGCGGCGGAACTCGGCCTCGGTCTCGACCTTGATGACGCCCTTGGAGAACTGCGAATCCGGCTGCTTGAGCACGCAGGGGAAGCCCAGCTCGCGCGCCGACTGCTTGAGATTGCGCGAATGCAGCAGCACGGTCCGCGGCTGCGGGATGCGGTGCCGCTCCATCAGCTGCGCGAGAAACACCTTGTTGGCGGCGCGCAGGATCGACAGCGGATCGTCGACCACCACCAGGCCCTCGCGCGCGGCGCGGCGCGCGAAGCGGTAGGTGTGGTGATTGACGGCGGTCGTCTCGCGGATGAACAGCGCGTCGAACTCGGCAACGTGGCCGTAGTCGGACTTGTCGATGAACTCGACGTCGAAGCCGAGATCCTCGGCAGCCTTCTCGAACGCCTTCAGCGCACGGCCATTGGACGGCGGCTCCTTCTCGTCTTCATTGACCAGAATCGCCAGGTCGTAGCGCGAGGACTCGCGGCGCTGGCTCGGCGCCCGCCGGCGCGTGAAGTAGTCCTGCGCGGCCTCGTAGAGAAAGCCGTGGTGCGAGCCGGGCACCTCGCCGAGCGCGATCGGTCCCAGGGTCTCGACGCGCCAGTCGTCACCGCGATAGACGAAGCGCGCCTGCAGCAACGGCGCCGGAAACTGGTTGAACAGCGCCCGCGCCAGCCGCTCGTGGCGCCGCGCCAGCGAGCGGCCGAAGTAGACGTTGAGCAGGTATTCCGATGAGCCGATGCGCGCCAGCGACTGCTGCATCAGCTCGTCGATCTCGTCGTTGAGGATGCGCGGCGACTCGGCCAGCTTGAGATCCTGGATCGTGGTGATCTCCGGCAGCGGCTTCTGCCCGCGCGCGCCCGCCAGCAGCGACACGTAGTAGCCGGTGGTCTGGTAGCCGAACGAACGACACAGGTTGTAGACGCGCACCTTGCGCGCCCGCGTCAGGTCTTCATGCGTCAGATAATCCCAGGCGGTGACTACCTGGATGCCGGGAATGCTGACGGGCCAGTCCTCGCGCTGGTCCACCACCACCACGCCACTCATCGCGGGGCACGCGGCGCCGCACGGGGGCGGCGGCAACCGTCAGGGCGGCAGGAGGCGGCGGCAGGGTCTTCGGGCATTGCGGAAGGGAGGTCTGGATAGTGCTGGTGCCGCGCGCGATCCTAGCATGCAGCCCGCGCCATTCACCGTGCATTTGCTACCCTGCCCGCCGTCCATCAAGAGCGAGACACGATGCGGGGATTCACGGCGGCGATCGGCACGACGGCAACGGTATTACTGGCGGCGACGGCTTCATACGCGGGCACCGCCGATGCGGCCACCCTGACGGTGTCGCGCAGCGACGGCATGGTGACCTGGCAGCGCGGCAGCGTCAGCAGCACCCAGATCAGCAGCGGCGACGCGATCGGCAACGGCCACAAGCTGCAGACCGGCGAGCGCGCCCGGATCAGTGTGCAGCTCGACGGCGGCGGCCAGTTCACGCTCGGCGACGACAGCCTGGTGACGATCGACAGCAGCGAGGCTCCGGATCCGCCGGCCCGGGCGACGCTGCTGCGGCTCAAGCTGCTGCTCGGCGCGCTCTTTGTCGACACCAAGGTGGTCGACAAGAACGCGCCGGGCGACGCGCGCGTCAACGCCGGCGCGCTGCAGCTGCGCATCTACGGTTCGCAAGCCTGGGTGATGGCGCTGCCGTCCGGCGATGAGGTCTGCGTGCTGTCCGGCGCCGTCGAGATCCGCACGCCCGACGGCAAGGCGCGCATCGACCTGCCCGGCGAATGCCTGCGCTGGACCGCCGCCGGCATGCAGCGCTGGAGCCCGCGCCAGGTCGGCTCGATGACGACGCGCCTGGAACGCACCACCTTCAACGACGACTTTCCCGCGCGCTACGCCGCCGAGCAGGCGCGCAAGGCTGGCGGCGTGCTACCGATGCTCAGCGAGATCGGCCTGAACCCGGCGGCTCCGGTCGCAGCGGCCGTCGTTGCGCCGCCGCCGCCCGCACCGGCGGCGGCCCCTGCCCCCGCGGCGCCCGCCGCCACAACGTCCGCAGCGCCGGCCACCGTCGCCGCCACGCTGCCGGCCACCGCTGCTGCTGCCACCGGCGGCTGGCGCATCGTGCTCGGCTCGTTTGCCGAGCCGGCGTCGGCCCGCAAGGCAGCGGAGGCCTGGAAGCAGCGCGGCATCCGCAACGAGATCGTGCGCCTCGAAGTGCTGGGCACCGTGACCCACCGTGTCGTCAGCCGCCGCTTCCCCGACCGCGAGGAGGCCACGACCGCCCTGCTCAAGCTGCGCCGCAAGCCCAAGGAATTCGACAAGGCCTGGCTGGTGGCCGACTGACGCGCAGCTCCGTCACCACGCGCGCTGGTATTGCGGCGGAGCCTCGAGCTTGTGGCGCAAGGCAGCGGCGGCGCGGCGCGGCCAGTACGGATCGCGCAGCAGCTCGCGCGCCAGCAGCACCAGATCGGCCTGATCACTGCGGACGATGTGATCGGCCTGCGCGGGCGCGGTGAGCATGCCCACTGCGCCGGTCAGCACGCCGCAGCGGCGGCGGATCTCGGCCGCGAACGGCGTCTGGAAGCCCGGCCCCACCGGAATCGCCGCCTTCGGCAGGGTGCCGCCGCTGGAGACGTCGAACAGATCGACACCCTCGCCGCGCAGCGCCTCGACCAGTGCGCAGGACTGCTCCAGGTCCCAGCCGGGCTGTCCGGGCTCAGCCCAGTCGGTGGCGGAGATGCGCAGCAGCAGCGGCAGGTGCTCCGGCCATACCGCCCGCACCGCGGCGATCACCCGGCGCGTGAAGCGGATACGGTTTTCGAAGCTGCCGCCATAGTCATCGTCGCGCTGGTTGGACAGCGGCGACTGGAACGAGTGCATCAGGTAGCCGTGCGCGCCGTGCAGCTCGATCAGCTCGAAGCCGGCATCGAGGGCGCGTTGCGCGGCGGCGGCGAAAGCCTGCACCACGGCGTCGATGCCGGCACCGTCGAGCGCCTGCGGCACGATGCCGGCCTCAGAGATCGCCAGCGGCGACGGCGCCAGGATTGGCCGCCAGCCGCCCTCCTCGACCGCCAGCGCACCGCCGCCCAGCCACGGCGCCGCACAGCTCGCTTTGCGTCCGGCGTGCGCCAGCTGCACGCCGGCCACGGCGCCTTGCTGGCGGACGAAGCGGTTGATGCGCGCCCAGCCCTGCATCTGCGCGTCGTTCCACAATCCGCAGTCGCCCGGCGAGATTCGTCCCTCCGGCAGCACGGCGGTGGCCTCGGCGATCAGCAGCGCCGCGCCGCCGACCGCACGGCTGCCCAGGTGCACCAGATGCCAGTCGTCCGGCACGCCGTCCTGGGCCGAGTATTGGCACATCGGCGAGACGGCGATACGGTTTTTAAGCGTGAGATCGCGCAGCTGCAACGGCGAAAAAAGACCCATCGATTCCTCCACGAGCGCAAACCCGGAGGATAGCCACAACGACAAAGCCCCGCTGTGGCGGGGCTTTGTCTTGCAGCGGTCAATCACGCATCAGCCGGCGCGCTTGCGCTCGTGCTCCTTGAGGAACTTCTTGCGCACGCGGATCGATTGCGGGGTGAGCTCGACGAGTTCGTCGTCGTTGATGAACTCCAGCGCCTGTTCCAGCGAGAACTTCACCGGCGGCGTCAGGATGACGTTTTCGTCCGAACCCGAGGCGCGCATGTTGGTCAGCTTCTTCTCGCGCAGCACGTTGACGACGAGGTCGTTGTCGCGCGCGTGGATGCCGACGATCTGGCCTTCATACACCTCGTCGCCCGGCGACGAGATCATCTTGCCGCGCTCCTGCAGGTTGAACAGCGCGTAGGCCGGCACCTTGCCCTGATCGTTGGAGATCATCACGCCGTTGTGGCGCTGGCCGATATCGGTCGACTCGGTCTTGGGACCGAAGTGGTCGAAGTTGTGGAACAGCAGACCGGTGCCCGAAGTCATCGTCATGAACTGCGTCTGGAAGCCGATCAGGCCACGCGACGGCACGATGTACTCGAGACGCACGCGTCCCTTGCCGTCCGGCACCATGTTCTGCATCTTGCCGCCGCGTTCGGCGAGGCCCTGGATGGTGCCGCCCTGATTGGCTTCCTCGACGTCGGCGACCAGGGTTTCATACGGCTCCAGCACTTCGCCGTCGACTTCCTTGGTGATGACCTGCGGACGCGCCACCGCGATCTCGAAGCCTTCGCGACGCATGTTTTCCAGCAGGATGCCCAGGTGCAGCAGGCCGCGCCCGGAGACGCGGAACTGGTCCGGCGATTCGCCCGGCTCGACGCGCAGCGCGACGTTGGTGCGCAGCTCGCGCTGCAGACGGTCGCCGATCTGGCGACTGGTGACGAACTTGCCTTCCTTGCCCGCGAACGGCGACTTGTTGACCTCGAAGATCATGCTCATCGTCGGCTCGTCGACCTGCAAGGTCGGCAGCTGTTCCGGCGTCTTCGGGTCGCAGATCGTCTCGGAGATGCCGAGCTCTTCGATGCCGGTGATGGCGATGATGTCGCCGGCCTGCGCTTCGGGCACCTCGACCTTGTCCAGGCCCATGAAGCCGAGCACCTGCAGCACGCGGCCGTTGCGCACCTGGCCGTCGCGGTTGACCACCGCCACCGGCGTGTTGGTCTTGATGCGGCCGCGCTTGACGCGGCCGGTGCCGATGATGCCGACGTAGGTCGAGTGCGCCAGCGAGGTGATCTGCATCTGGAACGGACCGTCAGCGTCGACGTTCGGCGCCGGCACCTTGTCGACGATGGTCTCGAACAGCGGCGTCATGTCGCCTTCGCGGATATCCGCCGAGTGACCGGCGTAGCCGTTGAGGCCCGAGGCGTAGATGAACGGGAAGTCGAGCTGCTCGTCGGTCGCGCCGAGGCGGTCGAACAGTTCAAACACCTGGTCGACGACCCAGTCCGGACGCGCGCCCGGGCGGTCGATCTTGTTGAGCACGACGATCGGCTTGAGGCCCATGTTGAAGGCCTTCTGCGTGACGAAGCGGGTCTGCGGCATCGGGCCGTCGACCGAATCGACCAGCAGCAGCACGCAGTCGACCATCGACAGCACGCGCTCGACTTCGCCGCCGAAGTCGGCGTGTCCGGGGGTGTCGACGATATTGATGCGGTATTCGGTGCCGTTGCGCTTGTCGGTCCAGCGAATCGCGGTGTTCTTGGCGAGGATGGTGATGCCGCGTTCACGTTCCAGATCGTTGGAATCCATGATGCGTTCGCCGAGCTGCTCGCGCGCGTCGAGGGTCTGCGACTGGCGCAGCAGCTTGTCGACGAGCGTGGTCTTGCCGTGGTCGACGTGGGCGATGATGGCGATGTTGCGAAGATTCTGAATCACAAGAAAACACCGGCGAAAAAGCGATTGGGTGCAGGCCGCGAAGACAAGGACACCTGTCCTGGCATTCGGATCCGGACGCGGCGTACGCACCGGGAGTTGAACCTGCAACGGACGGACCAAAGCGACTACGGCCCGGAGCAGCCCGTTTTAAGGGCGCGCGATTGTACGCTTGACAGCGGCCGGGCGATAGTTCGCCACGATGACAGCGTCGCCTCCGGCGGCCCGTCCGCGCCGATCCGCCATTGCAAAGCCGCTGGCGCCCCTTAGAATCCGCCGCTTCGCCCCCCGCTGACGGTGACCGGATGAGCCTGCGCCAAACGATCGGCCGCGTCGTACTGGGCAAGAAGCTGGATCCTTTCGATCCGAAGACCCGCCGGCACATCGTCCTGGTCGCATTCCTGGCCTGGATCGGCCTCGGCGCCGACGGACTGTCGTCGTCGTGCTACGGCCCCGAGGAAGCCTTCCTGGCGCTCGGCGGCCATACCCATATCGCCCTTTACCTGGCTGCCGCCACCGCGCTGACGGTGTTCATCATCTCGCTCGCCTACAACCAGGTGATCGAGCTGTTTCCGTCCGGCGGCGGCGGTTACAAGGCCGCGACGCAACTGGTCGGCCCCTACGCCGGCCTGGTGTCCGGCTCGGCGCTGATCGTCGACTACGTGCTCACGATCGCCATATCGGTCGCCGCCGGCACGGATGCGGTTTTCAGCCTGCTGTCCGGCGCGCAAGGCTACAAGCTGGTGGTCGAGGCGCTGGTGATCGGCGTGCTGATCGTCCTCAACCTGCGCGGCATGAAGGAATCGGTCATGGTGCTGGCGCCGATCTTCCTCGGCTTCTTCGTCACCCATGTATTCCTGATCGTCTACGGCATCCACGCCCATGCCGACGCCCTGCCGGCGATGCTCGACGCCACCTGGCAGGAGACCCTGCAGCTGAGCCGCGAATCCGGCTGGGTCTTCACGATCGCCCTGTTCCTGCGCGCCTACTCGGTCGGCGCCGGCACCTATACCGGCATCGAGGCGGTGTCCAACAACATCAACATGCTGGCCGAGCCGCGCGTACGCACCGGCCACTGGACGATGGGCTACATGGCGCTGTCGCTGGCTTTCACCGCCGGCGGCATCATCCTGCTCTATCTGCTGTGGGATGCCGCGCCGGTCCCTGGCCAGACGCTCAACGCGGTGACCTTCCGCGCGGTGCTGGAGGACCTGCCGTGGAGCGATGCCGCCGCCGACAGCGCGCTGTGGGTGGTGCTGCTGCTGGAGGCCGGCCTGCTGCTGGTGGCCGCCAATACCGGCTTCCTCGGCGGCCCTTCGGTCCTGGCGTCGATGGCCACCGATCACTGGGTGCCGCGGCAGTTCCGCCAGCTGTCGAGCCGCATGGTCACCCAGAACGGCGTGCTGGTGATGGGCATCTCGGCACTGGGCGTGCTGCTGCTGACCGGCGGCAAGGTGGGCATCCTGGTGGTGCTGTACAGCATCAACGTGTTCCTGACCTTCTCGCTGTCGCTGTTCGGCCTGTGCCGGCACTGGTGGGAGCAGCGCCTGTACCGGCTGGACTGGAAGCCGAAGTTCGCCGTGGCGCTGCTCGGCTTCACCGTCTGCGCGGCCATTCTGGTCGTCATCGTCGTCGAGAAGCTCATGCTCGGCGGCTGGGTGACCGTGCTGATCACCAGTGGCGTGGTCGGTTTCTGCCTGCTGATCCACCGCCACTACGAGAACATCCGCCGGCTGATGCAACGCGTCGATCAGGCTTACGCGGTCAAGCCGGACTGGGACGAGGACGCCAAGCCGCTGCCGCCGGAAGCCGACGCCGAGACCGCGGTGATCCTGGTCGGCAACAGCCGTGGCGCCGGCATGCATGCGCTGCGCTGGGTGCTCGACAACTTCCCGGCGCGCTTCGCCAATGTCGTCTTCGTCTCGGTCGGCGAAATCGACAAAGAGTCGTTCAACAGCGAGCGCACGCTGAAGTCCCTGCGCGCCCGCATCGATAACTCGCTGAACTACTTCACCAGCTACTGCACCAGCCGCGGCCTGGCCAGCCACAGCTATCAGGCCTACGGCGGCGATCCGCTCGACGAGCTGCTGCAGCTGCTGGACCGCGTCATCGCCGATTTCCCGAAAGCCACGGTGTTCGCCAGCAAGCTGGTATTCGATCGCGAGCGCCGCCTGACGCGCTGGCTGCACAACCAGATGCCCTTGATGGTGCAGGAGCATCTGGAGGCCGACAACCGGGCGATGATCATCGTGCCGCTGGCCATTCCCAAGCCCAAGCCCAAGCCGCCGCCGGCCAACATCCGCTGAGCGCCCTAAGGTCTAGTACCAGGCCTTACAGGCCGCACCCAGATGATGCACGCTGGGTGGACGATTCGTCGCCGTTCGGCGTCGCTGCACGGAATTCGCGGCGGCGCGCTCTACTCTGTCGGCCATGGACAGATTCCCGCTCAAGCCGTATCGGCAGTTGCAGACGCTGCTGCCGTTCGATCTGCTCGCCGACAAGCTGCTCGGCGTGTTGGTCTTCGCCACCACGCTGCCGCTGCTGGCGCTGATCGGCTTCCTGCTGTTTGCGCCGGCCGACTGGAGCACGCGCACGCTGCTGGCGCTGGCGGCGGTGGCGACACTCAGCGCCCTCGGCGTCTCGGTGTGGCTGATCCGCATCGTCGTGGCGCCGGTGTCGCTGGCGCGCCTGGCGCTGTACGCCTATCGCCGCGAGCAGCGCCTGCTGCCGCTGCCGGACGATCTGGACGGCGAAGTCGGCGGCCTGATCGGCGACCTGCGCGCCACCATCGAGACCTGCGAGCGGCAGCGGCAGATTTTCGCCGAGCAGGCCGAGTGGGCGTTCCGCAACAAGTCCTCGCCGCTGCTGGACCGCAGCGGCGTGCCCCGCGTCGCGGCTGCCGAGCGGATGTTCTAGGCCTGTTAACGCCGTGGCAGCCGCTGCGACGCAAGACCCGGCGGAACCGCCGGCGGCGCCGCGCACGCCAGGACGAGCGCGGTGCGCTGGGCGTACACACGCCGGTCACGACGCAGCGCCGGGTCAAGACGGTTCCGCCTTTCGGGGCGCCCGCCGATAAGCGGCCACGGCCTTGACGGCTCCAGGACGGCGCGCCGCTCAGGCCAGCGTCAGCTTCTCGGCCGCGCGTCGGGCCTTGGCCCGGGCGGCCTCGATATCGTCGGCCAGCGCCAGTGCCACCGCCATGCGGCGCTTGCCGATGATCTCCGGCTTGCCGAACAGGCGGATCTGCGTGTCGGGCTCGGTCAAGGCCGCAGCGCTGCCAGCGAAGCGCGGTGCCTTGCGATCGCCGTCGAACAGTACCGCCGTCGACGCCGCAGCGCCGCGGCCGCGGATGTTGGGAATGGGCAGGCCGAGGATCGCGCGGACGTGCAGCGCGAACTCGGAGAGGTCCTGCGAAATCAGCGTCACCAGACCGGTGTCGTGCGGGCGCGGCGACACTTCCGAGAAGATCGCCTGGTCGCCGCGAATGAACAGCTCGACGCCGAACAGGCCGCGGCCGGCGCTGCCGCACAGCGCGCCGACCACGCGCGCGGCGATCGCCTGCGCCCTGGCCAGCACGGCGTCATTCATCGGCTGCGGCTGCCAGGACTCGCGGTAGTCGCCGTCGATCTGCAGATGACCGATGGGCGCGCAGAACGACACCTGATCGGCCTGGCCCTCCGCGACGGCGGCGTGCTTCACCGTCAGCAGCGTGATCTCGTAATCGAACGGCACGAAACCCTCGACGATGACGCGACCCTGGCCGGCACGGCCGCCGGCCTGCGCGTAGTCCCAGGCCTTCTGCACGTCGGCCTCGGTCCTGATCACCGACTGGCCCTTGCCCGACGACGACATCACCGGCTTGACCACGCAGGGCAGGCCCAGCGCGGCGACGGCCTCGCGGTAGTCCTCGACCGTGCCGGCGAAGCGATACGGCGAGGTCGGCAGGCCCAGCTCCTCGGCGGCGAGGCGGCGGATGCCCTCGCGATCCATGGTCAGGCGCGTGGCACGGGCGGTGGGCACCACCACGTAGCCCTGGCGCTCCAGATCCTGCAGCGTCAGCGTGTGGATGGCCTCGATCTCGGGAACGATCAGCTGCGGCTTTTCCTGTTCGATGACGCGGCGCACCGCCTCGCCGTCGAGCATGTTGACGACGTGGCTGCGATGCGCGACCTGCATCGCCGGCGCGTTCGCGTAGCGATCGACGGCAATGGTTTCCACACCGAGCCGCTGCAGCTCGATCACCACTTCCTTGCCCAGCTCGCCGGCGCCCAGCATCAGCACGCGCGTCGCCGCTTCACTGAGCGGCGTTCCCAGAATGGTCATGCGATCTCCACGGTTGCGCGCGCATTTTAGTCCGCCCGTGCGAGCAGGGCATAAACTAGACGCCGGTCTGGCGACGCCAGACAAGCATTACAACGACGCCGATCGCGTCAACAGGCACCGAGAACCAGCGACTGCAATGGACGACCACAAGCCCCGCATCATCCGCCGTACCAAGATCGTCGCCACCCTGGGGCCGGCGACCGACACCCCGGAGGCGCTCAAGCGCCTGCTCGCGGCCGGCGTCGACGTGGTCCGCCTCAACTTCTCGCACGGCGCCAGCGCCGATCAGGTCCGCCGTGTCGAGCAGGTGCGCCGCGCTGCTCACGATCTGGGTCTGGACATCGGCATCCTCGCCGACCTGCAGGGCCCGAAGATCCGTATCGAGTCGTTCGCCGAGGGCCCGATCGAGCTGCAGGAAGGCCAGCGCTTCACGCTCGACACCGCGCTCGGCACCAAGGCCGGCGATGCCACCCAGGTCGGCTGCGCCTATGCGGGCCTGCCGCGCGACGTCGTCGCCGGCGACATCCTGCTGCTCAATGACGGCGCCATCACCATGCGTGTCGACCGCGTCGCCGATACCCGCGTCGAATGCACCGTGCTGCTCGGCGGCCGGCTATCGGACCGCAAGGGCATCAACAAGCAGGGCGGCGGATTGTCCGCCGCGGCGCTGACCGACAAGGACAAGGCCGATCTGCAGACCGCCGTCGGCCTCGACGTCGACTTCATCGCGGTGTCGTTCCCGCGCACCGCCGCCGACATGGAGGAAGCCCGCAGCCTGGTCCAGGCCGCCGGCGGCCAGTGCAGCCTGGTGGCGAAGATAGAACGCGCCGAGGCGCTGCAGTGCCTGCGCGAGTTGGTCGCCGCCAGCGACGCGGTGATGGTGGCGCGCGGCGATCTGGGCGTGGAAATCGGCGACGCCGAGCTGCCCGGCTGGCAGAAGCGGATCATCGCCGAGGCCCGCGAGCAGAACAAAATGGTGATCACCGCGACGCAGATGATGGAATCGATGATCACCAGTCCGATTCCGACGCGCGCCGAGGTGCTCGATGTCGCCAATGCCGTCATGGACGGCACCGATGCGGTGATGCTGTCGGCGGAGACCGCGACCGGCCGCTACCCGGTCAAGGCCGTCGAGGCGATGGCGCGCGTCTGCAGCGGTGCCGAGAACAGCCTGCCGATCATTCCGCGCCGCGATTCGATGCGCTTCGACACGCACTTCCAGCGTATCGATGAGGCGATCGCCATGGCCGGCGCCTGGACCGCGCGGCACATGCACGCCGACGCGATCATCGCGCTGACCGAATCCGGCACCACGGCGCTGATGATGTCGCGCAGCGAGACCCTGATCCCGATCTTCGCGCTGACGCCGCACGAGAAGACGCGGCGGCGCATGGCGATGTGCCGCGGCGTCTATCCGGTGGCGTTCACGCCGAGCCAGATCGAGGGCCTGACGCCGGTGCGCGAGGCGCTGGCCGTGCTGCAGTACCGCGGCGCCATCCACGACGGCAACCGCGTGCTGATCACCAAGGGCGACGCCAGCGGCTCCGGCGGCACCAACACGATGAAGATCGTCACCGTCGGCGACAGTCACCACTGACTTCCACCGCAAGGAGCTGCGCGATGGTCGCAAGCCACCCGCTCACCGTCATCGGCCACCGCGGCGCGCGGGGCCTGGCGCCGGAGAACACCCTGCTCGGCCTTGATACCGGCATCCGTCGCGGCGCCAGCTGGCTGGAGTTCGACGTCCAGCTCGCGCACGACGAGCTGTGGCTGATGCACGATCTCACGGTCGACCGCACCACCGACGGCCGCGGCCCGCTGTGGGAGCTGACGCCGCGGCAGATCCGTGCGCTGGACGCCGGCGAAGGCCAGCATGTGCCGACGCTGTCGGAGGCGCTGGACCTGATCGGCGATCGCGCCGGCATCAACATCGAGCTGAAGACCTGGAACGGCACCGCGCGCGCGGTGGCTCAGCTGCTGCGCCGCTACCTCGACGAGGGCTGGCCGGCGGAGCGCTTGCTGGTGTCGTCGTTCCACCATCCGGAGTTGTGGGAGTTCCGCCAGCTGCTACCGGAAGTGCCCATCGGCGCGCTGTTGTGCGGGGTGCCGCTGGACTGGGCAGCGCCGGCCAGCGAGCTGGGCGCGCGCGTGCTGGCGCTGTCGAGCGAGTTCGTCGACGCTCAACTGGTGGCCGACGCACACGCGCGCGACCTGCAGGTCTACGTCTATACCGTCAACGATCCCGAGGAGATGCGTGCTCTGCGCCGGCTCGGCGTCGACGGCTTGTTCAGCGACTACCCCGACCGCGCCGTTGTCGTGGCGCAGTCGGGGTAGGGCCTGTTAACGCGATGGCCACCACTGTGATGCCACCCGC
>CAMLDZ010000087.1 GCA_946478985.1 uncultured Solimonas sp.
CTGAGGCGAATAGCGCTGAGTGGCATCGCCGAAAGGTTGAATATCTCGTAACGCCTGCCATCAGGCGCGCGGCTTTGCCGCGTCGCCTGCATGGCGTTGTTGGGCATTCTTAGTTCGCGCATCGTATTTGCTCCATCGCCATTCTCCGCTTACTGGTAGCCGAACCTTTTCCCCAATCGCTGCGACGATATCGTGCCGCCCCTCGACACTGCCTTCAGTCCAGTTGTCCCATTCCAGCTTCAACTTGTCTCTGCCTTTCCGGAGCTTCAGGCAGCCATAATCTATCCACGCATCAAATCCGGTGTACTCATATGTTTGTGCCCATCCTTCAGCAACTAGCTGCGCTCGCAGTGCATTGAACCTTTCAGTGGGAATGTCCTTGATTGTCGCGAGCCGGAGCATTCGGAATCGCAGCTTCGTAGCATGCCGAGTAGCCCTGACGAACCAGTTCATCGCTTCACGCCCAACTAGAAATAGATGACAAAAGGCCGCCCGATAAGCTGACAAGCAGTCTGATAACTCGGTCGCAGAACAGCCTAGCCTTTGACCGGCAAGAAGCTGCCGCTACGGGAGGTTAGCCATGTCTGATAAACCGGCATCTTCGCGAGCACCGCATAGGGCTGCTACCGCGAAACTTCCCTCGCCACATCCGCCTCGAAACTCGCCCCGCTCAAGGCCGTCCACTGCGGATAGAAGCGCTGCAGGTCCGGCAGTATCCGGTCCAGCGGCACGTCGGCGAATTCGCCGCGCATCTGCAGGTATTCCATGTGGCGATTGCCGGCGAGGTCGTAGGGGTGATAGATCGAGTCGGCGTGGCCGTCGAATTCCAGCGGCTGCAGGCCGAAGCGCTCGCACAGCGCGAGGTTGAAGGCGGGCGTGGCCTTGAGCCAGTGGCCGTCGAGATGCAGGGCGGTGTAGCCATGCCAGTAATAGATGTCGCTGTTCATCATCTGCCGCATGCGCTCGGTGGACAGGTGATTGCGCACGTCGGCAAAGCCGACGGCCGCCGGAATGCCGGCGACACGGCAGACGGCGGCGAGCAGTGTGGCCTTGGGCACACACCAGCCGCGGCCGGCGGCCAGCACGCTGCTGGCGCGCATGCCCGGCGGTGAGAGATCTACTGCGTAGGGGTCGTAGCGGAAGCCGTCGCGCACTGCGTAGTAGAGGCGCACGGCGCGTGCGGTCGCATCCTCGTGCTCGTGCCCGCTTAGCACTTCATGCGTGTAGGCGATGACGGCGGGGTGATCGGAATCGATGCTGGACGCCGGCTGCAGATATTCGTTCAGGGTGGCCACGTGGTTTCTCCTCGAGTGTTGTGGCTTGATGCTGCCACACGCGGCCGTGGGTCAACGGTGCTGCCTTTGCGGCCGCAAGCACGCCGAGCGGCCCCCTCTCCCCGCGTGCGGGGAGAGGGCTGGGGTGAGGGGCGCTTGCGGCGACGTGACGCGCGCCAATTCAGGAGTTCCGCGCGCCGGGCGGCCCCTCACCCTAACCCTTTCCCCGCAAGCGGGGAGAGGGGACTTGGCCGGTGATACTGATCTCACCGCCGCGCTTACTCGGCATCTTCTTCCTCGGCCAGATCGCCGCAGTCCGACGACAGCCAGCGGCCCCTGGACTTGAGGTCCATGTTGAGCGGCGTGGTCTTGCCGGCAATCTTGAGCTGACCGTTGAAGGTGTAGCTGAGCTGGTACTGCGTCTGCTTGTCGACGCGCACTTCCATGCGGCCCTTGCCGGTCTGCGTGGGACTGTCGCAGCGGTAGTCGAACGACAGTTCGCTGGCGGTGTCGCGCTTCTGGCCCAGCGTGCAGCCTTCGGGCAAGTTCTTGGTGAACGAGGTGGAATCGCGCGCTTCTTCCGGCGTCACGCATTCGCGGTCGGTCTCTTCCTCGCCGTTGAAGCTCTTGCTCACCTCCCAGAGCCCCGGCTTCACCGTCGGCGCGGCGAAGGCAAACGGCGCGGCCAGCAGCGCGGCGGCAGCGGCGATGGAACGGATCATGTTGTCTCCCTGAAGAAAGTGACGATCTGGCGGCGCACTGCCGCGACGCGCCGCAGGTTAGATAGGCCTGGCGGGCGCGGCAATGCTGCAGGTAACGGCGCCGAGATGTAGCGCACATGGCCGCGCGAGTTGCCGGCGAAGGTTCGGTGCGTCGGAGGGCCCCGCACCGGGAAACAGGGCGCTGTGCTCGGGGTGCAATGAAATGAGTGACGGTCAAATAGGAAAGGCCCGCAGTGCGGGCCTCCTGGGGATGATCTCGTCGGAATGCGACGCAGATCAGTCGTTGCGCGCCAGCTTGTCGCCCAGCGTGTCGAGACGGTCGTTGACGTTGTCGCGCACGTCCGAGAGGCGATCGCCGCGGTTGTCGCGGGCCGTCTCGATGCGATCGTTGATGTTGTCGCTCAGATCGCTCAAGCGGTTGTCCTGATTGTCGCGGGCGTCGTTGAGGTTGTCGCGCGCGGTGTCGAGACGATCGTTGAGATTGTCCTTGAGGTCGCTCAGGCGGTTGTCGTCGTTGTCACGTGCGTCGTCGAGCCGCTCATCGAGATTCTCGCGGGCATCGCCAAGCCGGTCCTGCAGGTTGTTCAGCACCGGGCGCTCGCCATCGTCATTGCCGCCCTCGCGCAGCGTGGTGACGAGGCGCGATTCGGCGAGACGGTCCGCCGCATTGTTCAGCGCATTGTCGCGGCGCTCGCCGCGGGCGCGCAGGCTGTCTTCGAGCCGATTGCCGATGTTCTGCAAACCGTCGCGCACCGGCGTGTTGCCGTCTGCGAAGGCGCTGCCGGTGGTAAGCACGGCACTGGCAGCCAGAAGGGAGATCGTCATTGATCTGCGCATTTGTCGCTCCTTGACTAAAAATCGGAGCGCCTACGGTGCCCGCCAAGCCCTGAGCCTGCGGTTAACGCGGGCCCCGGCGGCGGCGACAGACATCTGAAGCGCTTAGAAATGCTCGCCCTTGAAGATGTTGGCGAACACCACCTGCTCCAGCGTCGGCTTGGCGCCTTCGCGGCGGCCCTTGGCCGCATCCGAGGACGGGAACAGGTGGAAGCCCTTGTTGAGGATGTAGTCGTTGAGCTTGGGCCACAGCGCATACGAGATCGCGGCGGCGGTGCCGAGCGGCGTGGCGATGGACTTCGGGCGGTTGAGGATGGCGCGCATCACCGTGTCGCCGGCCTTCTCCGGCGACCAGGTCGGCACGTAGTCGTAGATCTTGGTGGGCGCGATCATCGGCGTGCGCACCAGCGGCATGTAGATCGCCGTGACCTCGATGTTCTTGTGTTTGACCTCGGCCGACAGGCAGCGGCTGAACGCGTCGAGCGCGGCCTTGCTGGCCACGTACGCGGAAAAGCGCGCGGCGTTGGCGAGCACGCCGATCGAGCTGATGTTGATGATGTGGCCGTTCTTCTGCTTCGACATCGACGGCAGGAAGTTGATGATCATGCGCACCGCGCCGAAGTAGTTCAGCTGCATGGTGCGCTCGAAGTCGTGAAAACGGTCCAGCGATTCCATCACGCCGCGACGGATCGAACGGCCGGCGTTGTTGACGAGGATGTCGACATGACCGAAGTCACGGAGGATCTCCTGCGCGCAGGCGTCGATCGCCTGCATGTCGTTGAGGTCGCAGGGGTAGACATGCGCCTCGCCGCCGGCGCTGTGGATGATGCGCTGCAGCTCTTCGAGCTTGTCGCGCGAGCGCGATACCAGGATCAGCTTGGCGCCGGCCGCAGCGAGCTTCTTGGACACCACCATGCCGATGCCGCGCGAGGCGCCGGTGACCACGGCCACCTTGCCGGACAGCTTCTGCACCGAGCCGCGCGGCACCTTGGTGTCGATGTCGAGGAATTTCTCCCAGTACTGCCACAGCACGTCGGCGTAGTCGCGGAACTTGGGGCACTGGATGCCGGAGTCCTTGAGCGCGGCGCGCGCGTGCTTGTCGTCGAACACCGCGCGGTTGGCGATATACGCCAGCACCGACAGCGGTACGCCGATGGTCTGCGAGATCTTCCTCTCGATACCCGGTGACAGCCGGCTGCCGAGCTGGCCAGCCAGCTCGCGCACGGCACCCGGCAGCGTCGGCAGCTCGACCGTCCGCGCAAACTCGGGGCCGTGCGCCACTTCCAGCAAGACCTGCAGCAGCTCGCCGACGCTGGGCGAATGCGACTGGATCAGGTGGAAGCATTCGCCGTCGAGGCCGTCGAGATGGGCGATGTGATCCATCGCCCGGGCCACGTAGTCGACCGGCACCACCGGCACCTTGCCGCCCTCGATGCCGAGCAGCGGCAGCCATTTGGGAACCGCATGGCTGAGCTTCTGGATGGTCTTGAAGAAGTAGTAGGGCCCGTCGATCTTGTCCATCTCGCCGGTCTGCGAGGAGCCCACCACCGCGCCCGGACGATAGATGCGGTACGGCACCGTCGCCTCGGAGCGGACGATGGCCTCGGACTGGAACTTGGAACGGTAGTACGGATGCTCGACGCGCTGCCCCTCGTCGAACATGTCTTCCGTGAAACGCCCGCTGAAATGACCGCCGGCCACCGCGACGCTGGACACGTGATGCAGGCGCAGCGGCCCGCCCAGCGCATTGGCAAAGGCGACGACATGGCGCGTGCCCTCGTTGTTGACGCGGTCGGCGGTGGCGTCGTCCATGTTCATGTCATAGACGGCGGCAAGGTGGAACAGATGATCCACCTTGCCCTTGAGCGCCTTGCGTGCGTCGGCACCGACCAGATCCGGATCGCCCAGATCGCCGCTGACGGCGATCAGGCACTCGCCGGCATCGCCGAAACGCTGCTGCAGCTGCTCGAACTTCGCTTCCGAGCCCGGCCGCACCAGCACGTAGATGGTGCTGCCGGGGCGCTGCAGCAGCTGCTCCAGCAGGAACTTGCCGATGAAGCCGGTGGCACCGGTGACGAAGTAGGTCTGGGCCGTGGCGGCAGACGCCTTCCTGGCGGCGCGCGGACGGCGGGCTTGCTGGGTCATGAGCTCATCCTTGAGCGACGCCGCAGCCGGGCGCCAGAAGTGTTACTTGCGCAGCAGCTCGTGCTCCGGAATCCAGCCGGCGGACACCTTGGTCTCGACCAGCCACCAGGGGCCGATGCCGTTGAGGATGCGGGTCTTGAGCGTGACCAGCGAGCCGGCCGGCAGCTTGGTGTCGACGGTGGCGGCCGGCGACGGCGCAGTCAACAGCGGCAGCGGCACCTTGATCGCCACCGCCTCGCCCTCGCGCAGCGGCGTCGCCAGGCCCGGCGGCAGCACGCCCGGCGGCGGCTTCAGCGGTGCGGAAACGTTCTTGGCTTCGAGCGGTTTCGGGCCCTTGCTGCCGCAGGCCGAAAGCATCGTGGCACTGGCCAAGACTGCGGCCATGACGGCCACCAACGGATACCTCATGTCTCCTCCCTGGAGCGTTGCGCATAAGAGGCCGCCTCATGTCGAGCGGCCCTTGAAGTCGTCCATCGTCTTATAAACGCCGAACAGGTGTGCAGCAATCCAGTCGAACACGCGAACCGGCAGAAGGCCTCTCAAGGCCGTCGAAAGGTAGACCGTCCACGGCAGGATCAGCCGCGGCCGGCCGGCTTTCATCGCCTGCCAGACGCGGCCGACGACGTAGTCCGGCGTCATGATCGGCGTCATCAGCATGGGCTTGGCGCCTTCGAACATGCCGGTGGAGATGTAGGTCGGGCAGACCGTGGTGACCTTGACGTGGCCATGGCCGGCTTTCTCCAGCTCCAGCCGCAGCGAATCGCTCCAGCCGGTGCAGGCCCACTTCGACGCGCAGTAGACGCTCATGCGCGGATTGGAAACCAGGCTGGCGGCCGAGGAGATGTTGACGATGCGGTGCTCGGCGCCGCGGCGCTCGATCATCTGCGGCAGGAACTCGCGGCTGACGTACATCGGCGCCAGCGCGTTGATCGCCATCGTCGCGGCGATGTCGCGCTCGGCGTCGTGCTCCCAGAAGTATTTGCCGCGGATGATGCCGGCGTTGTTGATCAGCACGTCCGGCGTGCCGAAGCGGGCACGGACCTCGGCGGCAGCGGCGGCGATCGCCTCGCGCTTGCTGACGTCGACCTGCTGCGTGACCACATTCTGGCAATGCGGCCGCAGGCTGGCGGCGGTCTGCTCCAGCGCCTCGGCATTGATGTCCCAGAGGATGATCGCGGCGGCGCGCTCGCGCGCGGCCAGCTCGGCGTAGAGCTTGCCCATGCCCATCGCGCCACCGGTAATCAGGATCGTGCGGCCTGCCAGGCTGTCCATGAAACACTCCTCCCCTTTTGATAGGCGCGGAGTGTTGAGCCGGCCGGCAAGCCCGACAAGCGCCGCTCAGCCGTCGAAGGGCAACGCCGCGGCCAATCGCTGGCGCAGCTGCTGCAGCGTGGCCGCAGCCACGTCGGCGCTGTACGGCAGCGGCGGATGGCGGCCCCATACCGGCCCCGGCCAGGCGGCGTCGCCGGTCCAGCGCACGATGTGGTGCACATGCAGCTGCGGCACCAGGTTGCCGAGCGCGCCGATGTTGAGTTTCTCGCCGATCGGGAACAGCGCCATCAGCGCGCGGCCCAGCGTGCTCGACTCGCGCAGCAGCAGCTGCTGATCGGCCTCGCTCAGCTCGTAGATTTCACGGACCGCGGCGCGGCGCGGCACCAGCACCAGCCACGGGTATTGCGCGTCGTTGAGCAGCAGCACGCGGCACAGCGGCCAGTCGCCGACCGGCAGGGTGTCCTTGAGCAACTGGGGATGCAGCTCGAAAGCGGGCTCGCTCATGGCTCTGGCTTGTGTTGCTCCGGTGCCGCGGGTTTTCAGCGGCCCGTTTATTTGGGTATAAGAATACGGAATCAATGAAGGTCTGCGATCAACGCGGACCCGCGCCGGCGTCAGGGAAGCCGGTGCGATCGAACGGGGAACAGCATCGCATGAAGCGCACCGCGCTGGTGGCCGGCGCCACGGGGCTTGTCGGCAGTCGGCTGTTGGCGCGGCTGCTGCGCGATCCGGCTTACACGCAGGTCGTCGCCATTGCGCGGCAGCCGCTCGGCATCGAGCATCCGCAGCTGCGTGTGCTGCTCAACGATTACGCCGACCTGACTGCGCACAGCGAGGCGCTGGCCGTCGATCACGTGTTCTGCTGCCTGGGCACCACGCTCAAGCGTGCCGGTTCGCGCGAGGCCTTTGCCGATGTCGACGAGCGCATGGTGCTGGATCTGGCGCGGGCCACGCGTGAGGCCGGCGCCGAGCAGTTCCTGCTGGTCTCCGCCGTCGGCGCCTCCGAGCACGCGCTGAGCTTCTACTCGCGGACCAAGGGACGTGTGGAACAGCGCCTGGCGGAACTCGGCTTCGACGCGCTGCACATCCTGCGCCCCTCGCTGCTGCTCGGCGAGCGTCGCGAGCATCGCCCCTTCGAGGCGCTGGCGCAGCGTTATGCGCCGGTGCTGGCGCCGCTCTGCGTCGGCCCGCTGCGCCGGTACCGGCCGGTGTCGGCCGACGAAGTCGCCGAAGCCCTGGTGCGGCTGGCGCTGCGCGGCGAGCGCGGCCAGCATGTTCATCACCTGCCGCTGGCGAATGACGGCAGGCCTTAATCGCGCTGCAAGCGCTCGCGCAGTTCCACCAGATCGTCCTGGACCGCCGCGCCGAGCGGCGGATAGCGCAGATCCAGCGACTGCAGCCGCGCCACGATCAGCTGCGCGATGGTCAGGCGCATGTAGGGCTTGTCGTCGGCCGGAATCGCGTACCACGGCGCCCAGGGCTTCGAGGTGGCGTTGAGCGCGTCCTGGTAGGCGGCCATGTAGTCGGACCAGCGGCGACGCTCGTCGAGATCACCGCTTTCGAACTTCCAGTTCTTCTCCGGCGCGTCGAGCCGCTCCAGCAGCCGCTGCTTCTGTTCCTGGCGCGAGACGTGCAGCCAGAACTTGAGGATCACGGTGCCGTTCTGCGCCAGGTGCTGCTCGATCGCGGCAATGGACTGCTGCCGCTGCTGCCACAGCTGCGCCTCCGTGTCAGGCCGCCAGGGCAGCTGTTGCGCCTCCAGCAGCCGCGGATGCACGCGCACCGCCAGCACTTCCTCGTACCAGCTGCGATTGAAGACGCCGATGCGGCCACGCTCCGGCAGGCAGCGCAGGCAGCGCCAGAGGAAGTCGTGGGCCAGCTCCTCCTCGCTCGGCCGCTTGAACGAATAGACCTGGCAGCCCGCCGGATTGATACCGGTCAGCACGGCGCGGATGGTGCTGTCCTTGCCGGCTGCGTCCATCGCCTGGAACATCAGCAGCACCGCGTGCCGGCCGCTGGCGTAGAGCCGTTTCTGCAGATCGTCGAGCTGCGCGATCTGTTCGGCGAGCTGCCGCCTGGCCTCGGCCCTGCCCGGCGCGCCCGGCGGCGGCGTGGTGGGCGATGGCGCCGCCTCGAAGCGGCCGTCGAACGGCACGAGGTAAGGGCTTGGCACCGCCCCGTTGATGCCACTCATCCGGCCGCTCCCGGGACGACATAGAAGAAGATCGCGAAATACTGCAGCACGCTGCCGGCGAGCACGAACAGGTGCCAGATGGCGTGGTGATAGCGAAGCCGCTCCCAGAGGTAGAAGGCAACGCCGCCGCTATACGCCAGGCCGCCGGCGACTGTCAGGATCAGCCCGCCCGTCTCCAGGTTGTCGAGGATCGGCCGGGTGGCGACCACTGCGCACCAGCCCATCGCCAGATAGACCGCCACCGAGAGCTTCTCGTAGCGGCCGGTGGCGAAGACCTTGAACGCCACGCCCAGCGCGGCCAGCCCCCAGGTGAAGGCAAACAGGCTCCAGCCCCAGCTGCCGTGCAGCGTCACCAGCGTGAACGGCGTGTAGGTGCCGGCGATCAGGAAATAGATCATCGAGTGATCGATGACGCGCAGCACCTGCTTGGCCCGCGGCAGCGGAATGCTGTGGTAGAGCGTAGAGGCGGTGTACATCAGCACCAGCGTGGCGCCGAAGACGCTGCTGGCGACGATGTGCCAGACGTTGCCGTACAGCGTCGCGCGCGCCACCAGCACGGTGAGCCCGACGATCGCCAGCAGCGCGCCGAGCCCGTGCGTGACCGCATGCGCGATCTCCTCGCCAAGCGAGTACAGCCGCTCCTGGATCTGCGCACGGTTGAAGCGCTGCGCGTGCGCAGCGGCTTCGGCGGGGCTGGGATCTACGGGTGGCGGCGCGTGCACGATCGAAACGGGAGCGGGGGTCTGATTGCGACGCGACAACGCACCGTGAAGTTCCCGGCGGCTCAGCCCGCCGGCTCGACGCGCAGCGTCACGCCGTCGGCGGCGACCACCCGCACACGGCTGCCGGCCGGCAGGTCCGGGCCGCTGATGCGCCACTGCGAATCATCGACGTGCAGGCTGCCGACCCCGTCGATCACCGGCTGCGTCAGCGTGAACTGGCGGCCCACGTAGGAATCGGCGCGCCGGTTCAGCGTCGGCTGGTCGCTGGCGGTCTGCGTCGGCCGCAAGCGTCGCCATGCAAAGAAGCTCAGCAGCGCCAGCACGCCGAAGACGATGAACTCGGCCTGCCAGCCCATTGCCGGAAACACCAGCGTCAGCGCGCCGACGGTCAGCGCCGAGACTCCCATCCACAGGAACACTGCGCCGGGCACGAAGGCTTCGAGTATCAGCAAGCCCAGACCGGCGACCCACCAGTGCCAGTACACGATGTCGTCGAGGCGCATGTCGGCGTCCGGTTTACTTGCCGGCGGCTTTCTTGGCGAGCTCGGCGATGCCGCCGATCGCACCGATCACGCCGGAGGCTTCCAGCGGCATCAGCACCAGCTTCTCGTTGGGGCTGTTGGCAAACTTGCCGAGCGCCTCGACGTACTTCTGCGCAACGAAGTAATTGATGGCCTGGACGTCACCCTTGGCGATCGCCTCGCTGACCATCTGCGTGGCGCGGGCTTCGGCCTCCGCCTCGCGCTCGCGGGCCTCGGCGTCGCGGAACGCCGCCTCCTTGCGGCCTTCGGCTTCGAGAATCTGCTCCTGCTTCTGCGCCTCGGCGGCGAGGATCTGCGATTGCCGCTCGCCCTCGGCCTTGAGGATCGCCGCCTGGCGGAAGCCCTCGGCGTCGAGGATGTTGGCGCGCTTCTCGCGCTCGGCCTTCATCTGTCGCGCCATCGCCTCGACCAGGGCCGGCGGCGGACGGATGTCCTTGATCTCGATGCGCGTGACCTTGACGCCCCAGGGCGTGGTGGCGTTGTCGACCACCGACAGCAGCTTGGTATTGATGTGATCGCGCTGGCTGAGCAGCTCGTCGAGATCCATCGAGCCCATGACCGTGCGCAGGTTGGTCATCGTCAGCTGCATGATCGCCAGCTCCAGCTGCTGGACTTCATAGGCGGCTTTGGCGGCGTCGAGGACCTGGAAGAACACCACGCCGTCGACGCCGACCATGGCGTTGTCCTTGGTGATGACCTCCTGCGAGGGCACGTCGAGCACCTGCTCCATCATCGACAGCTTGCGGCCGATGTTGTCGACGTAGGGGATCAGCCAGTGCAGGCCGGGCGTGAAGGTCGCGCGGTACTTGCCGAAGCGCTCGATGGTGTACTCACGGCCCTGCGGCACGGTCACCACGCCCTTCCATAAGGTGACGAGGACGAAGACCACAAAGATGATCGGAATGACACTCATGGAACCGCCCCCTGTCGAAAAATGCTCAGGCCGCCTGTGCGGCCATCTGCTTGATGCGCTCCACCATCGCATAAAAACCGTTACGGCGGTTCATCGAGATATGGCTTTCCAGCCCCAGCCGCTCGAACGCCGAGGCGATGTCCAGCGCCAGGATCTCCTGCGGCGTGCGGCCGGACACCAGCTCGAACAGCACCGCGATCAGGCCTTTGACGATATGCGCGTCCGAGTCGCCGCCGAACACCAGCGTCGGCGGTGGGCCCGGTTCCAGGCGGTGCGTCAGCCAGACCTGCGACATGCAGCCGCGCACCCTGGTCTGCTCGTTGTGGTCCTCGGCGGGCAAGGGCGGCAGCTGGCGGCCCAGTTCGATGATGTAGCGGTAGCGCTCCTCCCAGTCACCGAGGAGTTCGAAGGTTTCGGCCAATTCGTCAAGCGTCATGCTGCTGCGTCCAGAATTCATGCGGGTTCGTACGGTCTGTATGGTAATCGCAGACCTGCGGCCGCAAGCTCGTCGCCTCACGGAGAATCCCATGCTGATCCGCACCCCAGCTGCATCAGAGCTGCCTGAGCGCGAGGTGACGCCGGAGTCCGTCTATCTGGACCGCCGGCGCTTTCTCGCGCAGATGGGGCTGGCCGGCGCCGGTCTGGCGCTGCCGGCGCTGGCCCAGGGCGCCACGGCGCCGGCCCCGGCACTGGCGCCGCTGAACCCGTCACGCAGGACCGAGCAGGCGGGCGGCGAGGCCGTCACCGACGCCGCGCTGGTCAGCAGCTACAACAACTACTACGAGTTCGGCACGGCCAAGGAGCAGCCGGCGCGCTTCGCCGGCAGCTTGCGCACACGGCCGTGGACGGTGGAGGTCTATGGCGAATGCGAGGCGCCGGCGACGGTCGACATCGACACGCTGCTGAAGCCGCTGGAGCAGCGCATCTACCGCCACCGCTGCGTCGAGGGCTGGAGCATCGTCGTGCCCTGGGACGGCTTCGCGCTCGGTCCGTTCCTGCAGCGCTTCAAGCCGAACTCGCGCGCCAAGTACGTCGCCTTCGAGACGCTGTACGACCGCAAGCAGATGCCGATGACTTCGTCTGGTGTGCTCGACTGGCCGTACCGCGAGGGCCTGCGCATCGACGAGGCGATGCACCCGCTGGCCTTCCTGTCGGTCGGCATGTACGGCCGCGTGCTGCCCAACCAGAACGGCGCGCCGCTGCGGCTGACGATCCCCTGGAAGTACGGCTTCAAGAGTATCAAGTCGATCGTCAGCATCCGCTTTGTCGAGCGCCAGCCGTACACCACCTGGAACGCGATGGCCGCCCGCGAGTACGGCTTCTATTCCAACGTCAACCCGAACGTCGATCACCCGCGCTGGTCGCAGGCCAGGGAGCGCCGCCTGGGCGAGTTCCGCAAGCGCGACACGCTGATGTTCAACGGTTATCCGGAAGTCGCCTCGCTATACAGCGGCATGGATCTGAAGAAGCAGTTCTGATGCAGGCCCTCGGCTTGTGGCTGTGGCGGCTGGCGGCGTGGGCGCTGGCCGGCCTGCCGCTGCTGCGGCTGGGCTGGCTGACGTGGCAAAACCAGCTCGGCGCCAATCCGGTGGAGTTTCTCGAACACTACAGCGGCGACTGGGGCTTGCGCCTGTTGCTGCTCACGCTGGCGATGACGCCGCTGCGGCGGCTGACGGGCCGTGCCGAGGCGATCCGCATCCGGCGCCTGCTCGGGCTGTGGGCCTACCTGTGGATCTGCCTGCACTTCGCGCTGTACCTGAGCTTCGATCTGGAATGGTCGCTGCCACAGCTGGCCGACGATCTGCTCGAACGCAGCTACATCACGATCGGCTTCGCCGCCTGGCTGCTGCTGCTGCCGCTGGCGCTCACCTCGACACGCGGCTGGCAGCGGCGACTCAAGCGCCGCTGGGCACTGCTGCACAAGCTGATCTACCCGGCAGCGCTGCTCGGCGTGCTGCACTACCTGTGGCTGGTCAAGGCGGACCTGCGCGAGCCCCTGCTGTACCTGGCGATCCTGCTGGCGCTGCTGGGGCTGCGCTTGCCGCTGCGCGGTATACTCCGCGCCCATTCGCCGCCCCGCCGTACTCCGTGACTTCTTCCCTGCGTGCCTCCGGTCGCTCCGTCGACCAGCTTCGTCCGATCTCCATCGTCC
>CAMLDZ010000088.1 GCA_946478985.1 uncultured Solimonas sp.
TCCTGCGACGCTACGCCGCCCGCCTTTCGCGCTTTCCATGTCGGTCTTCACCAAAGTCAGCCACACGCAGCTCAGCGAGTTCCTCAAGCAATATCCGGTGGGGCCGCTGATCGGCTTCCAGGGCATCGGCGAGGGGGTGGAGAACACCAACTACTTCGTCGATACCGAAGACGGCCGCTGGGTGCTGACCCTGTTCGAGCGGCTCAATTACGCAGATCTGCCGTTCTTCCTCGGCCTGATGGACCACCTCGCCTCGCGCGGTTTCGCCAGCGCGATGCCGGCGCGCACGCACGACGGCGGCAATCTCACCACGCTCAACGACAAGCCGGCGGCACTGGTGCGGCGACTGACCGGGCAAAGCGTGCTGTTTCCCAATCTCGAACAATGCCGGCAGGTCGGCCGCGCGCTCGGCGAGCTGCACGTCGCCGCGCATTCGTACGCCGGCCACTGCGACAACTCGCGCGGCGCGCTGTGGCGCGAGCAGACCGGCCGCCAGCTGGCGCGCAAGACGCAGGATGCCGGCGTGCGCAAGCTGATCGAGGACGAGCTGGCGGTGCAGATGTCGATCGACCTCGCCAGCCTGCCGCAGGGCGTGATCCACGCCGACCTGTTCCGCGACAACGTGCTGTTCGTCGACGACCGCCTGACCGGCGTGATCGACTTCTACTACGCCTGCAACGACGCCCTGCTCTACGACCTGGCGGTGACCGCCAACGACTGGTGCTTCGAGGTCGACGGCACGCTCAACCCGGCGCGCTGGGAGGCGATGGTCACCGCCTATCGCTCGCGCCGCGAGTTCACCGAGGCCGAGCGCGCCGCCTGGCCGCTGGTGCTGCGCGCCGCCGCGCTGCGCTTCTGGCTGTCGCGGCTGTACGACTGGACCTTCCCGCGCGAGGGCGACGTGGTCCACATCAAGGACCCGGACCAGTACCGCCGCATCCTGATCCATCACCGCGAGCACGCGCCGGCGGCGCTGTAGGCGCGCACCCTCATCCGGCGCTACGCGCCACCCTCTCCCCCCCTTGCAGGACAGGGTTTGGGGGTAAGGGACGTAGGGCGGGAGCATCCCGCCGATCGCGGCAAGGCGGGATGCTCCCGCCCTACAGCTACTTGGGGGGTGAGGGCGACGCCACGCCGATCTGGCACCGCCAACACGCCTGCAGCACAATCGCGCGCACTGCGGTTCGCGGGAATCGCACACCATCTAAAGCATCAGCACGCCGGCACTGCATGCCTGCGCCGGGGAGCCGTCATGAACGATGTGAGCACTGCGCCGCCGCCCGCGGCCAATTCGCCGCGCCGCGTGCTGTTCGCGAGCCTGATCGGCACCACCATCGAGTTCTTCGACTTCTACATCTACGCCACCGCCGCGGTGCTGGTGTTCCCGCAGCTGTTCTTTCCGTCCGCCGATCCGGCCTCGGCGACGCTGCAATCACTGGCCACGTTCGCGATCGCCTTCTTCGCGCGGCCGGTCGGCTCGGCGCTGTTCGGCCACTTCGGCGACCGCATCGGCCGCAAGGCGACGCTGGTGGCGGCGCTGCTGACGATGGGCCTGTCGACGGTGATCATCGGCCTGCTGCCGACCTATGCGCAGATCGGCGTCGCCGCGCCGCTGCTGCTGGCGCTGTGCCGCTTCGGCCAGGGCCTGGGCCTGGGCGGCGAATGGGGCGGCGCCGTGCTGCTGGCCACCGAGAACGCGCCGCCCGGCAAGCGCGCCTGGTACGGCATGTTTCCGCAGCTCGGCGCGCCGCTCGGCTTTCTCTGCTCCGGCGGCATTTTTCTGCTGCTGTCGGAGACGCTCAGCGACGAGCAGTTCTTCGCCTACGGCTGGCGCATCCCGTTCATCGCCAGCAGCCTGCTGGTGCTGGTCGGTCTGTGGGTGCGGCTGAAGATCACCGAGACGCCGGTGTTCCAGCAGGCCCTGGACCGTCACGAACGGGTCAAGGTGCCGATGCTGTCGGTGCTGCGCGATTACCCCGGCGCGCTCGTGCTCGGCACGCTGGCGGCGGTGGCGACCTTCGTACTGTTCTACCTGATGACGGTGTTCGCGCTGTCCTGGGGCACCTCGGCGCTGGGCTACCAGCGGCAGGAGTTCCTGATGATCCAGCTGTTCGCGATCCTGTTCTTCGCGCTGACGATTCCGCTTTCCGCGGTGTGGGCCGACCGTCACGGCCGCCGCCGCACGCTGCTGTGGGTCAGCGCCGGCATTGCCGCGTTCGGCTTCGTGATGGGGCCCCTGTTCGGCAGCGGCCTGTTCGGCGTGATCGCCACGCTGGTGATCGGCCTGGCGCTGATGGGCATGACCTACGGGCCGATCGGCACCATCCTCTCCGAGCTGTTCCCCACCTCCGTGCGCTACACCGGTGCCTCGCTGACCTTCAATCTCGCCGGCATCGTCGGCGCCTCGCTGGCGCCGTACATCGCCACCTGGCTGGCCAAGACCTACGGCATCGAGTTCGTCGGCTACTACCTGTCGGCAGCGGCGGCGCTGACCTTCGTCGCGCTGTGGCTGACCCACGAGACGAAGGACAAGAAGCTCGCGCAATGAATACTCCCTCTCCCCGCGTGCGGGGAGAGGGAACAATAAGGAGAGAAGATGCTCGGCCTGACGCGCTACCAGTGGATCGTGCTGTTCGCCGCCTGGCTCGGCTGGGGCTTCGACCTGTTCGACAGCATCCTCTTCAACTTCGTCGCACCCAACTGCGTGCCGACGCTGCTGGGCCTGGAAATCGGCAGTCCAGAGGCCAAGCAGGCGACGCTGTACTGGACCGGCATCCTCACCTCCGTGCTGCTACTCGGCTGGGCCGCCGGCGGCGTGCTGTTCGGCTACATCGGCGACCGCATCGGCCGCACGCGGACCATGCTGCTGACGATCCTGATGTATGCGATCGGCACCGCCGCCTGCGCGTTCGCGCCCAACATCTGGGTGCTGCTGGCGTTCCGCATCGTCGCCAGCCTGGGCATCGGCGGCGAATGGGCGGCCGGCGCCTCGATGGTTGCCGAGGTGATGCCGGAGAAGCGCCGCGTCGAAGCCGGCGCGCTGCTCTATACCTCCGCCGCCTTCGGCACCACGCTGGCCACCTTCCTCAACCTGCAGATCGCCGGCCACTGGTTCGCCGATCAGCCGGAAGTGTCGTGGCGCTACGTTTTTCTGTGCGGCCTGATTCCGGCGGCAGTGGCGTTCGGCATCCGCCTGTTCGTCAAGGAGCCGGAGCGCTGGACGCAGGTGGCCCGCAACAGCGCGCCGCCGCGGCTGTCGGAGCTGTTCTCGCCGCAGCTGCGCCGCTACACGCGCAGCGGCTTCCTGATGGCGCTGATCGCGCTGATCACCTGGTGGAGCTGCAACGCCTTCCTGCCGACCTTCGTCACCGGCCTGGCACAGACCGAGGCGGCGCTGCGCGGACTGGAGCGCGCGGCGACGCTCAAGCTGATCGAGGACTGGAAGTTCACCGCGACGATGGCCTTCAACGTCGGCGGCCTGATTGGCACGCTGCTGACGATACCGGCCGCCAAGTTCGTCGGCCGCAAGCCGATGTTCGCGATCTATTACGCCGCCTCCGCCGCCGCGGTGTTCTTCACCTTCGGCGCCGATCTGCCGCCGCAGCTGCGCCTGTACGGCTACTTCCTGATCGGCCTGTCGGTGTTCGGCGTGTTCGGCAGCTTCACCTACTACCTGCCGGAGCTGTTCCCGACGCGGCTGCGCGCCACCGGTGCGGGCTTCTGCTACAACATTGGCCGCGTCATCGCCGCCGGCGGGCCGTTTCTGGTCGGCTATTACGGCTCCACCGTGGCCAGCGGCGCGATCGGCGTGCTGTTCTGGATCGGCGTGGTGCCGGTGATCGGCGTCTTGCTGACGCCCTGGGTGATCGAGACGCGCGGCCGCGCCCTGGTGGACTGATTCACCGACGGAGCTTGTCATGAACACCCTGCTCGCCCTGCAGCGCATCCGCCCCTACGTCGTCGCGCTGATCGCGGTCTATCTGGCGCTATGGACCTGGCTGGCGATCAAGCCTTTCGACCGTCACGACTGGCTGCTGGAAAACGCGCTGGTGCTGGTGTTCGGCCTCGCCATGTTTTTCTCGCACAAGCGCTTCGTGTTCTCGCGCGTGTCGTACACGCTGATCTTCCTGTTCCTGTGCCTGCACGCCATCGGCAGTCATTACACCTACGCCGAAGTGCCGTATGAGGCCGCGTGGAAGACGCTGACGGGCCATAGCTTCAACGCCATGCTCGGCTGGGAACGCAACAACTTCGACCGGCTCGTGCACTTCAGTTACGGCCTGCTGCTGGCCTACCCGCTGCGCGAGATCTTCCTGCGCGTCGCCGACGCCCGCGGCTTCTGGGGTTACTTCCTGCCGCTGGACTTCACGCTGTCGACCTCGGCGCTCTACGAGCTGATCGAATGGGGCGCCGCCGAGTTCTTCGGCGGCGAGCTCGGCGTCGCCTATCTGGGCACGCAGGGCGACATCTGGGACGCGCAGAAGGACATGGCCTGCGCCGGCAGCGGCGCGCTGATCGCCATGCTGATCACCGCGATCCTCAACGGCTGGCTGCAGCGCGACTTCGCCCGCGAGTGGAGCGACAGCCTGCGCGTCAAGGACCACCGCCCGTACGGCGAGGAGGAGATCGCGCGGATGATCGTGGAGATCAACCAGAAGCTGGATCGGTGAGCCTCATGGCAGGCGCAGGCGCAGATTGATGCCGACGATGCGCGGATCGCCGGCAAACGCACCGTAGTCGCCGACGCCGTACAGCGGCTGCACGGCGGCGATGTAGTCCTCATCGAAAAGATTGCGGACGAACAGGTTGCAGTCCCAGTGGCCGAGCGCGTCGCGCAGGCCCAGACGCAGGTCGGTGAGCTGGTAGGCCTCGACATGGCTGGATCGGCCGTGTTCCACCGTGGCGTAACTGCTGCTGCGGAAACTGTAGTCGAGCGCCACATAGGGCTGGTGGCGCGCGCCGCGTAGCCAGCCGTATTCGACGCCCGCGGTGCCGGTCCAGCGCGGTGCGTTGTAGAGCTGCTCGCCGCTGAGATCGCGCGTGTTCTGGCGGCTGTCCTCGTCCGGCGCGTTGCGGAAATCGACGGTGACGGCGTGGTTGTAGGCCAGCCCCAGCCGCGTGCCCAGACCGGCCAGCGGCCGGGCCTGCAACTGCAACTCGGCGCCGTACAACTCCACCCGGCCGACATTGAGCAGATTGATCAGTCGCGGATTGGGCAGCAGACCGGTCTCGCCGTCGAAGGTCAGCGCCTGATAGTCGCGGACGTCGGCATAGTAGAGCGCAAGGTCCAGGGCGACACGGCGCTGCGCGAACAAGCCCTTGAAGCCGGCCTCGGCGCCAGTGACCGTCTCCGGCTTGAACTGCTGTGCCACCGATTCGCCGGTCACGCCCAGATTGATGCCGCCGCTCTTGTAGCCGCGCGCAGCGGTTGCGTACAGCTGCCGGTGCGGATCCAGATCGTGACGCAGTGCCAGATGGGCGGAAACCTTGCCTTCGCTGCGTCGATCGCGACGCTCGAAAGGCCGTCCGCCGACCGAATCCAGCAGGCCGTCGAAGGTGTAGGCGCGCAAGTCCCGGCCGATCAGATCGCCGAGCAGTTGCAGATTGTTGGTTTGCGACAGCACGCTGGCCTGCGGATTGCCGCCGCTGCGCGTGCCGGTCATGTGCGCACGCTTCCACTCCTGCGTGTAGCGCAGACCGGCGGAGAACTCCGTATCGTCGGTCAGCGGCATCCGCAGCGCGCTGTAGGCGGCGGCGCTGTCGGCATGCTGCAGGTAGTGGAGAGCGCCGACCATGCCGTCGAGCGTCTGCGGCGGCACCAGTGCGTCGATGACGAGTCCGCTGTTGCTGCGCGTCGCCGTCGGCAGCTGCTCGCGCAGCAGGCCACCGAGGATCCAGGCCGCCGCATCCTCCTGCAGGGTATAGGCCTCCAGACCCTCCACGCGGCGATGCAGGTAGTAGATGCCGGCCAGCGTCGAGAGCCGGTCGAATGCCGAGTGCAGACGCAGCTCCTGACTGTACAGCGCCTCGCGATTCTGCAGTCCGCCGCGGAGGATCTTCAGCGCAGTGGCATCGTCGTTTTCGGGGCGGAAGCGCCAGTCTCGCCAGGCGGTCAGGCTCACTGCGCGGTGTGGCCCGTCGCCTTGCCAGTTCCAGTGCATCGACAAGGCTTTCTGCTCGACCTGGCTGCGCGTCGGGCTGTCGGTATCGGTGACGCGATCGGCGGGATCGCCGGACGCACGCGTGTATTCCATGTACGCATCGCGCGCGACAATCGCGTCCCGGAACGGTGCGACCAGCGGATAGGCGCAGCAGCGCTCGTCGACGTGGCTGTATTCGGCAATCAGCCGGCCTTGCAGCTGCAGCGTCGGCTGCCACAGCAACTGCCCGCGCAGTCCGTAGCGGTCTTTGTTATTGAGCTCGGTGCCGTCGAAAAGATTGGTGGTGAGGCCGTCGCGGCGGCTCATGTACGCGGTCAGCCGTGCCGCCAGCGCATCGGCGATCAGCGGCCCGGACAGGGTGCCACGCAGCTGGCGGCTGCCGTAGTCGCCGACGATCGCCTGCGCTTCCGCCTCCGGCTGCCAGCTCGGCAGGCGTGTGTGGATATGAATGGCGCCCGCGGTGGTGTTCTTGCCGGACAGCGTGCCTTGCGGGCCGCGCAGGACTTCGATGCGGTCCAGGTCGATCAGATCGAACACCGCAAAACTCTGCCGGCCGACATAGATGTCGTCGATGAACACGCCGACGCTGCTCTCGACGCCGTCGCTGAAGCTGGTGGAGCCCAGGCCGCGGATCGAGAAGCTGGCCAGCCGCGCGTTGGGCGCCGTCGCGGTCAGGCCCGGCACCCGCTCCGGCAGCGAGGTCGCGCTGCTGAGACCGGCTTCGGCCAGGACCTCGCCATCGAGCACTACCATCGAGATCGGCACGTCCTGCACCTGCTCATCGATCTGACGCGCACTGACGAGCACGGTCGGGATCGCATCGGGCTGCGCTGCCGAGCTGGCGGCGGGCAACACAAAGACCAGCGCGGCGGCGGCAATGACGCCGGGAGGGCGGAAGATCACAGGCGAGAACCTACGCGGGTGCGGGGGAGTCCGGCAGCGGAAGCGGGAGGGTGGAAGCGGGCTCGCATTCGACGCGATTACGCCCCTTCTCCTTGGCACGATAGAGCGCGCCATCGGCGCGTGCCAGCGGCATGTCGACGCTGGTGTCGGTCGCCGCGACGGCGGCCACGCCTATGCTCACGGTGGTGCCGACCGGACCGTGCTTGCTGTCGGCGCGGCGCGACTCGAACTCGCCGCGGATGCGGCCGGCGATGGCTGCGGCGTCGGCCAGGTCGGCGCCCGGCAGCAGCACGCAGAACTCCTCGCCGCCGTAGCGGCCGAGCAGATCGCCGGGCCGCAACAGGCTGCCGGCGGTGCCGGCAATCAGACGGATCACCGCATCGCCGGCGGCATGGCCGTACTGGTCGTTGATGCGCTTGAAGTGGTCCAGGTCCATCAGCAACACCGCGAGGGGCTGCGCGTCGCGCTGACTGCGCAGGATCTGCCGCGCGGCCAGCTGCTGGAAGCCGGCGCGGTTGAGCACCCCGGTGAGGCCATCGCGCCGCGCATCGTCAACCAGACGCTGCTGCAAGTGCTCGCCGAACATCATGATCACCGAGAGGTTCCACAGCATCCCCAGCAGGGTGAGCCCCAGCGTGTTGAGCGCCTGCCCGGCCTGCGGCGACAGGTAATCGGTGGCATCGTTGCCGGCGAGCAGCTGCGGCGCCACCTCGACATAGCGGGCGACCACCAGCAGGTAGACACCGGCGAAGGCGATCATCGCCGCCACGCGCATGCCCAGGAATTGCTGGCGCTGGGCCTCGCGCGCGTCGCGCAGACACACGGCGGCGTAGACGGCGTTGACTGCACAGGAGAAGCAGACGCGCGCTGCGAAGTGGTCGCGCAGCGGGGCGAAGAACAGGTAGAGCGCCGCCGGCACCAGCACCGGCAACCACCCCCAACGCAGCTTGAATCGCTGGCCGGCAAACTGCCGCAAGCCGCACCACATCAGAAACTCGCCCAGCAGCAAGGCGCAGTTGCCGCCCGCGATGGACAGCATGTCCGGCACCATGCCGCGCAGCGCGATCAGTAATGCACCGACCGCGCTGATCGCGTTCGAAACTCCCCAATAGCCCAGGGCCGGATAACCGCGCTGCAGGCGCCACAGCACCAGCAGCATGCAGCCGAGCATGGAATACGCGCCGACGACGACGGCGAACAGCGTGCGCGTGTCGAGCATGGGCACGTCCCCCCCCCCCGGGGTATTTGTCTAGGACAAAGTCATCCCGCTGAGGCCAGGCTGTTGTCCGGCGTACCGACGCGCAGCTCGCCCCGGTCGTCGTAGCATTCGACGCGATTGCGTCCCGCCCGCTTGGCGCGGTACATCGCGCGGTCGGCACGTACCAGCGCCGCGTCGGCCACCGGCTCGTCGGCCCGGATCATCGCCACGCCGATGCTGACGGTCACGGCGATCATCGCCTCGCCCACCGGCGTGCGCAGCGCTTCGAAACGGCTGCGGATGCGCTCGGCCACCGCCATCGCGTCTTCGACCCTGTGCACCGTCATCAGCGCACAGAATTCCTCGCCGCCATGGCGGCCGATCAGGTCGGTCGGTCGCAGCGCCTCGCGCGTGCTCGCCGCGAAGGCGACCAGCACATCGTCGCCGGCGGCATGGCCGTAGCGGTCGTTGACCTGCTTGAAGCGGTCCAGGTCCATCAGCAGCACCGCGGTGCCGCTGCCTTCTCCCTGGTTGCGGCGCAGCAGCCGCGTGCCCAGCATCTGGAACCCGGCGCGGTTGAGCACCTGCGTCAGCGGATCATGGGTGGCTGCACCTAACAGGCTGATCTGCAAGCGCTCGCCGGGCATCAGCATCACCGCCAGGTTCCAGATCAGGCCGACCATCATCAGCAAGGCCACCGACAACACCTGCAGCAGATCGTTGTCCATCAGTCCGGGCGGCGGCGCGCTGGCGATCGTGGTGCTCGCCACGCCGGTGGCGTAGCGCAGGACCAGGGCCAGATAGACGGCGGCAAACGCCGACATCGCCACCCTACGCATCTGCAACTGCTCGGCGCGCTGCGCGCCTGCGGCATCGCGCAGGCACATCGCCGCAATCAGCGCATAGACACTCGAGCTGATGCAGACCCGTTGGGTAAAGTGCTCCGGCGCTGCATACAGCCCCAGCAGCAAGGCCAGCAGCACTGGCGGCAGAACGACGGCCAGCGGTGAATAGCGCTGGTGCGCAAACTGCCGCAGGCCGGCCCACATCAGCGTCAGCGTCAGGCCGAGCAGGCCATTGCCGCCGCTGATCGATAGCCAATCGGGCATGAGCCCGCGCAGCGCCGTCAGCAGGCAGCCGGCGCCGCCGGCGAAGTTGGACAGCGCCCAGATCAGCATCGTCCGCTCGCTGCGGCGCACCTGCCACATCAGCAGCAGCACGATGCCGAACGTGCAGTAGGCGATGACGATGACCACGAACAAGGTCCGCATGTCCAGCATCAGCGGATCGATCTCCCTTTAGCGTGTCGCCGCGATTTTCTTCTGCGGCGGTTCGAGGCGGGCGAGGATACGCACCCCCTCGGAAGGTCCAGCGCGGCTCAGTTGATGAAACTGAGAACTGCGTCCCAGATCAGCTTCAGCGACAGTACCACCAGAATCACGCGGAACACCCGATTGAACGCCGCGTCGCTGATGCGGCCGTTGATCTGCTTGCCGGCCAGCGTGCCGGCGATCACCGCCACGCACAATGGCAGCAACCGCTGTGGCGCCGCCAGCGCCGAGAAGCCCACGAAACCATAGGCCAGCACGCGCATGCCGTGACCGAGCATCTGCGTCAGCGCCAGGGTGCCGATCACCGTCTGCCGCTTCCATTCCGGGCGGAAGAACAGGCGGCCGACGAACAGGCCGGTGGCGCCAACGAACAGACCCAGGCTGCCGTTGAGCAGACCGGCCAGCACGAAGGCGGGTCGCGCCGGCAAGGGCCGCGCACGCGCTGGCGGCGCCAGCGAGGCGAGGATCAGCCCGGCCAGGATCAGCTTGACGAAATCGGTATCGATGTCGGCGGCGAACGGCGCGATCAGCAGCGTTGCCGGAATGCCGGCGAGCAGGAACCAGCCGGCTGCCGACCATTCGACATCCTTGAGATACGCCACCGTGCGCGAGGTGTTGGACACCATCTGCACCGCCGCGAACAACGGCACCGCCTCGGCCGATGACATGCCCAGCGCGTAGAACACGCCGATGAGGATGGTGCCGCCGCCCAGGCCGGCAGCGCCGGACAGCGCCGCGGTGCAGAAACCGACGGCGGCGATCGCGATGTCGAGCGATTCCACCGTCGCGATCTCTCAGTACGCGTCGCGACGTGGATCGGAACGCGGCCCGGACACCGGCCGCCAGCCTTCGGCCTCGATGCGCCGCCAGATCACGTAGCTGCGCAGCTCGGCCAGCGAGACCAGACCGTTATGGTCGGTGTCGACATCCTCGAACTTGCCGCCGGGCAGCTTCAGGGACTCGAACTCGGCGGGCACCAGCTGCTCGTCATGATCGACGTCGGCCGCCTCGAAGAACACGCGCACGCGCTCCTTCATCGGCTGGTTGCCGGCACAGCCACCCGCCAGCAACAGCACGGCAGCAGGCAGCAGACTGAGGAGGAGCTTGGGCATGGGCGGCGCATTGTGCCGGATTCGCAGGCTCGTTGACGCGGCGGCGGCGCCGACCATACTGCGACGCAGACATCCGAGGGATTTCGCCATGTTGACGCTCTATGGAATGACCGGCTCCGGCAACTGCCACAAGCCTGCGCTATTGATGCGTCAGCTGGGCATCGAGTTCCGCTGGCAGGAGGTGGACATTCTGCAGGGCGCCAGCCGCACGCCGGAATTCCTCGCCCTCAACCCCAACGGCAAGGTGCCGCTGCTGGCCTTCGACGACGGCCGCCTGCTGGCCGAATCCAACGCCATGCTCTGCTACCTGGCCGAGGGCAGCGCGTTGTTCCCCGCCGCCGCCGATGCCGAGGCGCGCTGGACGCGCGCGCAGATCCTGCAGTGGCTGTTCTTCGAGCAGTACAGCCACGAGCCCTACATCGCCACGGTGCGCTTCTGGGTGCACATGCTCGGCAAGCGCGAGCAATGGCACGAGAAGATCGCTGCGGCGATGCCGCGTGGCTACGCAGCGCTGGATGTGATGGAGCAGCAACTGGCCAAGACCGCTTTTCTGGTCGGGCAGACTTACAGCATCGCCGACATCGCCTTGTTCGCGTACACGCACGTCGCGCATCAGGGCGGCTATGTGCTGGACGAGTATCCGCAGATCCGTGCCTGGCTGGCGCGGGTGGCGGCGCAGCCGGGATATGTGGCGATGGCTTAGTGCATAAAAGCCCCTCTCCCGCTTGCGGGAGAGGGGTTGGGGTGAGGGGCGCACCCTCATCCGCCCCTTCGGGGCACCTTCTCCCGCAAGCGGGAGAAGGGAGTCGCCACAGCGCCGTCGCGACAAAAGCTCAGCGCCAGTCCGCCGCCAGATGGATCGAGAAATCCGGCGAGGACTCGGTGATCGGGTCTTCCTGCATGCCCAGCCACCATGACACGCGCTCGCTGGCGCGGTAGCGGAAGCCGAACGCGAGCTGGCCGCCGGCCTGCGACAGCGCATCGACATCGGCGCCGCGGTACAGCGGCGAGTGCAGGTAGAACTGCAGGCCGGCCGACAACGCATCGGTCAGCGCGTAGCCGACCGAGGCCCAGCCGAACGGCAGGAACTGGCGCTGCTGGTCCTGCAGCGGACCGTCGGCGCGCAGCGCGCTGGCACCCAGCGCCAGCGATCCGCTCCAGCGGCCTTGCGGGCCGATGGCGTAGCCGCGCTCGTACCAGGCCGCCAGGCCCAGGCCACCGCCGGTGAGGCGGTCGGCATCGCCGGTCGGCAGCTGGAGCATCGTGCGCAGGCAGCCATCCCCCTCGCACCAGCCGGCGCCCAGGCGCAGATCGCCCAGGCCGGTGCGCTCGTCGTCGACGTCGAGCAGCACCTGGCCGTCGCGCACGTACTGGTAGTGGTACTGATCGCGGCCGCGCAGCTCGCGGCCGCCATTGGGCAGGCCAAACCAGTCGTGCCAGTTCTCGATCAGCGCGTCGAGCGAACCGCCCGAGGTCGCCAGCAGCGGCAGCTCGGCGCTGAACTGCCAGGGCCCGTACGCACGCCGCAGCTCGAAGCCCAGGCGCACAGCCTCGCCGTCGATCAGCAAGGACTCGTCGACGTCGGCATCGCTGACCGATTCGTTGGTCCAGTCCAGCGTGACGCGCAGCCCCGCGTCACGGCGGTCCGCCTGCGGCACCGGCAAAGGCGCATGCCGCGCCAGCGCAGCCTGATTGAACGACCCGAACACGAAGGGCTCGGCCGCCGCGGCCAGCGACGGCAACCCCAGCAGCAGGGCGGACAGACAGGCGCAGCGGACGGCGAGTGGAGCAAGGGGCATCGGCTTTAGGGCTTCCAGGGCGGCTTCGCGTTGCGCGCGATTGTGCCGGTTTTGCCGTGCGCGCTGGGGCGCGCGCAAAGGACGACGGGAAGGCAGTCTGCTAGCATCTGCGCCCCTTTGCTGTCCAGCAGGACCCGCTTCACAT
>CAMLDZ010000089.1 GCA_946478985.1 uncultured Solimonas sp.
GCACGCGCTCGCCGGAGACGCCGATGCGGGTCTGCAGCGCGCCGGTCTTGTCGTCGACGAAATCGAAACGCGCATCGGCATGCGCAGCGGCAGCAGCGCTCAGGGCGAGCGCGCAGAAAATCGGTTTGAGCATGCGGGCAGTGTGTTAGGTGAAAGCGGCTGAGCGCTTAACCACGCAGGCGGGCGCCGCTGCGGTAGAGCAGCCAGGCGATCAGGGCCAGCACGGCCAGCCCCGCCAGCGCGCCGAACTGCAGCGTCTCCGGCAGCGCAAGCACCTCAGCGCTGCCGGAGACGACGATGGGAATGGCGATGACGATGCCGGTCAGCGCCTCGCCGGTGATCAGGCCAGCCGAGAACAGCGTGCCGGGGCGGTGGATGCGGTCGCGCTCGGCTTCGTCGTGGCCGGGCTTGCCGAGTTTGTGCTTGCGTTCGACCAGATGCGAGAGCACGCCGCCGAGGAAGATCGGCACCATCAGTTCCAGCGGCAGGTAGATGCCGATCGCCGCGCCGAGCACCGGTACGCGGAAGCTTGAGCCGCGGTGCTTGAGCCACTCGTCGAGCGCGATGGTGGCCGCGCCGATCAGCGCGCCGATGCCGATGGTGGTCCACGGCAGCTGGCCGCCGAACATGCCTTTTGCCACCGAGGCCATCAGCGTGGCCTGCGGCGCAGCGAGCGCGTTGGGATGTTCCGGCGTGGGCGCGCCGATGCCGTAGGCGCTGGCCAGCAGATTGAGCACGGGCGCCATCACCAGCGCGCAGGAGAACGCGCCGATACCGAGCATCAGCTGCTGCTTCCACGGCGTGGCGCCGACCAGATAGCCGGCCTTGAGGTCCTGCAGATTGTCGCCGCCGACGGCAGCGGCACAGCAGACCACGGCGCCGATCATGATCGCCGCCACGGCGCCGATCGGCGATTCGCGGCCGAGCAGCACGATCAGCACCAGCGATGCGAACAGGATGGTGGCGATGGTGATGCCGGACACCGGGTTATTGGACGAGCCGACCAGACCGGCCAGATAGCCGGACACCGACACGAACAGAAAGCCGGCGACGATCATGATCAGCGTCATCGGGATGCTGACGAACCACTGGCCGACGATGGCCTGATACAGCGCCGCCAGCGGCAGCACGAAGATCACCAGCGCGATCAGCATCCACTTCATCGGCAGATCGCGCTCGGTTTCGGCGACGCCCGCACCGGTCGATTTGCGCGCGGCCGCCAGGCCGCTCCTGATGCCGGATGCCAGCGACTTGCGCAGCGAGAACAGCGTCCAGATGCCGCCCACCAGCATGGTGCCGACGCCGAGGTAGCGGATCTTGGCGGACCAGATCATGCCGGCCACGTCCTCGGCGCTGTGGCCGGCGATTTTGGCGGCGAGGGCCGGGTCGGTATCGAGCAGGAAGGCGTGGTAGATCGGGATCGCGATGTTCCACGACAGGATCGCGCCGGACAGCACGACGATGCCGATGTTGAGGCCGACGATGTAGCCCACGCCGAGCAGGGCCGGCGACAGGTTGGTGCCCATGTAGGCCAGCGTCTTGCCGAAGAAGCCGGCCGCCGCGGCGGTATCCGGAATCAGCCGCAGACCGCTGGCGGCAGCGAGCTTGACGGCCGCGCCGATGGCGCCGGCCAGCGCCAGCGTCTTGACGCCCTGCTCGGGGTTTTCGCCGGCCTTGAGCACTTCGGCGGCGGCCTTGCCTTCAGGAAACGCCAGCGGCTCTTCAACGATCATCGAGCGCCGCAGCGGTACCGAGAACAGCACGCCGAGCAAGCCGCCGAGACCGGCGATGGCCAGCACCCAGGAGTAACGGAAATCCTGCCAGTAGCCGAGGATGATCAGCGCCGGGATGGTGAAGATCACGCCGGCGGCGATCGAGCTGCCGGCCGAAGCGCCGGTCTGCACGATATTGTTTTCCAGGATGCTGCCGCCGCCGAGCAGGCGCAGCACCGCCATCGACACCACCGCGGCCGGGATCGCCGTGGCGATGGTCAGGCCGGCGAACAGGCCGAGATAGGCGTTGGCGGCGGCGAGGATCATCGCCAGCACGATCGACAGCAGGATGGCGCGAAAGCTCAGCTGCGGCACACGCGGCGTCGAGGACATGAGGAGCAAATCGGCTGGGCGGCCAGGAGCAGCCGCGGCCCGATTGTGACACGCTCGCCACGTCCGGAAAGTCGGCGCCGAAGTGCGCTTGGTTCAACGGCTGGCGCTGATCTTTCCTTCTCCCCGCATGCGAGGAGAAGGTGCCCGATCACGAGGCCGACGAGGCGTTCGACTGTCCTTCTCCCCGCACGCGGGGAGAAGGTGCCCGGAGGGCGGATGAGGGGGGCTCAGACCCGCCGGCCCCTTCGGCGCGCCCCTCACCCCAGCCCTCTCCCCGCAGGCGGGGATAGGGAGTCGAAAATATCAACCGTGCTTTCTCACCCAAGCACCTTCCGAGCTTTCTCATCCAAACACCTTCCGAGCCACCCATGAGCAAGAAGAAAGCCAAGACCGCTGCCACGCCGCACTTCGCCGACCGCCTGTTCGACGCGCGGCCGGACCGTCTGGATTTCCGCGATCTGCAATACCGGCCGCCGCTGCGCTCGCTGCCGGCGCGGTTTCCGGCGGACGCCGAACTCGCCGCGCGGCTGCCGGCCTATGCGCGCGCCGGGCTGGTGCTCAACCAGGGCGAGGAGGGCGCCTGCACCGGCTTCGGCCTGGCCTGTGTGGCCAACTATCTGCTGTGGACGCGGCAGCGGCAGGCGCGCAGCCGTGCGCGCTTCGTCTCGGTCAGCCCGCGCATGCTCTATGAGCTGGCGCGCCGCTACGACGAGTGGCCGGGCGAGCAGTACGACGGTTCCAGCTGCCGCGGCGCGATCAAGGGCTGGCACAAGCACGGCGTCTGCAGCGATCCGTTGTGGCCTTATCGCTTCGATAAAAGCGGCAAGGTGCGCTTCGAGCCGCCGCTGGATGGCTGGGAGCTCGATGCCGCGCAGCGCACGCTCGGCGTCTACTACCGCGTGCGTCGCGATGCGGTGGTTGATCTGCAGGCGGCCATTGCCGAGATCGGCGCGGTATTCGTCTCGGCGCGCGTGCATGGCGGCTGGGACGCGTTGATGAACGCGCGCGCCCGCGCCGCGCCGAAGCGGCATGACGAGCTGCCGCTGATCGCAGCGCCTCCCGACGACGAGTTCGGCGGCCATGCCTTCGCGCTGATCGGCTACAACGAGCGTGGCTTCATCGTGCAGAACTCCTGGGGCCGCGCCTGGGGCGCGTCCGGCTTCGGCGTGCTGCCGTACGAGGATTGGGCAGCCAACGGCACCGATGCCTGGGCCTGCGCGCTCGGTGTGCCGGTGCTGCCGTCGCCACAGCGGCTCAAGGCGGCGCGCTGGCCGGTTGCCGCCGGCCGCTCGCTGGCGACACTGGCGCCGAGCGCGCGCGCGCCGCGCAATCCGCCGGACGATCCCTGGCCGCTGGACCGGGTCTTCGAGCACGCCGACTACGAGCCGTGGAGCACGGACGCCGCGTATCGCCACACGCTGGTGACCGGCAACGATGGCCGCGTGCTGGTCCGCGACTTCGCGCGTGGCGTCGCCGCCGATGCGGCGGCGTACGTGGACGACATCGCGCGCACGATTCCGCTGCAGTTCTTCCGCCGCCAGAAGGGCGGCCCGTGGAAGCTGGCGATCTACGCGCACGGCGGCCTCAACAGCGAGGACGCGTCGATCGCGCGCAACCGCCTGCTGGGGCCGTACTTCGCGGCCAACGGCATTCATCCCTTGTTCCTGAGCTGGAAGACCGGCGCCGGCGAGACGGTGCTGGATATCGTCGAGGACTGGGCGCGCAAGGTCTTCGGCGGCGAGGCCTTGCCGGCCGCCGGCGCCCAGGCCGGCATGGGCGAGATGCGTGACCGCGCGATCGAGGTCGTCGCCCGGCGCTTCGGCCGCGGCATCTGGGCAGAGATGCGCGAGAACGCCGAGCGCAGCGCCGCGCCCGGCCACGGCCTCGATCTGCTGGCGCAGTCGCTGAACCGCCTGCAGGCGGCGGCGCAGCGGGCGGGGCGTGCGCTGGAGGTGCATCTGGTCGGGCATTCCGCCGGCGCGATCCTGCTCGGGCATCTGCTGCAGCGCTGGCTGCAGCCCGAGGGGCGCAGTGGCCGGCCCGAGATCGCCAGCACCACGCTGTACGCGGCAGCCTGCTCGCTGCGCTTTGCGGTACAGCACTATCTGGCGGCTGCCGATGCCGGCCTGCTGTCGCTGCGCCAGTTGTGGCTGTACCAGCTGTCCGACGCCAACGAGAAGGCCGACGGCCTGCCGTCGCCGCAGCGGCCGGCGTACGGAAAATCGCTGCTGTACCTGGTGTCGCGCGCGCTCGACGAGCGCCGCAAGATGCCCTTGCTCGGCATGGAGCGCGCCTTGCTGCCGGACTACGCCGATGACGCCGACCAGTGGGCGGTCGAGGAGCTGCCGTTCGTCCGTCGCTGGCAGCAGCGCTGGCCCGCCGCGCAAGGCTTCACACGGCGCGAACCCACGGTGTGCACGACACGCCGTGGCGACCGCAGGCCCGCCACGCACGGTGCTTTCGGCCATGACATCGAGGTGCTGACGCAGACCCTGGAGCGCATCCGCGGTGCACCGCTGGTCGCGCCGCTGGAGTGGCTGGACGACTGAGCCTCGCGGCCGGTGCTCAAGTCGGCGAGGGCCGCGCCGATACGCTGGAGAGGAACGGAAATTTCGTCATGGCTCTCGAAGCGCGCTTCCATCGTATCGTCGTCGACGCTCTGGCCCGCGACCGGCTGGTCCTGCCGACGCTGCCGGAGATCGCGCTGCATGTGCGCCAGCTGACGCAGCGCGACGACGTCTCGGCGACCATGCTGGCGACCGAGATCGGCAAGGACCCGGCACTGGCGGTGCGGCTGATCCGCGTTGCCAACAGCGCCGCAGCACGCAGTGGCCACCGGGTCGACAACATCCGCCAGGCGCTGACGCGGCTGGGCTTCGATTACACGCGCCTGCTGGTCAGTGGCCTGGTGATCGAGCAGATGTACACGCGTGGCGCGCCCTGGCAGCAGGCGCTGCTGCGCCGCGCCTGGCAACGCAGCGTCGACGTCGCGGCGGCCGCGCAGAACCTGGCCGCGCACTGCACGCTGCTCAATCCCGAGATGGCGATGCTGGCCGGGCTGGTTCACGACATCGGCGCGCTGCCGGTGCTGCGGCTGGCCGATGCGCATCGCGACAGCCTGCTGTTTCCGGAAGATCTCGACGAAGTGCTGGAACAACTGGCACCGAAGATCGGCACGCTGGTGCTGCAGGCCTGGCACTTCCCGCAGGAGCTGGTCGGGGTGCCGATGCAGTGGCGGCAGATGGAAGATGCGCACGACGGCCCGCCGAACTATGCCGACGTGGTCCGCGTTGCCGTGCTGCTGAGCCCGGTCGGCCGCGAGGCGCCATGGGCGGCGATCGACCGTCACCAGGTGCCGGCTTTCCGCAAGCTCGATCTGGACCCCGACGCGCCGCTGCCGCAGATCGCCCACGGCGCTGCGGCGGCCTGAGCCCGCCCCGCAAACAGGAAGCCCCGCGCAAGGCGGGGCTTTCTGTTTGCAGCAGCCGCTCTTACTCGGCGCGCGTGCGCGTCTCGGCGCGGCGGTTCTGCGTGCGGCCTTCGACGGTGTCGTTGGTCGCCGCCGGCTTGGACTCACCGTACGAGTAGATGTTGATGCGGCCCGGCTCGACGCCCTTGCGGATCAGGTACTGCTTGACGGTGGCGGCGCGCCGTTCCGACAGCGCCTGGTTGTAGCCGGGCGTGCCGGTTTCGTCGGTGTGGCCGGAGATGTCGACCTTCAGCGCCGGGTACTTCTGCGCGGTCTGGTTGATGACGGTGGCAGCGTCATCGAGCATCTCCTTGCCGTATTCGGTCAGCGTCGACTGATCGAACTCGAAGTGCACGTCCTCGAAGCGCAGCTCCGCGCCGGAGCCGGTGATCTTGAAGCGGCCGGAGCCGAGCGAGGAGGGGCAGCCCTTGGCATCGACCGCCACGCCGGGCGGGGTGCCCGGGCATTCGTCGAGACCGTCCGGCACGCCGTCGCCGTCGGAATCCAGCGGGCAACCCTTGGCGTCGACGGCCACGCCCTTGGCGGTGCCGGGGCAGAGGTCGATGTCGTCCGGCACGCCGTCGCCGTCGGCATCCTTGACCGGCTTCTCGGCCGGCTTGCTTTCACCGAGCGCGACCACCAGGCCGAGCTTGGCGATCGGCTCGCCGCGCCAGCCGATACCGCCGATATTGTCGGTGTCGAACCAGCGGTAACGGACATCGCCGCGCACGCCGACCGGGCTGTTGCCGAAGTAGCTGATGAAGCCGACGCCGGCGTCGAGCAGCGGATCGGTGGAGTCCTCGCCGCCCTTGATCTCGCTGTAGCCGACGCCCAGGCCCAGGCCCACGTAAGGCGAGAACGCCGGCTTGCGCGCGTAGAAAAACTGCGCATCGGCCTTGACGCCGTATTCCTTCCACTTGAGGGGATCGCTTGGCAGATCGCGGCCGAACTGGCTCCAGAAGCCGGACAGCTCGACGCCCCAGTGCGGGTTGATGGCCCAGCCGCCGCCGACGAAGGCGCCGTGGCCGTCGTCCGACTGGCGGTCCTTGTCGGCGAAGGTGTAGGCGTAGCCGCCACTGAGGTAGGGCCGCAGTTCCAGCTCGTCGGCAAAGGCCGGTGCGGCGGTGCCCAGCGCGCACAACAAGGCCAGGTGGGTGCGGAGTGTTCTTGTCATTTGGCGAATCTCCCGGGCTTTTGGCGTGGCAGTGCGGCCGCTCTGCACGCTGAAGAACCGGGATTATACGCATCGATATTGCAGTGCAGCGCGAGGCGATGACCTCGCTGCCTGTGCGAGAACTTGCCATCCGGGCAGCCAGCGGCGATTCTGCGGCACTCGAACAAATACAAAGACATGAGTGCCTTCCTTCTCGAATACGGCCTGTTCCTGGCCAAGACCCTGACCTGGGTGATCGCGGTGCTGGCGATCGTGCTGGGCATCGTCGGGGTCGTCCGCGCGGCGCGCGAGCAGCGGCCGTCCGGCGAACGCCTGCAGGTCGAAGACCTCGGCGAGCGCTACCGCCGGCTCGGCGATGCGATTCGCGCCGAGGTGCTCGACGACGCCGCGCTCAAGCAGCTCGACAAGACCCGCAAGCAGGAAGACAAGGCGCGGGCGAAGGCCAGCAAGCAGGGCAAGTCTGCCGACGGGCCGCGCGTCTACGTGCTCGGCTTCGATGGCGATCTGCAGGCCTCGGCGGTCGACTCGCTGCGCGAGGAGATCAGCGCCGTGCTGCAGGTGGCACGACCCGGCACCGACGAAGTGCTGCTGCGGCTCGGCAGCGAGGGCGGCATGGTGCACGGCTACGGCCTGGCGGCTTCGCAGCTGGTGCGGCTGCGTGCGGCCGGCGTGCGGCTGACGGTGTCGGTCGACAAGGTCGCGGCCAGCGGCGGCTATCTGATGGCCTGTGTCGCCGACCAGATCATCGCCGCGCCGTTCGCGATCCTCGGTTCGATCGGCGTCGTCGCCCAGCTGCCCAATTTCAACCGCCTGCTCAAGCGCCTGGACGTCGATTACGAGCTGCATACCGCTGGCGCCTACAAGCGCACGCTGACCGTGTTCGGCGAGAACACCGACGCCGCCCGCGACAAATTCCGCGAGGAGCTGGAGCAGGTTCACCAGCTGTTCAAGGCCTTCGTGCACGACTACCGGCCGCAGCTCGACGTCGAGCGTGTCGCCACCGGCGAGCACTGGTTCGGCACGCAGGCGCTGGAACTCCAGCTGGTCGACCGCATTCAGACCAGCGATGACTACCTGCTGGCGCGCAAGGCAGAAGCGGCCTTGTTCGGCCTGCGCTTCCGTCGCCGGCAGCCCTTGGCGCGGCGCGTCTCCGAAGGCCTGGTGCGGCTCGGCCTGGGTCTGCGCCGCGGCGCCGAGCAGACGGCGCAGGCGCGCTGGCAATAGCTTTCAAATCAGGAAACCCGATCGATGAAACTGAGCAGTCGCAGCATCCCGGCCTCCGGCCGCATCGCCGGCCGCTGTGCGTTCGCCGTGCAGAGCCCGTCCGGCCATATCCGCCTCAGCGGCAACCGCAATCCGCAGCTGAGCTGGGCCGGCGTGCCGGCCGGCACGCGCAGTTTCGCGCTCAGCTGCATCGACCAGGACGCGCCGACGCGGCCGGACGACGTCAACCGCGAAGGCCGCAGCGTGCCGGCCAGTCTGCCGCGCGCCGAGTTCGTGCACTGGCTGATGGTCGGCATCCCGGCCGCGCAACGGACGATCGAGGAGGGCGCTTGCAGCGCTGGCGTGATCGCGCACGGCAAGACAGCGCCGCAGGGGCCGGAAGGCAGCGTGCAAGGCCTCAACGACTACACCGGCTGGTTCGACGGCGACGCGGCGATGGCCGGCCGCTACCTCGGCTACGACGGCCCGTGCCCGCCGTGGAACGACGAGCGCGTGCATCGTTACCGCTTTGAGATCCATGCCACCGATATCGAGCGCTGGTCGCTCGACAGCGGCTTCAGCGTCGCGCAGTTCCGCGCCGCACTGCAGGGCCATGTGCTGGCCAGCGCCTCGCTGACCGGGGTTTACAGCCTCAACCCGCTGATCCGGCTGCCTTGAAAAACGCCCGGCAGCCCGAAACTAACGAAAAGCGCGGCGGTCTGAGTTGCCGCTGCCGATCCGCAGTCCGATTTCGAGAATCGCGCCCACAATGTCCAAAGAATTCGCCTTGAAACTGCTTGCACCGCTTGCCGTCTCGGCCTCGATCCTGGCCGCAGCCTTCATGATGTCCTCCGCGCCGCCGCCCGCGCACGCCGATCTGCCGGTGGCGCCGACACAGCCGAGCCTGCCGATCTCCGGCGGCATTCCGAGCCTGGCGCCGATGCTCAGGCCGGTGATGCCCGCGGTCGTCAATATCTCCGTCAAGGGTTCGGTGGAAGTCCGTAATCCGCTGATGGAGGATCCGTTCTTCCGCCGCTTCTTCGACGTGCCCGAGGAGCCGCAGGAGCGTGATTTCCAGTCGGTCGGCTCGGGCGTGATCGTCGATGCCGCCAAGGGCTACGTCATCACCAACAACCACGTCGTCAAGGATGCCAAGGAGCTCAAGGTCCGCCTCAGCGACGACCGCGAGTTCGACGCCAAGCTGATCGGCCGCGACGACGGTACCGACGTCGCCGTGCTGCAGATCAAGGCCGACAAGCTCAACGCGCTGCCGCTGGGCAATTCCGATGGTCTGCAGGTCGGCGATTTCGTCGTCGCCATCGGCTCGCCGTACAACCTGCGCCAGACCGTCACCAGCGGCATCGTCTCGGCGCTCGGCCGCACCGGCATCGGCGACGGCTATGCCGACTTCATCCAGACCGACGCCTCGATCAACCCGGGCAACTCCGGCGGTGCGCTGGTCAACCTCAAGGGCGAGCTGGTCGGCGTGCCGTCGATGATCTTCTCGCAGTCCGGCGGCAACGTCGGCATCGGCTTCGCGATCCCGGTCAATCTGGTCAAGAGCATCATGGCGCAGCTGATCGACCACGGCTCGGTCGAGCGCGGCCGCATCGGCGTCGTCGGCGGCCAGGAGGTCACCCCGGAGCTGGCCAAGGCGCTGAACCTGCCGACCAGCCGCGGCGCGCTGATCGGCCGCATCATTCCCGGCTCGCCGGCCGACAAGGCCGGGCTGAAGGCCGGTGACCTGATCGTCGCGGCCAACGGCAAGGACGTCGTCGACTTCGCGCAGCTGCGCAGCCTGATCGGTCTGCTGCGCGTCGGCGACAAGGTGGAGTTCAAGCTTTATCGCGACGGCAAGCCCAAGACCGTCACCGCCACGGTGGGCAAGGACACGCAGCTCGCGGCGAGCGCCGCGGCCGGCAAGGAAGTCGCGCCGCGTCTGGCCGGCGCCACTTTCGCGCCGGTCGACGACAGCGTCCGCGACACCGATGTCGACAGCGGCATCGTCGTCAAGGATGTGCAGCCCAATTCCGCGGCGGCGCGGGCCGGACTGCGGCCGGGCGACATCATCATCGCGGTCAATCGCCAGCCGGTCGCCACGCTCGAAGAGTTCGGCAAGCTGACCGCCGGCAAGGGCCAGTTGCTGCTGCAGCTGCGCCGCGGTCCGGGCGCGCTGTTCCTGCTGCTGCAATGACCGGCGGCAGGCCACGCCGTCGCGCGGTCTGAAGCAAGCGGTACTTCGAAGGCGGCGGCCCGGGCTATACTGGGCCGCCGCCTTCTACCGTCAACGGCCATGATGGAATCCGAACTTCAGCAGCTCGAAGACCGTATCCAGCGTCTGATGGCGGCTTACCGCCAGGCGCGTCTCGAAGAGAAGCGCGCGTTGCAGGAACGTGATCGCGTGCTCGCGCTCAATACCGAACTGCGACGCCGCATCGAAGGCATCGTCGAGCGCGTGCGTTCGCTGGAATCGGAGCAAGAATCGTGAGTGCAGCCCCGGACAATCAAGAACCGCTCAGTGTCACCGTGCGCATCATGGGCAAGGAATACACCGTCGCCTGCCCGACAGAGGAGCACGAGGCCCTGGTCAAGTCCGCCGACTATCTCAACGAGCGCATGACCAGCATCCGCAAGCGCGGCAAGGCGCTGGGTACCGAGCGCATCGCCGTGATGGCGGCGCTCAACATCGCGCGCGAGTTGCTGGAGATGCAGGGCGTCGAAGGTGTGGCGCAGCCTGATCCCGGTACGGTGCAGCGGCTGCGGCAGATGTCGCTCGACATCGACTCGACGCTAGCGCTTGAGTGACAAACGGACGGGACCGCTCGGCCTCACGTGATATTCTGTGCGCGTGTCTCCTGCGGTGTACGTGAGTCGGTCAAGTACCCTTGAGCCTATTTAGTAAACCCCGGGAGCCGTAACCGTGCCGGGCGTGCAGGCCCACCCCGTAGTGGGAAGCCCAAAGGCAAGGCGAGGTGCCCACTTGAGACTACGTCTCAAGGTCAATGACCGATGACGGCACAGGCGGGAGACACCTTTCTTCTCAAGCAGACGTTGCGGCGCCAGGTGCGCGCGCGACGGCTGCTCATTCCCCTCGCGCAGCGACGTCGCGCCGGCCTAGCCGCCGCGGCCGTGGCCTTGCGCGCCTTGCTGCCGCTGCGGCCACGCTGCGTGGCCCTGTATCTGGCCTACGGCAGCGAGCTGGCGACGCTGCCGCTGATCCGTGCGCTACAGCGGCATGGCATCCGCGTCGCCGTGCCGCGCATGCGCCAGACAGGACAGATGCATTTCGAGCAGTTCCGGTCGCAACAGAAGTTGCGCCGCAATCCGCAGCGCGTTCTCGAACCGGCGCTGCGCGGGCGGCGTGTACTGCGCGGCGAATGCGAGGCGGTGTTGCTGCCCTTACTCGGCTTCGACCGGCACGGCACGCGGCTCGGCAGTGGTGGCGGCTATTACGATCGCTGGTTGCAAGGGCCGCGGCTCGGGCGCCGGCCGCTCTACCTCGGCTACGCTTATGCGCTGCAGGAACTCGAACATATTCCGCGCGAGCCCTGGGACGTGGCGCTCGACGCGGTGATCACCGAACAAGGAGTGCGATGGCTTACTGGCTGATGAAGTCCGAACCCGACTGTTTCTCGATCGACGATCTGGCGGCGCGGCCGAAGCAGACCGAGAAGTGGGACGGCGTGCGCAACTACCAGGTGCGCAACATGTTCCGCGACCAGATGCAGGAGGGCGACCAGGCCTTCTTCTATCACTCCAGCTGTCCGGAGCCGGGCATCGTCGGCGTGATGAAGATTGCGTCGCCCGCGTATCCGGACCCCACGCAGTTCGATCCGAAGGCCGATCACTACGATCCGAAATCGACGCAGGAGGATCCGCGCTGGTTGCTGGTCGACGTCAGGTTCGAGCGCAAGTTGAACTCGATCATCTCGCTGGCCGAACTGCGCAGCCACGAGGACAAGCTCAAGGGTCTGGCGCTGCTGATGCCGGGCAGCCGGCTGTCGGTGACGCCGGTCAAGCCGGAGCACTGGAACTACATTCTCAAGCTGGAAACGAAAAAGCGCGCCTGAGGCGCGCTTTTTCGTATGGCGACGCGTGCAGCCTCAGCGACGCAGGCGCAGGCGCTGCACCGGCGTCAGCTGATCGGCAGCCGGCTGGTAGGCGAGGTCGAAATCCTGGAACGCGGTCAGGCAGACCGCCGGATCCTGATCGGCGCGCAGCGCGAAGCTGTTGATGCCGCTGCGCCACATGTTGTGGATCTGGTCGCGCGCGACGGCATTGCCGGTGGCGCGGACCTCGCCCTTGAAACCGTAGCGGTCGCGCAGCAGGCGTGCCTGCGAGTAGGCGCGGCCGTCGGCAAAGGCCGGGAATTCCAGCGCGATCAGCGGGCGGTCCTTGAGCTGTTCCCAGACCGTCGACAGCTCGACGGTGTTGGGAATGCGCACGCCGACCGTCAGGCCGCTGCTGCGCAGCGCCGCTTCATCCTGCTGCCAGCGCGCGAGCGAGACGATCAGCTTGCCGCTGTCCGGCAGCGCGGCGTCATCGGCCAGCACGG
>CAMLDZ010000090.1 GCA_946478985.1 uncultured Solimonas sp.
CTACTCCACGAACACGGCGGTGCCGTAGGCCATCACCTCGGCGGCGCCGGAGGCGATGTTGGAGGTCGAGAAGCGGATGTTGACGACCGCGTTGGCGCCGACCGCCTTGGCCTGCTGCACCATGCGGTCCACCGCCTCGCGGCGCGATTCGTTGAGCAGCTCCGTATAGGCCTTGAGTTCACCGCCGACGAAGTTCTTGAAACCGGCCAGCAGATCCTTGCCGGCGTGCTTGCTGCGTACCGTCGAGCCCTGCACCAGGCCCAGGTGGCGCACGATGGTGCGGCCGGGAAGGACTTCGAGATTGCTGAGTTCCATCGATCTGCGCTCGCAAAAAGACAGCCGCCGAGCTGGCGGCGGCCCTCAGTTTAGGAGAGATCGGCGATGCGATTGTGTCCGTCGATCCTGCCCGCAAGGTCCGCTCAGACACTCCGGCGGCCGGCTCAGCCGATCGAGCCGATCTGCGACTGCTGGTAGTTCTGCAAGCCCATCAGGCGGATCAGGCCGAGCTGCTGTTCCAGCCAGTAGGCGTGGTCTTCCTCGGTGTCGCGCAGCTGCGGCAGCAGGAGGTCGCGGGAGACGTAATCGCGCTCGCGCTCGCAGAGGTCGATCGCCGCCTGCAGGTCGCCGCGCACCTTGTACTCGGTGGCCAGGTCCTTCTGCAGCATGTCCTCGACGTCCTGCCCCGGCGTGAACGGCAGCGGCCGCATGTCCGGCTCGCCGTCGAGGAAGAAGATGCGCTTGAGCAGCGCATCGGCGTGCTGGGTCTCTTCCTGCATCTCGTGGTCGAGACGCTCGTAGAGCTTCTTGAGACCCAGATGGCCGTAACGGCGTGAATGGATGAAGTACTGGTCACGCGCGCTCAGCTCACCGCGCAGCAGTTCCTTCAAGCACGCCACCACCGCCGTATTGCCTTGCATGACACGCATCCCGTCCGCGAAAAGATGCGGCAGTATGCCGCGCGATTTTTGCCGATGACGAAAAGGCAAACGCAGCGATAGCCGTTCTCAGGCTGGTGACGGGCCGGGCGGCCCGTCACCGACGCTCGGCCTAGCGGCCGACCATGTTGCCCGGCACCACCCACTGGTCGAACTGCTCGCCGGTGACGTGGCCGGAAGCGATCGCGGCCTCGCGCAGGCTCGTGCCTTCCTTGTGCGCCTTCTTGGCGATGAAGGCGGCCTTGTCGTAGCCGATGTGCGTGTTGAGCGCGGTCACCAGCATCAGCGAGCGCGTCACCAGCTCGTCGATGCGCGCACGGTTGGGCTCGATGCCGACGGCGCAGTGGCTGTTGAAGCTGAGCATGCCGTCGGCCAGCAGGCGCACGCTCTGCAGGAAGTTGTGCGAGACCATCGGCCGGAAGACGTTGAGCTCGAAGTTGCCGGACGCTCCGCCGATGTTGATCGCCACGTCGTTGCCGAGCACCTGCGCGGCGAGCATGGTCAGCGCCTCGCTCTGCGTCGGATTGACCTTGCCCGGCATGATCGACGAGCCCGGCTCGTTCTCCGGAATGCTGAGCTCGCCGATGCCGCTGCGCGGGCCGCTGGCCAGCCAGCGCACGTCGTTGGCGATCTTGTTGAGGCTGGCCGCCAGCGTCTTCAGCGCGCCGTGCGCGTGCACCAGCGCATCGCAGCTGGCCAGCGCCTCGAACTTGTTCGGCGCGGTGACGAAGGGCAGGCCGGTGAGGCGCGCCAGTTCCTCGGCCACCGCCGCGGCATAGCCCTTGGGCGCGTTGAGGCCGGTGCCGACCGCGGTGCCGCCGAGCGCCAGTTCGTGGAGATGCGGCAGCGCCGCGCGCACGTGGCGCTCGCCGTGATCGAGCTGCGCGACCCAGCCGGAGATTTCCTGGCCCAGCGTCAGCGGCGTGGCGTCCTGCAGGTGCGTGCGGCCGATCTTGACGATGTCGTCGAAGGCTTCGGCCTTGGCCGCCAGCGTCGCACGCAGCGTGGCTAGGGCCGGCAGCAGCTTGTGGGTCAGCGCCTCGACGGCGGCGACATGCATCGCCGTCGGGAACACGTCGTTGCTCGACTGGCTGCGGTTGACGTCGTCGTTGGGATGCACGAGGCGCCTGTCGCCGCGCTCGCCGCCGAGCAGTTCGCTGGCACGGTTGGCGATCACCTCGTTGAGGTTCATGTTGGTCTGCGTGCCGGAGCCAGTCTGCCAGACCACCAGCGGGAACTCGTCCGGATGCCGGCCGGCGATGATCTCGTCGGCGGCCTGGATGATCGCCAGCGTCTTGTTCTCGTCCTGCAGGCCCAGCGCGTGGTTGACGGCGGCGCTGGCGCGCTTGACCTGCGCCAGCGCGCGAATGATCTCGCGCGGCTGGCGCTCGCCGGAGATGTCGAAGTTCTGCAGCGAGCGCTGCGTCTGCGCGCCCCACAGCTTGTCGGCGGGGACTTCGATCGGGCCAAAGCTGTCGCGTTCGGTTCTGGTGCTCATTCGTGTCGGTCTCGATGAGAGGCTGGCCTCGGCGTACCGCAGCTGGGCTGGCGAGGGGTGGATGGAATTTAGTCCAGTGCAGCGGCCTTGAGTTCACCGCCTGGCGATCGCCGGCCTGCACGGCGTGCCGCCGGTCTGGGACAATACGGCGTCCTACGCGTCCGGCCGTCCCGTCATGCTGCGCCTCACCGAACTCAATCTGCCGCTCGATCATCCGCCCGAGGCGCTGCCGGCGGCGATCGCCCGGCGCTTGCGCCTGCCCGACGGCGCACTGCTCAGCTTCACGGTGTTCAAGCGCGGCTACGACGCGCGCAAGAAGAACAGCGAGCTGAACTTCATCTACACGATCGACTGCGAGCTGCGCGACGAGGCGTCGATCCTCGCCAAGTTCCAGGGCGACCGCAACGTCGGCCCGGCACCGGACACCACCTACCGGCCGGTCGGCCGTGCACCGGCGAACCTCGGCCTGCGGCCGCTGGTGATCGGCTTCGGTCCTTGCGGCCTGTTCGCGGCGCTGACGCTGGCGCAGATGGGCTTCCGGCCGATCGTGCTCGAACGCGGCCGGCCGGTACGCCAGCGCACCCAGGACACCTGGGGCCTGTGGCGCAAGCAGGTGCTGGACCCGGCGTCGAACGTGCAGTTCGGCGAAGGCGGCGCCGGCCTGTTCAGCGACGGCAAGCTGTACAGCCAGGTCAAGGACCCCAAGCATCACGGCCGCAAGGTGCTGCAGGAATTCGTGCGCGCCGGCGCGCCGGACGAAATCCTCTACGTCAGCAAGCCGCATATCGGCACCTTCCGCCTGACCGGCGTGGTCAGCCGCATGCGCGAGGAGATCGAGGCGCTGGGCGGCGAGGTCCGCTTCGAACAGCAGGTCAGCGATCTGCTCATCGAGGACGGCCAGCTGCGCGGCGTGCAGCTGCAGGGCGGCGAGACGCTGCGCGCCGACCACGCGATCCTCGCGCTCGGCCACAGCGCGCGCGACACCTTCCGCATGGCGCATGCGCGCGGTGTCCACATGGACGCCAAGCCGTTCTCGATCGGCTTCCGCATCGAGCATCCGCAGTCGCTGATCGACCGCGCCCGGCTCGGCAAGTACGCCGGCCATCCGGCCCTCGGCGCCGCCGACTACAAGCTGGTCCATCACGCCAGCAATGGCCGCGCCGTTTACAGCTTCTGCATGTGCCCCGGCGGCACCGTGGTCGCCGCCACCTCGGAGCCGGAGCGGGTCGTCACCAATGGCATGAGCCAGTACTCGCGCAACGAGCGCAACGCCAATGCCGGCATCGTCGTCGGCATCTCGCCGCAGGATTTCCAGGGCGACGGCCCGCTCGCCGGCATCGCCCTGCAGGAGGCACTCGAATCGCGCGCCTACACGCTCGGCGGCGGCGGCTATCTGGCCCCGGCGCAGTTGGTCGGCGACTTCATCAAGGATCAGGCCTCGACCACGCTCGGCGAGGTCGAGCCGAGCTACAAGCCCGGCGTCACGCTCGGCAGCCTGTCGCCGTCGCTGCCCGACTACGCGATCGCCGCGATCCGCGAAGCGCTGCCGGTATTCGACCGCCAGATCCGCGGCTTCGCACGGCCCGACGCCGTGCTCACCGGCGTCGAGACGCGCACCTCCTCGCCGCTGCGCATCACCCGCGGCGACAACTACCAGAGCCTCAACACGCGCGGCCTGTATCCGGCCGGTGAAGGCGCCGGCTACGCCGGCGGCATCATGTCGGCCGGCATCGACGGCATCCGCGTCGCCGAAGCGCTCGCGCTCGACGTGCTCGGCCGCAGCGCGCGGGCCGCCTGAGTTTTCAGGCGCGCCACCAAGCATTTCTCCTATCATTCGCCGCCGCACCGCAGCACGGCACTCTCCACTTCGATCGGAACGACAATGAAGCCATTGCCACCATGCCCCCGCTGCCGAATGGAGAACACCTATCCCGACGCCGGCCTTCTGATCTGCGCTGATTGCGGCCACGAGTGGGATCCGGCGGAATCCGCCGTCGCGGTCGAGGACGACCGGCTGATCGTCAAGGACGCAAACGGCAATCTGCTCGCCGACGGCGACGCCGTGGTGTTGATCAAGGATCTCAAGGTCAAGGGCTCGTCCACCACACTCAAGGGCGGCACCAAGATCCGCAACATTCGCCTGGTCGGCGGCGATCACGAGATCGACTGCAAGATTGACGGGACGAGTTATATGCTCAAGGCGATGTACATGAAAAAGGCCTGAAGGCTTCGCGACGAGCCGCATCGGCGCTACAGTCCGCGTCCCGCCCGCCGGAGACCACCCCGATGTTCGTCGCCATGAACCGTTTCAGGATCGCCCTCGGCCGCGAGGACGATTTCGTCGCCGTCTGGAAGAACCGCGACAGCCATCTCGACGGCGTGCCCGGCTTCAAGGCCTTCCAGCTGCTGCGCGGCGCGAGCACCGACGAGCACACGCTGTTCGCCTCGCACTCGATCTGGGAATCGCGCGCGGCCTTCGAGGCCTGGACGCATTCCGAGGCCTTCCGCCTCGCCCACCGCAACGCCGGCGACACCAAAGGCATCTACCTGGGACATCCGCAGCTGGAGCTGTTCGAGTCGGTGCTGTAGCCGCCGCCCCTCATCCGTCCCTGCAGGACACCTTCTCCCCGCGCGCGGGGAGAAGGAAGAAGAGCTCCCCTCTCCCGCTTGCGGGAGAGGGGTTGGGGGTGAGGGAGATCAGCCGCCTTCCGGCAGCGCCTGCACCAGCGCCGCCTCATTGCGCCGCCGATGATCCGCCGCGATCAGCGCATAGAACGCCGGCACCACGAACAACGTGAACACGGTGCCGATCACCATGCCGGCGACCAGCACGATGCCGATGCTGTTGCGCGCCGCAGCGCCGGGGCCGGACACGAACACCAGCGGCAGGTGGCCGAACACCGTCGCCGCCGAGGTCATCAGCACCGGCCGCAGGCGCGTCAGCGAGGCCTCGCGCAGCGCCTGCAGTTTGTCGCGGCCCTGCTCCTGCAGCGTGTTGGCGAACTCGACGATGAGGATGCCGTTCTTGGCGATCAGCCCCACCAGCGTGATCAGACCGACCTGCGAGTAGATGTTGATGGTGGTCAGGCCGAGGAAGCTGAACAGCAGTGCCGCCGAAATCGCCAGCGGCACCGAGCCGAGCAGCACGATCAGCGGATCGCGGAAGCTGCGGAACTGCGCGGCCAGCACCAGATAGATCAGCACCACCGCGAAGCCCAGCGTCACCGTCAGTGCCGAGGCCTCGTGGCGCAGCTGCCGCGATTCACCGGCGTAGTCGATGCTCAGGCCCGGCTGCGTGGCGGCGGCGGCTTCGAGCACGCGCAGGCCTTCCTCCTTGGTCACGCCCGGCAGCACGCCGCCGAACACGCGCACTGCGTTGCGCTGCTGGAAGCGCATCAGCGCGCGCGGCGCGCTGCGCGTCTCGACACTCGTGAATGCCGACACCGGCACCAGATCGCCGGACGGCGTGCGGATCTTCAGGTCCAGCAGCGGCTCCAGCGTGCGGCGGCCCTCGCGGCCGATCTGCGGAATCACCTTGTAGCTGCGGTCCTGCCAGTTGAAGCGGTTGACGTAGTTGCCGCCGAGCAGCGTGCCCAGCTCGGCACCGACGCCGGCCAGATCCAGGCCCAGATCGGCGACGCGCTCGCGGTCGAGGACGATGCGTGCCTCCGGCATGTCGATCTTCAGATCCGTGTCGACGTAGAGGAACTTGCCGCTCTGCCAGCCGGCGCCGAGCACTGCGCCGACCGCCTGCAGCAGCTGCTCCGGCGGCGCCTCGCTCTGCATCACCAGCTCGACGTCGTACTGGCCCGGCGTCGGCAGCGGCGGATCCAGCCGTGGAAACACGCGCAGGCCGGGGATCTGCGACACCGCGCCATAGACCTCGCCGTAGATCGCCTCGGTGCTGCGCTCGCGCTCGTGCCAGTGCTTGGCGTCGAGGCCGCCGAAGCCGCCCCAGTTGGCGGTCAGCGACCACATCGACTTGGCTTCCGGAAACGCCATCAGCGACTGCACGACACTGTTGAGTTCGCGATGCGTCGCCGCGATCGTCGAATCCGGCGCCGCCTCGAAATACAGGCTGATGTGGCTCTGGTCCTCGACCGGCGCCAGCTCCTGCCGCGAGTACAGATACAGCGGCACCGCCGCCAGCGCCACCAGCAGCGCGGCGACGACCACCGCGCCGCGCATCTGCAGCGCCGCGTCGAGCGCGCGTGCGTAAGTACCGCTGACCCGCGCAAACGCCCCATGGACGACGCGCGACAGCCGGCTCTCCTGCGCCTGCGTGCTGATGAAGTGCGCGCTCATCACCGGCGACAGCGTCAGCGCGACGAGGCCGGACACCACCACCGCGCCGGCCAGCGTGATCGCGAATTCGAGGAACAGCGAGCCGGTCAGTCCGCCCTGGAAGGCGATCGGCGTGTAGACCGCGGCCAGGGTGATGGTCATCGCGATGATCGGCCCGCGCAGCTCGCGCGCGCCGGCCAGCGCGGCGTCGAGCCGCGACTTGCCGGCGCGCAGATGGCGCTCGACGTTCTCGACCACGACGATGGCGTCGTCGACCACCAGGCCGACCGCCAGCACGATGGCGAGAATCGTCAGCAGGTTCAGGCTGAAGCCGAACGCGTACATGATCAGCCCGGCACCGACCAGCGACACCGGCATCGCTACCAGCGGCACCAGCGCCGTGCGCGCCGAGCCCATGAACAGGAACACCACCAGCGCGACGATCGCCACCGTCTCCACCAGCGTGCCGCCGATGTCCTTGAGCGCCGCCTCCATGAACATGGTGCCGTCGTAGGCCATGTGCATCTCGATATCCGGCGGCATGGTCTGCGTGAGCTGCGCCATCTTCGCCTTCAGCGCATGGCCGACATCGATCTCGTTGGAGCCGATCGCCGGCCAGACGCCGAGATAGACGACCTCGCTGTCGTTGTAGGTGCCGATGTACTCCGGCTCCTCGGCGCCGAGTTCGACCTTCGCCACATCGGCCAGCCGCACCACGGCGCCATCGCGCTCGGAGACCACCAGCTGCGCGAACTCCTCGGTCGAGCGCAGATCGGTGTCGGTCAGCAGGTTGACCTGCACCAGATCGCTCTTGGTCTGGCCCAGCGCCGCCAGGTAGTTGTTGCGCAGCAGCGCGCGCTGCACGTCGCCGGGCGACAGGCCATAGGCGGCGAGCCGGTCCGGGTCCATCCAGATGCGCATCGCCAGCGGCTGCGCGCCTTCGAAGCTGACGCGCTGCACGCCGGGCACCGTCGCCAGCTGCGGCTGCAGATCGCGCTGCAGCCAGTCGGTGATCGCCGGCGCGCTGCGCTGCCTGGAGGCGAAGGCGATGTAGAAGCTGGCGTACGGCCGGTCGGCGCGCTGCACCTCCACCGACGGCGGCTCGGCTTCCGCCGGCAGCTCGGATCGCACCTGCTGCAGCCGCGCGTTGACCTCCGACAGCGCCGCGGTGGCGCTATGGTCGAGCTGCAGGCGCACGGTGACGATGCTGGTGCCGGCACGGCTGGTCGACTCGACGGTGTCGACTCCGGAGATTGCCGAAACCACCCGCTCGATCGGCGTGGTGACGAAGCCGCGCACGGTCTCGGCACTGGCGCCGACGTAAGCCGTGGTGATCACCACCGACGAACTTTCCAGCTTGGGGTACTGCTGGATCGGCAGCGCCGACAGCGCGCGCCAGCCGGCCAGCAGCAGCACCAGATTGACCACCACCGCCAGCACCGGATGGCGGATGAAGACATCGGTGAACGCGCGGGTCGAGGCCATGCGCGCGCTCCTTACGGTGCCGCCGCGGCGCTGGCCGCCGCGGCGCCGTTGCTGACGGCGACCAGCGCGCCTTCGCGCAGCTTGAACGAGCCGCCGGCGGCGATCTCCTCGCCGGCTTTCACACCGTCGTCGAGCAGCACCTCGTCGCCCAGCATCGCCCGCGTGCGCACCCGGCGCAGCGTGGCGCGCGGCTGGCCACCGGCGTCGGCGATCACGAACACGTGATCGCCCTGCGCATCGCGGCGCAGCGCGCTGGCCGGCAGCGCCACCGCCGGGCTGGCGGCTGCGGTCGGCAAACTGACGCGTACCGAGGCGCCGGGCTGCAGCGCGGCACCGTCGACCCGCACGCGGACCATCGCATTGCGCGTACCGCTGTCGACGCGCGCGTCGATGGCGACGATCCGCGCATCCAGCGAAGTCGCCGCTGCGAGCTGCACGGTCTCGTCTGTCCGCAGTTGCGCGGCGACCTGCTGCGGTACCTGGAAATCGACGTAGCTCGCGGTATCGATGCCTTGCAGCGTCGTCAGCAGCGTGCCTTCTTCGAGGAACTGGCCCTCATGCACGTCGGCGATGCCGACGCGCGCGGTGAACGGCGCACGCAGCGTCTTACGCGCGATCACCGCCTGCACGCGGCCGATGCGCGCCACCGTCACCGCCCGCTCGGCCTCGGCGCGGTCGAGTGCCTCACGTGAGGTGGCGCCGCTCTCGTGCAGCAGCGCGTAGCGCCGGGCCACCGTCTCGGCCAGCGCGGCCTGCGCCCTGAGCTCGGCCAGCTCGGCTTCCTCGACGCGGGTGTCGAGGGCGACCAGCACGGTGCCGGCCTGCACCACTGCGCCCGGCGTCAGCGCCACGCGGCGCACGGTACCGGCCAGCTCGTTGCGCAGGCTGATCGAGCGCAGCGCGACCACGGTGCCGATCGCGCTCATCGTCGGCCGATGCTCGCGGCTCTGCGCGCGCACCGTGGTGATCACTTCCGCCGGCTCCGGCTGGCTGGCGGCGGCGGCCGCCTCGGCACGCAGGCCGGCGCGCTTCCACAGCGCCAGCGTCGCCGCCACCACCACCAGCAGCACCAGCAACAGCGCCGAACGGCGCCAGGATTTCCGCGTCATGAAGCACTCCCATTCATCTCGATGTCCTTGCAAAGCCCTGCACGGCGCGCAGGTACCACTGGCAGCCGGCGCGCAGGCTAGAAGTTAAAGCAAACTTGAAGTCAAGCCGCCTCTCGTCTAGCCTGCGTGCATGTCCGAATTGCTGACCATCACCACCGTCGCCAAGCGCAGCGGCGTCGCCGCTTCGGCGCTGCGCTTCTACGAACAGCGCGGGCTGATCCGCTCCGAGCGCGCCGGCAGCGGCCATCGCCGTTATCCGCGCCACGTGCTGCGCCGGCTCGCCTTCATCGTCTTCGCGCAGCGCATCGGCCTGTCGCTCGACGACATCGGCAACGAACTGGCGCGGCTGCCCCAGGACGAGGTGCCCAACGGCCGCGACTGGGCGCGCCTGTCGAGCGGCTGGAGCCGCTGCATCGACGCGCAGATCGCCGAACTGCAGCGGCTGCGCGATGGCCTCGCCGACTGCATCGGTTGCGGCTGCCTGTCGCTGAAGCGCTGCCAGTTGGTCAACCCGGGCGACCGGGCCGCGCGCATGGGCAGCGGACCGTATGCCTGGACCAGCTGCGCCGCGAGCTCGCCTGCCGTGCCCGGGAAGCCGGCCCGGCGTTGACTGAGCTGCGCACGGCCTGTTCGCGCCATTGTTGCCTCCACGGTAGATTCAGCGCCAAACGGGGGGCGATCATCGACGGCACCGGCGCATACGTCGCGCATGATCGGCCGGCACGCAGCACAAACGGACACAGAAGGCCGGGTGCAACCGGCCGGCGCAGTGGAGTGGCGGCATGGGCGATTTTGCAGATGGTTTCGATGGTCCGCGTTCGACGCGTGCGGCAACGGCTGGCGGGCCGCTCGTAGAACTGCGCTGGCAGCAGACCCGCGCCGGCCCGATCGAGCTGCGGCCTTCGGCGCTGCACCGCATCCGCCTGCACAGCGGCGCGCCGGTGCGCGGCGCCTGCAGCGCCGTGGCCTTCACCTATACCGCCGGCGATCTCGACCTGCTGCCGGCCGGCCATGCCGAAAGCTGGCAGGAGTATGACGACAGCCGCTCGCTATGGCTGAGCCTGTCGGCGCGGCTGCTGCAGCGCGCCGCCGAGGATCTGGATCTGGACCCGGCCCGCGCGCACCCGGATCTGAAATACCAGTTCCGTGATCCGCACATCGAACACATCGCCTGGGCACTGGAGGCCGAGCAGCACGACGGCGGTGCGCGGAGTGGCGGTCACGATCGCCTGTACGCGGAAAGCCTGGGCTACGCGCTCGCCGTGCACCTGCTGCGCCGCCACGCGCGACCACTGACAGGCGATGCCGGGCTGCCGCCGGCGCGGCTGCGGCGGCTGGAAAGCTACATCGACACGCATCTGGATCGCGAGCTGTCGCTGCCGGCTCTCGCCGACGTGGCCGGCGTCAGCGTCTCGCACCTCAAGACCCTGTTCCGCCGCTCGACCGGCCTGCCGGTTCATCAGTACGTGCTGCGCCGCCGCGTCGAACGCGCGCGCCTGCTGCTGGAACGCGGCGAACTGCCGCTCAGCCAGATCGCGCTCGAAGCCGGCTTCGCACACCAGAGTCACATGGCACGCTGCATGCGCCGGCTGCTCGGCACTACGCCGGCAGCGCTACGGCGTTCGCAGCAGCGCTAGGGCCTGTCAACGCGAGGGCCACCGCTTTGATGCCACCGCGCATCGCGCCGTGCGCAGCAAGTGCACGGCAACCAGCGCGGACGCCGCCACCGACAGCGTCGATAGCAGGAACACCGCGGCAAAACCGAAAGCGCCGGCCGCCAGACCCAGCAGCGGGCCGCTGCAGCCGGCGGCCAGGTCATAGAACGCGGCGTAGGCGCCCATCGCGGCGCACGCTGGACAGCCGCTGCCGTCGTGCCGGCGGCGTCGTGCGGCCTCGACGCCAGCGGCCAGTCGCCCGCATGCTTGCGCCTTCAAGTCGATGACCGCGTGAAGATGATGCTGCTCAAGATCGCCGCGTGCCTGCTATGCCTGCTGTTCGGTGCTTGGGGCGCGCTGGCGCTGCACTTCCAGGCACCCGCTCCGGCGCGGCTCGCGCTGCTCGGCGGCTGGCTGCTGCTCAGCGCTGCCGCGGCGCTGGGGCTCTGGTGGCTGCCGCTGCGCGCGCTGCTGATCTACGCCCTCGCCTGCGCCGCGCTGCTGGCCTGGTGGCTGCAGCTGGCGCCGTCGAACCACCGCGACTGGGCCGACGATGTGGCACTGCAGGCGACCGGCAGCGTCGACGGCTCCCGTGTGCGGCTCGACCATGTGCGCAACTTCCGCTGGCGCAGGCCCGACGATTACGACGTCCGCTGGGAGGCGCGCGAATACGATCTGGAGCGCCTGCAGTCGGTCGACATGATCCTGTCGTACTGGGGCCGGCCGGCGATCGCCCACGTGATGGTCTCGTTCGGCTTCGAGGGTGGCGAGCAGCTGGTGTTCTCGGTGGAGATCCGCCGCGAGCGCCACGAGCAGTTCTCCGAACTCGGCGGCTTTTTCAAACAGTTCGAGGCCAGCGTGATCGCCGCCGACGAACGCGACATCGTCTACCTGCGCACCAATGTCCGCGGCGAAGACGACTACCTTTATCGCATCCGGATGCCGGACGCGGCGCGGCGCTCGCTATTGCTTGCGTACGTGGAGGAAGCCAACCGCCTGGCGCGCCGGCCGCGCCACTACAACACCATCACCGCCAACTGCACGACGCTGGTCTACAAGATGGTCGCGCGCATCATCGACGGCCTGCCGATGGACTACCGGCTGATCTTCTCCGGGCGGCTGCCGGAATACGTGCACAAGCTCGGCGGCCTCGCACCCGGCCAGCCGCTCACCGAGCTGCGCGAGCGCGGTCGTATCACCCAGCGTGCACTGGCAGCCGGATACGCAGCGGATTTTTCCCAGGCCATCCGTCGCGGCGTGCCGAGGATCGCGGCGGACTAGG
>CAMLDZ010000091.1 GCA_946478985.1 uncultured Solimonas sp.
GCGTTAACAGGCCCTAGCGGATCGGGACGAAATTCTGTCGTGCGCATCGGAATAGACCTCGGCGGCACCAAGATCGAAGGCGTGGTGATCGGCGAGCGCTCGCAGATCGTCGCGCAGCAGCGCGTCGCGACCCCGGTCGGTGACTATGCGGCGACGGTCGACGCGCTGGCCGGACTGACGCGGCGACTCGAAGCCGCGGTGGGTGCGCGCGATCTGCCGGTCGGGCTCGGCACGCCTGGCGCGCTGTCGCGCTACAGCGGCCTGATGAAGAACTGCAATTCCACCTGTCTCAACGGCCAGCCGCTGCTCGCCGATCTGGAGGCGCGGCTGGGTGCGCGCGTGCGGATCGCCAACGACGCCGATTGCATGGCGCTGTCGGAAGCGCAGGACGGCGCCGCCGCCGGTGCGGCGACGGTGTTCGGCGTGATCCTCGGCACGGGCGTCGGCGGCGGGCTGGTCGTCAACGGCCAGCTGCTGCGCGGCCCGAACGCGATCGCCGGCGAGTGGGGACACAATCCGCTGCCCTGGGCGGTGCCCGAGGAACTGCCGGGCGCGGACTGCTATTGCGGCAAACAGGGCTGCATCGAGACCTGGCTGTCCGGGCCCGGGCTGGCGCGCGATCATCTGCTGGCGACCGGCGCAGCGCTGCGCGGCGAACAGATCGTCGAGGCGGCGCTGGCCGGCGATGCCGCTGCGGAAGCCAGCCTGCAGCGCTACGAGCATCGCCTGGCGCGCGGACTGGCGCAGCTGATCAACATCGTCGACCCGGACGTCATCGTCCTCGGCGGCGGCCTGTCCCGCGTCAAGCGCTGGTATCGCAAGGTGCCGGCGCTGTGGGGCGCCTGGGTGTTCTCGGAAGACGTGCAGACGCGCCTGGTGCCGGCCCAGTACGGTGATGCCAGCGGTGTGCGCGGTGCCGCCTGGCTGTGGCCCGCGCCGGGCGCCTGAGCCGGCGGCTGGGCCTCAGCTGAGTATCCGCCGCTCCGAATAGGCGATGAAGCCGCGCACCAGCCGGTAGATCCACCAGATCCACAGGCCGAACAGCAGCGGGATGCCGATCAGCACCCAGCACAGCAGGCCGAAGATGAAGCCGAGGATCAGCGTCCACCAGAAGGTGCGGATCAGGTAGCGGTGGTGGTTGCGGATGAAGTCGTTCTGCGTTTCCGCCGCCTTGATGTAGCTGATGACGACGCTGATGATCGACGCGGCGAAAGCCGTGAACGGCGATACCGCCTGCAGCACATAGGCGATCAGCAGGGTGGTGCGCTCGGCTTCGCTGGCGTCCTGCCCGGGATTCGAGCCAGGCGTGACGACGATCGGGTCGGAACTCATCTTTCAAGACCTCCATGGCATGCCGGCCGGCGGCGGGCGGCACTGCAATCTGCCATAGGACGCGCGATCGGCGCTAAAGCTTTGCATGCCGGGCCGCGATGAAGCGCACAAACAAAAAAGGGCGACCGGCTGGCCGGTCGCCCTGAACTTCGTGCAACAGCGGCGGCGTCTTACTTCTTGTACGCGGCGATGCCGTCGGTGATTTCCTTGCGCGCGGCGGCGGCATCGCGCCAGCCGGCCACCTTGACCCACTTGCCCTTCTCGAGATCCTTGTAGTGCTCGTAGAAGTGCTGGATCTCGTTCTTCAGGCGCGCCGGCACGTCGGCCAGGTCCTTGAGATCGTCGTAGTAGTTGTTGCTGACCTTGTCGGTCGGCACCGCCAGCAGCTTGGCGTCCGAGCCCTTCTCGTCGGTGGTGTCGAGCACGGCGACGGTGCGGCACTTGATGACCGAGCCGGCCACGATCGGGTGCGGCGTCAGCACCAGCACGTCCACCGGGTCGCCGTCGCCGCCCAGCGTCTGCGGGATGTAGCCATAGTTGGCGGGGTAGTTCATCGCCACGTTCATGAAGCGGTCGACCATCAGCAGGCCGGTTTCCTTGTCCACTTCGTACTTGACCGGCGGACCGTAGGCGGCGATCTCGATGACGACGTAGAACTCGTCCGGCGCCTTATCGCCCGGACCGATTGATTCAAAACCCATGTTCGCGTTCCTTGAAAGAGGCGGCGGTTGGCAAAAGTCCCGGCACCGGCTTGGGATCGTTGCGGCGCTCGGCGCCGCGGGTGCGGGGTGGTGCATTTTAAGCAAAAGTGCAAGGTTTGACGCACTGTGTAACTGCGGTTACTTTTGCCGCCTCGCGCGCCGGGGGCCGGAAGCGGCTGGCGTGCGCACATGGTCAACAGGTCAATCCAAAGATGAAAATCGTACTGCTGGGTGCGCCCGGTTCGGGCAAAGGCACGCAGGGCGAAAAGCTGGTTGCGCATTTCGGCATTCCCAAGATCTCCACCGGCGACGCCTTGCGCGCGGCGGTGGCAGCCGGCACCGAGCTTGGCAAGAAGGCCAAGGCGACCATGGACGCCGGCCAGCTGGTGGCCAACGAGATCGTGATCGGTATCGTCGAGGAACGCCTGGGCCAGCCGGATGCGGCCAAGGGCTTCGTCCTCGACGGTTTCCCGCGCAACACCGCGCAGGCGCAGACGCTGGAAGGCATGCTCGCCAAGCGCGGCTACGATGGCATCGACAAGGCCGTGCATCTGGCCGTCAATGATGAAGAGATCGTCAAGCGCCTGCTCGACCGCGCGCAGAAGGAAGGCCGCGCGGACGACAAGGAAGACGTGATCCGCCACCGCATCAGCGTCTACAACGCCGAAACGCATCCGCTGCTCGACTTCTACGAGAAGCAGGGCAAGCTGGTGACGGTGCAGGGCGTCGGCAGCCTCGAAGAGATTTTCCAGCGTATCGTCGACGCGTTGAAGTAAGCCGGCAAGGATGCGCTGCAACGAAAAAGGCCGCCCGGAAGGGCGGCCTTTTTTGCTGCTGCGGTGCTGCCGGTCAGAAGCGGAAGCGCACGCCGACGCGCAGGTCGTCGATGTCCAGGTCGTAGCCGCTGTCTTCGAGATAGGTGGCGCGGTAGTCGACGAAGGCGCCGATCAGCGGGGTGAACTGGTAGGACGCGCCGACCAGCCATTCGATGCCGTCGTAGTCGCCGACATTGACGTAGCCGACGCGGCCGTTGACGCTGAACTCGCGCGTCAGCTTGTAGATCGCACCGCCATGCAGGCCGATACCGCTTTCGTCGTCGACGTCGTCATCCAGATGGATGAACTCGGCCAGGCCGAAGAACACCAGTTGCTGGCGTGCATCGGAGTTGAGGCCGACGCCGAGGCGGATCTGGTCGAGATCGATATCGGAGTCGTCGTAGTTGACGGTCTGGTATTCGCCGCTGAAGAAGAGCTGATCAGCGAACGCGAACTGGCCCCTGATGCCGAGGCCGTCGCCATCGTCGTCGTAACCGACATCGACGCCCGAGCTGACGTAGTACGCATCAACATTGTTGCCGATGCCGGCGGCAAAGCCCGTCATCGGCGCGAGGGCCAGCAGGCCCATTCCCATCGCGTGCGAAAGTCTCATCGTGGTGCACTCCTGTGATTTTTATCTTCGATGTTTCCCAGGCCGGCTCGCGCCGGTGCGCCATAGTAGCGCGCAATGCACCACGATGAATCGTCGCGTATTCGCGAGTTTCTGTCGCTGCGTTTCAGCCCAGCGCTTCGAGCAGCACGTCACCGCACAGCGGCCGGCGCCAGCCCTGTAGCACCGGCACGTCGGCGGCGGCGCCGCGGCGCATCAGCTCGATCAGGTCGGCGCGTGGGGCCAAAAAACCCGCCGGCAGTTTCAGGTCGGCGGCGCGCGCCTGCACCAGCGTCTGCAGTTCACGCAGCTTGAGCTTCTGCGGCGGGCTCAGTTCGTCGTCCTCGAAGATCAGCTGCGGCGGCTGCGCACGGGCTTCGGCGATCACTTCCAGCAGCCGTTCGCCGTGACGGTCCAGCGTCTTTGGCGGCAGCACGCCGAGGCCGCCGAGTTGCGTCAGCGAATCGGGCTGGCGTTCGGCGAGGCGGTAGATCGCATCGTCGTCGATGATCCACTTGCGCGGGCGGTCGCGCGACTGCGCCTCGGTCTCGCGCCAGGCGGCGAGCGCGGCGCCGACCGTCTGCGCGGCGGCGTTCATCCGCGCCAGGCCGCGCAGCTTTTCCCAGGCGTCCTCCGGGCGCATGCGGTAGCGCTCGGCCTGACCGGCGCGCACGCAGTCCTCGGCCAGCCAGGCCAGGCGGCCGCAGGCAGCCAGTTCGTCCTGGAGCGCCGGGTAGATGGTGGCCAGATGCGAGACGTCGGCGGCGGCATAGGCCAGCTCGGCCTCGCTCAGCGGCCGCCGCGCCCAGTCGGTGCGCGACAGGCTCTTGTCGAGCGTGATGCCGAGCCGTTTCTCGATCAGGCCGGCATAACCGATCTGGTCGCCGATGCCGAGCAGGGTCGCGGCGATCTGCGTATCGAACAGCGGCAGCGGGCAGGCGCCGCGCAGCCGCACGAAGATTTCCAGATCCTGCGAGGCGGCGTGAAACACCTTGATGCGGTCCGGCGCGTACAGGCAGTCGAGCAGGGCAGCGGCATCCGGCAGCGCCAGCATGTCGATGCAGACCGCCGCTTCCGGATCACCGATCTGCACCAGACAGAGCTTGGGATAGTAGGTGTCGACCCGGATGAACTCGGTGTCGATGGTCAGCCAGGGGGTCTGCGCCCAGCGGCGCAGGTGCGGCTCCAGCGCCGCGGCGGTTTGGATCAGTTGGGTCATGTCGTGGTTCTTTAGCCACTAGAATACAAAGCTTCGCGATCCGATCCCATTCAGGCCGCCGTTCTTCCGATGTTCGCCCAACTGCTCAGCGTCACCGTGCGTACCCTGCTGTTCCGCGCCGGACCCCAGGATTTCCCTTTCGATTCGCGTCTGCTGCCGCCGGTGATCTTCATCGCCGTGGTCGCCAACGTGATGATGTTCGGCCAGGTGATGCCGGCGCCGGCCGCCGCGGCGATGTCGGCGGCGATGGTCGGCGGCCTGGCGCTGGTGACGCGCAGCGTGCTGCGCATCCGCCAGCTCGCCAGCCGCTTCCAGCAGACCTACATGGCCCTGCTGGCGACTTCGGCCGTGCTGACGCTGGCGCTGGTGCCGCTGTTCGCGCAGATGGCGCCGGCGCTGCGGCTGGTGGCCGAGAACCCCAAGCTGCTGGAAACGCCGGAGAAGCTGCACCTGCCGCAGGGCATCGCCTTCATCATGAACCTGCTCAACCTGTGGAGCTTCCTGGTCAGCGCCTGGATCTTCCGTCACGCCACCAATCTGCCGTTCGCCATCGGCCTGATCATCGCGCTGCTGGCGGCGTTCTCGCTGCTGTTCATCGTCGCTTTCGCCGGCTCTCTGGCCGGCGCCGCCTTCGGCGCGGGCTGAGGCCGGCGTCAGGAGTCTTCATGCATCTGCACATCCTCGGCATCTGCGGCACCTTCATGGCCGGCATCGCCGCCATCGCGCGCGAGGCCGGCCATACCGTCACCGGCAGCGATGCCAACGCCTGGCCGCCGATGTCGACGCAGCTGGAGGCCCTGGGCATCAGCCTGATGCAGGGCTATGCGCCCGAGCATCTGCAGCCGGCGCCGGATGTGGTGGTCGTCGGCAATGTCGTCACGCGCGGCAACGCGGCGATGGAATACGTGCTGGATCAAGGCTTGCCGTATGTCTCCGGGCCGCAGTGGCTGGCCGAGAACGTGCTGCAGGGGCGGCACGTGCTGGCGGTCGCCGGCACGCACGGCAAGACCACCACGACCTCGCTACTGGCCTGGCTGCTCGATTACGCGGGGCTGGAGCCGGGCTTCCTGGTCGGCGGCGTGCCGCAGAACTTCGGCATCTCGGCGCGGCTCGGCAAGTCGAAATACTTCGTCATCGAGGCCGACGAGTACGACACCGCGTTCTTCGACAAGCGCAGCAAGTTCGTTCATTACCGGCCGCGCACGGCGATCCTCAACAACCTCGAATACGACCACGCCGACATCTTTGCCGATCTCGCCGCGATCGAGCGGCAGTTCCACCATCTGGTGCGCACGGTGCCGGCCTCGGGGCGGCTGGTCGTCAACGGCGACAACGCCGCGCTGCAGCGCGTGCTCGCGCAGGGCTGCTGGAGTGAGGTGGTGCGTTTCGGCACCGCCGCGCCGGACGGCCAGGCCTGGTGGGGCGGACAGACCGAGGAGTGCAACGGGCCGGGGCACTTCGAGCTGATCGCTGATGGCCTGATGCACGGCTGCGTGCCGACGCCGCTGGCCGGCACCCACAATGTGGCCAACACCCTGGCGGCGTTTGCGGCGGCCGAGCACGTCGGCGTGCCGGTGCCGCTGCTGATCGAGGCACTGGCCGGCTTCAAGAGCGTCAAGCGCCGGCTGGAGCTGATCGGCGAGGCCCGCGGCGTGCAGGTCTACGACGACTTCGCGCACCATCCGACGGCGATCGAAGTCACCGTCGATGCGCTCAAGCGCCAGTCCGGCGGCCGCGTCCTCGCGGTGCTGGAGCCGCGCTCCAACACCATGCGGCTGGGCACGCACGCCGATGAGCTGGCCGACAGCCTGCACGCCGCCGATCTCGCCTTCGTCTACGCGCGGCCGGATCTCAAATGGGACGCCGCCGCCGCGCTCGGCAAGCTCGGCGCGCGGCTGCGCGTGCACCACGACCTGGCGGCGCTGGTGGCCGCGATCGCCGCCGAAGCCAGAACGGGCGATCGCCTGCTGGTGATGAGCAACGGCGATTTCGGCGGTGTGCACCGCCAGCTGCTGGCCGCGCTCTGAATGCTTCGCGGCCTACCAGGCCGCGAAGCGCCATTCCACCTCGACGCCGTACTGCAGCTGGCTGACGCCGGACTGCGGGCGCTGCCACTCGCCGCCCAGCGCCACGCGCCACTGCGGCGTCGGCAGCCAGCCGAACGAGGCGCCCAGCAGGTAGCCGGTGCCGTTCTCCTTGACGCTGCTGCTGCCCTGCGGGCCGTCGATCTCGATCTCGGTCCGCCAGGCGTACAGGCCGGCGCGCGGCGCGACGTCGAACTGCTCGGCCAGCGGCATGAAATAACGCGCGGCGACGCTCAGGCCATGGCCGCTGCCGCCGAAGGCCTGGGCCAGCCCCTTGGTGGCGGCACTGGCGTCGACGGGTGCGCCGGACAGCTCGGCCTTGAACTCGCCGAGCCGCTGGTAGCCGATTTCCACCGCCAGCCGCGGCACCGGCTGCCAGCCGAGATAGAGCGCGCCGCCGATGTCGCTGTCGTCGGCCAGCTGCGCATCGATGCTCTCGCCGCGATCGTGCAGGGCGCGACTGAGCGTGGAATCGCTGATGTCGGTCGTGATCACGCCGGCGCGCAGGCCGACGTACAGCGTGCGCAGGCCATCAGCCGACTGAGGGCGGGCGGCCGGCTGTGCCGGCATGACCGGTGTCGCGACCGCCTCGGCGGGCTTCTCCGCAGCCGCAGCCGGGGCCGAGCCGAGTGGCTGCTCGGTCGTTGGCGCCGCGGGGGCTTGCTGCGGCGCTTCGGCGCCGTCGGCCGCGACTGCCGGTTCCGGCGGCGGCGGTGCAGCGGCCGGTGCCGGCGGTGGGATCGCCGCTGCAGCGGGCGGCGCGACTGCCAGCGGTGTCCAGCTGCGGCCGCCGTTGTCGGAGCGGTAGATGCCGGCGGCGCCGACCGCCAGCGGCAGTTCGCCCCAGTAGCCGAAGCGCAGGCCGCTTTCGTCCGGCGCCGCCTGCGTCTGCGCGATCTGCCGCAGGCAGTCCTCCATCGAGGTCTTGCCGACCACTTGCCAGATGCCGTCGCGGAACAGCTTGCAGGCGGCGGGATCGGCTGCATCCTGGGCGGCGGCGGCCAGCGGGCTCAGCGCCAGCGCGCCGGCCAGCAAGGCGCGCCGGCGGCGCAGCGCCAGCAGGGCCAGCGGAATCAGCAGCAGAGGGCCGCTGGCGCCGCCGCCGCTGGTGGCGGTGACGGTGCCTTCGGATACCGGCACGCTGAGCTGCTGCGAGGTTGTCGCGCTGCCGTCGCTGCAGCTGAGCGTGAACGTCAGCGTGCCGACGGCCTGCGGGGTCAGGCTGAAGCTGCCGTCGACCGGCTGCGCGCCGGACCAGTCGCCGGAGGCGGTGCAGCTGCTGGTGTTGGAACTGCTCCAGTCCAGCTGCACGCTCTGGCCGAGCTGCGCGTGCTCCGGCGTGGCGGTGAACGAGTCGATCACCGGCGACGGGATCGAGCCGCCGTCGCTGACCTGTACGCTCAGCGTCTGCGTGGCCAGCCCGCCGGGGCCGCTGCAGCTCAGGGTGTAATTGCGCGTGCCGGCCTGGCCGGCATTCAGCGTCTGCTCGCCCTGCACGGGGAGGGTGCCGCTCCAGTCGCCGGAGGCCGTGCAGCCGTCGACATTGCGCGCCGCCCAGCTCAGCGTCAGGTTGGCGCCCGGTGCCACCTGTGCCGGCGTGGCGACGAAGCTGTCGATGACCGGACCGGCCGCCTGCACGGTGACGGTGACGGTGTCGCTGCCGGTGGCGCCGCCATTGCCGGCGCAGCTCAGCGTGTAGCTCTGGCTGCCGGTCGCCGTCGGCGTGATGGTCTCGGTGCCACTGGGCGGGCGGGCGCCGCTCCAGGCGCCGGAGGCCGTGCAGCCCAGAGCATTGCTGCTGGTCCAGCTCAGCGTGCTGCTGGCGCCGAGCGCAAGGGTTTCCGGCGCGGCGCTCAGATCGACGGTCAGTGTGCTGGCTGCGTCCGGCGTCAGCTGGCCGACGACGAGATGCGCGACCGAATATTGCTCGACGACCGAGGTGGTGCCGCCGGGGCCGGTGGTGTCGCAGGTCACCGCGGCCGAGCCGCCGCTGGCGCGATAACCATCCAGCACCGGGTCGAGGGGGGTGTCGCGGAATATGATGTCGCTGCCGGCGCCGAGCGAGAGCAGATAGCTTTCGACGGTGTCGCGCATCGCCGCCACCGTGGCCGCTTCGTCGCCGTAAGCGCCAGTGACAGGACCGAAGTTGCGCGTCAGCTCGGCGCGGCCAACCACCGTGGCGCGGCCATTGACGACCCCGCGCGTCTCGGTGCCGACGACCAGGCAGTCATCGGCGAAGGCCAGCTGCGGCGCCAGGCCGGCACCGAGCAGCAGCAGGGCCGACAACAATCTGCGTCCGCCGGCAGCCGGCCGGCGGCGATGAAGTGATTCGATCATGAGTGGGGATCCCCTGTTCCCTTTACCGCGATGACGATCGGTGCGATTCACGCCGCTGAGCGTTGCAGACGACAGGCGGCACACGATCGCAGTAAACCTGGGCCGCGCCCGCCCCGTGCTTTACCTTGCAAAGCACAGGCCGTTCGAACCCCAGCTCGTCCGCGCTGGAAGCCCGGCGCGAGGATTTCATTTTAGTGGGAAGGCGGAAGGGGCGGCGCTACCTGAATCACAGTCGCGCGGCCTCAGCCATGTACGCCGAGCACGTGCTCGGCCTGCAGGTCGGCGTGGTAGCTGGAGCGCACCATCGCGCCGCTGGCGACGTGGCTGAAGCCCATTTGCTCGCCGATCACGCGCAGCCGCTCGAACTCGTCCGGGTGCACGTAGCGGGCGACCGGCAGATGGTTCTTCGACGGTTGCAGGTACTGGCCGAGCGTCAGCATGTCGACGCCGTGCGCGCGCAGATCGCGCATCACTTGCTCGATCTCGTCGATCTCTTCGCCCAGGCCCAGCATCAGCCCGGACTTGGTCGGCACGTTCGGATGCAGGTCCTTGAAGCGCTCCAGCAGGTCCAGCGACCAGTCGTAGTCGGAACCGGGCCGCGCCTGCTTGTAGAGCCGCGGCACGGTTTCCAGATTGTGGTTGAAGACGTCCGGCGGGTTGTCCTTGAAGATCGCCAGCGCCGGGTCCATGCGGCCGCGGAAGTCCGGCACCAGCACCTCGATCGTCAGCTCCGGCGCCCGCGCCCGCGATTCGCGGATGCAGGCCGCGAAGTGCGCGGCGCCGCCGTCCGGCAGGTCGTCGCGGTCGACGCTGGTGATCACCACGTAGCGCAGGCGCATTTCGGCGATGGTCTTCGCCAGATTGACCGGCTCGTTGGTGTCGAGCGGATTCGGCCGGCCGTGGGCGACGTCACAGAACGGGCAGCGCCGCGTGCAGATGTCGCCCATGATCATGAAGGTCGCGGTGCCCTTGCTGAAGCACTCGCCCAGGTTCGGGCAGCCGGCTTCCTCGCAGACCGTATGCAGATGGTTGGCGCGCAGGACTTCCTTGATGCGCGCGACTTCCGGCGTGCCCTGGCTCTTGGCGCGGATCCAGGTCGGCTTGCGCAGCGGCGCGACGGTGGGCTCGATCTTGATCGGGATGCGCGCCATCTTGTCGGCGCCGCGCAGCTTCTCGCCCTGCACGACCGCCTTCGGCCGCGCCGGGGTGGCCGGCGTGGCAGGTTCGGACCGCGATTCGGAATCTGGGGACGGGCTGAGGCTCATGACGGCTCCACGAACGGACGTCGTCATTGTACGCCGCCGCGTTGCCGGTCAAGCCGCCAGAGCGGGGCGCACCGGCCGGGTCTGGCGCACCGCCGGCGCCGGCGCCAGGGCCAGCTGGGCGGCAATGGCGCTTCGCGCCTGTGTCGCCAGCGTGTCGCGATCGCCGCACGCCGCCAGCGCCTCGCCATAGCTCACGGTCACGCGCAGCCCGGGCGCCCGCAGCACGCGCAGCAAATGGCGCAGCAGATCGTCGTCACCGATGAAGGGCGCGACCCGCTGGCCGTCGCGGTCCGGCGCGTAGTGCAGGGCCACCGGCTGCACCGGGCAGCGCGCCTCGATCGCCGCGCCGAAAAGGCGGGCATGGAACGGCAGCAGCTGCGTGCCGTCGGTCGTCGTGCCTTCCGGAAACAGCGTCACCGTGCCGCCGTTCTGCAGCGCCGGTACCAGGCGGTCGAGCAGCGGGCGCGCACCGCCCTTGCCGCGACGCAGGTAGTAAGTGCCGGAGGCGGTCGCCAGCCAGCCGGCGACTGGCCAGTGGCGGATCTCCGCCTTGCCGATGAAGCGCGTCGGCGCCAGCGAGCCGAGCAGCGGGATGTCGAGCCAGGAGACGTGGTTGGCGACACTGATATGCGGGCCGCGCAGGGGCTGGCCGCGCATCTCGATGCGCAGGCCGATGATGCGCAGCAGATGCCGGTGCCACCAGCGTGCCAGCCGCGGCCGGTCGAGGCGGTTGCCGAAGTCGACACCGACCAGCGCCGACATCGCCAGCCCGAGCAGCAGATGCGGCAGCAGGCGCAGGCTGCGCCAGAGCAGCCGGGCAGTGCCGGACAAGACTCGGCTCATTCGACGATGGTGCCGGTCGCTGCGGCCGGGACCGCCTGGCCGAGGAAGTGGCGCGCATAGCGCGGGTGCAGATCGCTGACGTTGAGCAGCATGAAGACGTCGGCGCAGTTGAAGTCGCGGTCCCAGTACGCCTCGCCGCAGGCCTTGGCACCCAGGCTCAGATAAGCCTTGAGCAGCGGCGGCATGCGCGGCTTTTCGGTGATGCGGCGGTCCGCTGCCGGCAGCGGGATGTAAGGCCGCACGCGCTGGTAGTCCGGCGCCATGTGCTTGGCGCGGATCTGTTCGAGGATCGCGTGCGCGCTGGCGCCGCCGTCTTCGAGGCCGATCGACGCGCAGCCGAACAGGTAGTCGTAGCCGTGGTTGATGATGAAGGCGGCGATGCCCTGCCACAGCGTGGCGATCACCGCGCCGTTGCGGTGTTCGGCGGCGACGCAGGTGCGGCCGATCTCCATCACCCGGCCCGGCAGCGCATCGAGCATCGCCAGGTTGAACTCGCCGGCCGAGTAGAAGCCGCCGGCGCCCGGCGCGCGGTCATCGGTGAGGATGCGCGTGCAGGCGATGATCTCGCCGCTGTCCTGCTCGACCACCATCAGGTGGCGGCAGAACGGGTCGAATGAATCGTGGTCGACGCCGCCGTCGACACCGCTGTCGATCTGCGCGCCCAGCTCGCCCGCGAAGATGCGGTAGCGCAGCTGCTGCGTCTTGAGAATTTCCGCCTGGGTTTGCGCGAAGCGGACCTCGAATCGCGGGCGGCGCGGCAGATCACCGTCAATGCGTGCGGACATGCGTCACTCCTGTGGACGCTGCGCACTCTATGAATCGGGCGTTGTAGTGACGTTACGCTGCGGTGACGCGGATGTGACAGCGACGGCTAGCGC
>CAMLDZ010000092.1 GCA_946478985.1 uncultured Solimonas sp.
TCAGCCACGACACTCCGCCCCCCGGCGTGGTGTGGGGTCGGGGGCGCCGCCCCCCCCCCGCCCCTCACCCCGACCCTCTCCCCACCAGTGGGGAGAGGGGGAACATCCAAGTTAAGAGAGGTTGTACGTCATGAAGCAGGTAGGTCTGGTCGGGTGGCGCGGCATGGTCGGCTCGGTGCTGATGCAGCGCATGCAGGAAGAGAACGATTTCGCGCTGATCGATGCGCACTTCTTCAGCACCTCGGCGGCTGGCGGCGCCGGTCCGGTGATCGGCGGCAAGGCCACGCCGGCGCTCAAGGATGCCAACAGCATCGACGCGCTCAAGGCGATGGACGTGATCATCACCTGCCAGGGCGGCGACTACACCGGCGAGATCTACCCGAAGCTGCGGGCCGCCGGCTGGACCGGCTACTGGATCGACGCGGCGTCGAGCCTGCGCATGAAGGATGACGCGGTGATCATCCTCGACCCGGTCAACCGCGGCGTGATCGACGCGGCGCTGGCCAAGGGCGTCAGGAACTACATCGGCGGCAATTGCACCAACTCCATCTTGCTGATGGGCGTCGGCGGCCTGTTCCGTGAAGGCCTGGTCGAGTGGGTCAGCTCGATGACCTACCAGGCCGCGTCGGGCGGCGGTGCCAACCACATGCGCGAGCTGCTCAAGGGCATGGGCGTGGTGCACGCAGCGGTGGCCGACGAACTGGCGACGCCGGCTTCGGCGATCCTCGACATCGACCGCAAGGTGGCGAGCGCGATCCGTGAGGACGTGCCGACGGAGTTCTTCGGTGCGCCGCTGGCCGGCGGCCTGATTCCGTGGATCGACGCGCAGCTCGACAACGGCCAGTCAAAGGAAGAGTGGAAGGGCCAGGCCGAGGTCAACAAGATCCTCGGCAACGCGCCGGACGCCGTCATTCCGGTCGACGGCCTGTGCGTGCGCATCGGCGCGATGCGCTGCCACTCGCTGGCGCTGACGATCAAGCTCAAGCGCGAGCTGCCGCTGGCGGAGATCGAAAGCATCATCAAGAGCGGCAACGACTGGGTGAAGTGGGTGCCCAACGACAAGCCGGTGACCGTCAAGGAACTGACCCCGGCATCGATCACCGGCGGCCTGCAGGTTGGCGTCGGCCGCGTGCGCAAGCTCAACCTCGGCCCGCAGTACCTGTCGGCCTTCGTGATCGGTGATCAGTTGTTGTGGGGCGCTGCTGAGCCGCTGCGCCGCATGCTGCGCATCCTGCTCGATCGCTGAAGCGCCGCGTAAACTAGCCGTACCAGACCCGCCCGCAGTCCTGCGGGCGGGTTCTTTGTTTCTGAGAGATCTGCATGAGCAAGCGTTTTGAGACCGCCATCCTCGGCGGCGACAGCCCCGTCGCCGAAGCCCTGTTCGAATTGCTGGTCGAGCGCCGCTTTCCGCTCGGCGAGGTGTCAGCCCTGGTGCTGGAACCGGACGACGAGCGCACCGTCAGCTTCGCCGGCCGCCCGCTGCTGCTCGACGACGCGCGCAGCTTCGACTTCGGCCAGGTGCAACTGGTGTTTCTCGCCGAGGCCGATCCGGAGCTGATCGCCCAGGCCGAACGCGCCGCCGACGCCGGCGCTGTGGTGATCGACGCGGTCGGCTGCGACTGGCGCGATTCGGCCATTCCGCTGGTGGTCGCCGACGTCAATCCGCGCGCGCTGGCACGCTTCAACGAGCGCAACATCGTCGGCATGCCGGATCCGCTCGTCGTCGCCCTGGCGCCGATCGTCGCCTGTCTCGACGGTGCCTTCGGCGTGCGTCGCCTCTCGCTCACCGGCCTGCTGCCGGCCTCCGACGGCGGACGCGCCGCGCTGGAGGATCTGGCGCGCGAGACCACCGCGCTGCTCAACGCGCGCTTCTACGAGCGCCGCTTCTACCCGCGGCAGATCGCCTTCAATGTGCTGCCGCAGGACGCCGATGCCGGCGTCGACGGCCGTACCGAGCGCGAGCGCCGTATCGCCGACGAGCTGCAGAGCCATCTGGGCGCGCCGGTCGCCACACATGTGAATCTCTTGCGCGTGCCGGTGTTCTACGGATTCGGCGCGGCCCTGGAACTGGATCTGGCGGAAGCGCCCGAACTGCACGCGGTGAGCGAAAAGCTGGCTGCGCTCAACGCTGTCGAACTGGTCGCGGCGGGCGAGGCCGAAGCGGCGCCGACGCCGGTGACCGACGCGGCGATGACCGAAGTGGTGTCGATCGGCCGACTGCGGCGCAGCGGCGAGACCGGCCTGTCGCTGTGGCTGACGGCAGACAACAATCGTCGCTGCAGCGCCCTCAATGCAGTGCTGAACGCCGAGATCCTGAGCCGTGACTATTTATAGGTCATCCGGTATAAACCGAACGCTGTAAAGGCACTTATAGAATCAATCTCAAGCGCCAGCATGAGCTGCAAGGCTTGTCTGGTGCGCCGCCCGTCGCGGTGTCGACGGATGCCGGATTTGCCGACAACCCATGAAATCTGCCGCCGCCGTCGCGCCGCCTGAGCTGGTTCCCGATCCGGGCTGCGAGCGCGCGCGGCCGCTGCGTGCGCCGACGAGGTATCTGTCATGAAAAGGGGTGTGCCGGCGCTGGCGGCCTTGCTCTGCATCGCGGTATGGACGGCTTCGGCCGGGGCGCTGGGGCTGGCCGAGATCGACGTGCGCTCGCATCTCAACCAGCGCTTCGACGCCAGCATTCCGCTGACCTCGGTGACGGCCGAGGAAGCCGCCAGCCTGCGTGTCCGGCTGGCCGACGCCGACGACTACGCCCGCGCCGGCCTGCCGCGCGGCGCCGAGGCCTCGCTGCTGCGCTTCGCGGTCCGCACCGATGGCGCGCCGCGCATCGAAGTCAGCAGCACCCAGCCGCTGCATGAGCCCTACGTGCAGATGCTGGTCGAGGTCAGCGGAGGGGGCAACCGTGTGCTGCGCCAGTACAGCGCACTGCTCGATCCGCCGGAAGTCGCCGCGCGCCGCGCTGCCACGGTGGCGCGTGCGCAGGCCACGCCGGCACCGCGCTACTACCAGACCGAAGACGAGGCCGCCAAACCGGCGCCGCCGGCCGCCGCGTTCGCCGCCAGCCCGGCGCCGGCCGCTGCCGAGGCGCCGCCGGCTGTCGCTGCGCCCGCCGCCGTTCCTGCTGCCCCGGCTCCCGCTGCCCCGGCCCCTGCTGCACCCACCCCCGCTGCACCGGCGCCCGCCGGTGCCGCCACGCCGCCGGTGCAAAGCCAGCGCGGCGCGCCGGCTGTCGACTTCTACGGGCCGGTCAAGCCGGGTGAAACCCTGTGGAGCATCGCCGAGCGCATGCGCGGCGATCGCGCCGTCAGCATGGATCAGGCCCTGCTGGCCATCTACAACAGCAATCCGCGCGCCTTCGAGGGCCGCTTCAACGGCCTGATGAAGGGCTCGATGCTGCGCGTACCCAGCGAGGCCGACATGCGCGCGGTCGACGCCGAGCAGGCCAGCATCGCCATCAGCCGCCTGCGCCGCGGCCTGCCGCAGGCAACGCGCACGCGCCGGCCGCAGCTCGATCTGGGTGACGCAGCATCGCCATCGGCTGCGGCCGACGCGCCGGCCGCCAAGCCAGCCGCGGCGACCCCGCCGGCTGCAGTAGCGCCTGTCCCTGCCGCTCCGGCGGCGGCGGTCCCCGCGCCGCCGGCCGACGCCGCACCGGCAGCCGCTGCCGATGTGCCGCCCCCGACCGGTACCGACGCCGCCTCCGCAACGCCGGCGGCCGCGGGCACCGGCACCGGCGAGACCGGCGCTGTCACGGACGCCGAAGAAGCGGCAACGGCGCCGGCAAGCCAGCCGCCTGCGGAACCACAGCCTTCGGCCAGCAAGCCGCCGCGTGCCTTGCCGCCGCCGCCGGCCGCGTCCGACACCTTGGTCGAGGACCTGCTGATTCCGCTGTTACTGCTGCTGTTGCTGATCGCGTTGATCGGCGTGCTGGCCAAGCGCTGGCGCCGCCGCCGCGGCCAGCGCATCCCGCGCATGCCGGAGCTGCCGCCCAAGCCGCTGACACCGCGGTCCGCACCGGACTTTGCCGCCGCAGCGGCTGGCAGCGGCGCCGCCGCGGCGGCCGTACTGTCGGCGCAGGACGATTTCGAGCGCACGCAAGCCGAGCTTGCTGACGAAGTACCGCCGGTCGAGATCGTGATGCCGCCGCAGCCCGGTATCGACGTGCAAGTGCACGGCACCGACGCGGCCGCCGACGCCATAGCGCCCGCGACCACGCACGTGGCGGCGGAGCAGGACCTGGATTTTGCGTTGGGTGGTGGTTTCGACCTGGCCGACGAATTCGCTGCGCAGAGCGCGCCGGTCGACATGGACGCGCTCGATCCGCTCAGCGAGGCCGAGTTCCATTCCGCGCATGGCCTGCTCGACGAGGCCGTGGCGCTGCTCGAACGCGCGGCCGCGCAGCAGCCCGACCGCGACGATGTCCGTGCCAAGCTGGCGCTGGCCTACCTCGAAGCCGGCCGCCGCGACGACTACAAGGCGCTGCTGGAGAAACTGCAGCCGCGTCTGCCGCAAGCCGACTATCAGGCGCTGCTGCTGGCCGGTGGTGCCGCCGTGCCGGTGCTGGCGCCGGAGTTCACGCCCGAACCGCCGCTCGCCGAACCGCCGCTCGCCGCGCCGGCGCCGTTCGACGCCGTGCTCGATGCCGGGATCGCCCAGGCCCAGCAGCAGATCGACGATCCGCTGGCCGATGCGCTGGATCCGGTGGAGTTCCAGCTTGAAGAATTCGAGGTGCCCGCCGCGTCGCCGGACGAGGCGGCCGCGCCGCTGATCGAACGCGAGCGCACGGTCGAGTTCGACCTCGGCGACTTCGACATCCGGATGCCGGAAGTCGCCGCACCCGCCACGCAGGCGCCGGTCGACAGCGACCCGGCGGCCAGCGTCGACTTCGACCTCTCCGGCTTCGACCTGCCGACGACGCCAGCCGAGACGCCGACCGAAACAGGCGCCGCAGCAGGCGCCTTGCGCCCGCAGGACACGCCGCCGTTCCAGATCGAGGATTTCGACTTCGACGCGCTGGCCGCGGACAGCGATCCGATCTCCGGCGACGAATCCGGCACCAAGCTGGATCTGGCGCGCGCCTATGTCGACATGGGCGACAACGACATGGCGCGGGGCCTGCTCGACGAAGTGCTGCAGCATGGCAGCGATGCGCAGCGCCTGGAGGCGCGGCAGCTGCTCGGCCGGCTGGGCTGAAGCAGGCGAGGGGATCCGCACGTCGTGACGCGTTACGCCGCGGGTGTCGAGTACGTCGGCAGCGCCTATTCCGGCTGGCAGGCCTTGCAGCATCGCCGCACCGTGCAGGCGGAGCTGGAGCGTGCACTGGCCAAGGTCGCCGATCATCCGCTGACGGTGACCGCCGCCGGCCGCACCGATGCCGGCGTGCATGCGTTGCAGCAGGTCGTGCACTTTGACAGCCCGGCGCGGCGCAGCGACTACGCCTGGCTGCTGGGCACCAACACCAATCTGCCGCGCGACATCAGCCTGCGCTGGGTGCAGGCGGTGCCGGAGCATTTCCACGCGCGCTTCAAGGCGGTGGAGCGGCGCTACCGCTACGTGATCCACAACACCCGCGCGCGCAGCGCGCTGGCCCTGGACCGCAGCGCCTGGTGGCCGCAGCGGCTCGACGCCGAGGCCATGCATGCGGCGGCGCAGGTGCTGATCGGCGAGCATGATTTCTCGGCGTTCCGTGATTCCGAGTGCCAGGCACCGACGCCGGTGCGCGAGCTGTTCGCGGTGAGCGTGCAGCGCCGCGGCGATTTCGTGGTGATCGACGTTGCCGGCAATGCCTTCCTGCATCACATGGTGCGCAATATCACCGGCACGCTGGCCGAGGTCGGCCAGGGCCGTCAGCCGCTGGCCTGGGTCGCCGAGGTACTGGCCGGCCGCGACCGCAAGCGCGCCGGCATGACCGCGCCGGCCGCCGGCCTGTGTTTCGTAGGGCCGCGATATCCGGCAGAATTCGCCCTCCCTGACGCGCCCGCGCCCTGGTTTCCCGGAACATAGCGTCGCGCAGCGACACGACCGCCCCTCTCCCGCACAGCGGGAGAGGGGGAACCATTGGCGGAGCCAATGGTGGGCTGAGGGCCGCGTGCAGCGGCTGGCTGCGCCGAACATATGACAAAGGCTGAAGTGTCCCGTACCCGCATCAAGTTCTGTGGCATCCGCCGCCCCGGCGATCTGGATGCTGCCATCGCCGTTGGCGCCGATGCGATCGGCCTGATCCTGGTTCCGGCCAGCCCCCGTTACGTGACGCTCGCGCAGGCGGCCAAGCTGCGCGCCGCGGTGCCGCCGCTGGTCAGCACCGTGGTGCTGGTCAAGGATGCCGACGCCGCCTTCGTGCAGGACGCGATCGACGCGCTCAGGCCGGAGCTGGTGCAGTTCCACGGCAGCGAAAGCGCCGAGTTCTGCGAGAGCTTCAATACGCCGTACCTGAAAGCCGTGGCGATGGGCGGCAAGGTGGCGCTGCCCACCTTGGCGCGCCGCTACCGTTCGGCCGCGGCGCTGCTGCTCGACAGCCACGCGCCGGGCGGCATGGGCGGCAGCGGTCAGACTTTTGCCTGGCAGGCGCTGCCCAAGCTCGGCAAGCCGGTGCTGCTGGCGGGCGGCCTGAACCCGGCCAATGTCGGGCGCGGCATCGCTACCATTCGCCCGTACGCGGTCGACGTCTCCAGCGGCGTCGAGTCGCGGCCCGGGATCAAGGATCACGACAAGATGCGCGCCTTCGTCGCGGCGGTCCGCCGCGCCGACCAGCGCCTGCTTCGAGGAAACGCATGAGTGACAACAAGCCGCGTCTGCCCGACGCCAAAGGCCACTTCGGCCCCTACGGCGGCCAGTTCGTCGCCGAAACCCTGATGGAGCCGCTGCGCGAGCTCACCGAAGCCTACGAGCGGCTCAAGGACGATCCGGCGTTCATCGCCGAGTTCGATGCCGATCTGCGCGATTACGTCGGCCGGCCGAGCCCGCTCTATCACGCGCAGCGCCTGACCAAAGCCTGGGGCGGCGCGGAGATCTGGCTCAAGCGCGAGGATCTGAATCACACCGGCGCGCACAAGGTCAACAACACGGTCGGCCAGGCGCTGCTGGCCAAGCACCTGGGCAAGACCCGCATCATCGCCGAGACCGGCGCCGGCCAGCATGGCGTCGCCAGCGCGACGATCGCGGCGCGCCTGGGCCTGAAGTGCGTGGTCTACATGGGCGCCGAGGACGTGCAGCGGCAGTCGCCCAACGTCTACCGCATGAAGCTGCTCGGCGCCGAAGTGCGTCCGGTGCACAGTGGCACCAAGACGCTCAAGGACGCGCTCAACGAAGCGCTGCGCGACTGGGTGACCAACGTGGACGACACCTTCTACGTGATCGGCACCGTCGCCGGCCCGCATCCGTATCCGATGATGGTGCGCGACTTCCAGTCGGTGATCGGCCGCGAGGTCATCACGCAGAGCCGCGAGAGATTCGGCGCGCTGCCCGATGCACTGGTCGCCTGCGTAGGCGGCGGCTCCAATGCCATCGGCCTATTCCATCCGATGCTCGATTTTCCGGAGGTCGCGATGTACGGCGTCGAGGCCGCCGGCCGCGGCATCGACACGCCGGATCACGCCGCGCCCCTGTCGGCCGGCCGTCCCGGCGTGCTGCACGGCAACCGCACCTACATCATGGCCGACGACAACGGCCAGATCCTCGGCACGCACTCGATCTCCGCTGGCCTGGATTACCCCGGCGTCGGGCCGGAGCATTCCTGGCTCAAGGACAGCGGCCGCGTCCAGTACGTCGGCGCTACCGATGACGAAGCGCTCGCCGCGTTCCACGAGCTGACGCGCAGCGAAGGCATCATCCCGGCGCTGGAGTCCTCGCACGCGATCGCCTACGCCAAGAAGCTGGCACCCAGGCTGGGCGCCGGCAAGCGCATCGTCGTCAATCTTTCAGGACGTGGGGACAAAGACATTTTCACGATCGCCAAGCTGGAAGGGATCTCGCTGACATGAGCCGTATCGCGAAACGTCTCGGCACGCTGCGCGCCGCCGGCCGCAAGGCGCTGATTCCGTACATCACCGCCGGCGACCCGAACCCGGGCGTGACGGTGGGCCTGATGCACGCGCTGGTGGCCGGTGGCGCCGACGTCATCGAGCTGGGCGTGCCGTTCTCCGATCCGATGGCCGACGGCCCGACGATCCAGCTGGCCTGCGAGCGCGCGCTGCTGCACGGCACCGGGCTCTGGGACGTCCTCGACATGGTTGCCGAGTTCCGCCGGCAGGATGCCGAGACGCCGGTGGTGCTGATGGGCTACCTGAACCCGATCGAGATGCGCGGTCTGACGCCCTTCGCCGAGAAGGCGCAGGCCAGCGGCGTCGACGGCGTGCTGATCGTCGACCTGGCGGTGGAAGAGGCGGGCGACTACCTGCCGACGCTGCGTGCGCACGGCCTGGACTGCATCTTCCTGCTGGCGCCCACCAGCCCGGACGCGCGCATCGCCGCGATCGCCCGCGAGGCCAGCGGCTATCTCTATTACGTCTCGCTCAAGGGCGTGACCGGAGCGGCGACGCTGGATGTGGGCAGTGTCGAGCGGCAGCTGGCCAAGATCCGCGCCCATACCGAGCTGCCGCTGGCCGTCGGCTTCGGCATCCGCGACGCCGCCTCGGCCAAGGCCATCGGCCAGCTGGCGGACGGGGTGGTGGTCGGCAGCGCGCTGGTCTCGGAAGTCGAACGCCTGCAGGCGCAGCCGGCGCAGATCGCGCCGGTCTTGCAGGAAAAGCTCGGCAGTCTGCGCGCCGCCCTTGACAGCCTCGGCTGATCGGGCGCTATCGTTCAAGGATCGGTAACATACGCAGCTTCTGAACAGGCCATGACCGAAAAATCGATGAGCTGGCTCGACAAAATCTACGGTTCCAAGCTGCTGACCGCCGGTGCCCGCAAGCGCAACGTCCCGGAAGGCTTGTGGACCAAGTGTGAAAGCTGCCAGTCGGTGCTGTACCGCGCCGAGCTCGAACGCACGCTGGAAGTCTGCCCCAAGTGCGGCGTGCACCGGCCGATCGAGGCGCGCGCGCGCCTCAACCACTTCCTCGACGCCGACGGCCGTGACGAGATCGCCAGCGATCTCGGTCCCACCGATCCGCTGAAGTTCAAGGACAGCCGCAAGTACACCGATCGCATCAAGGAAGCGCAGGCCGATACCGACGAGAAGGACGCGCTGGTGGTGATGCGCGGCCGCCTGCAGGGCATGCCGCTGGTCGCCGCCGCCTTCGAGTTCAGCTACATGGGCGGCTCGATGGGCAGCGTCGTCGGCGAGAAGTTCACGCGCGGCGTCAACGCCTGCCTGGAGTACGGCGTGCCGTACGTGTGCTTCCACGCCTCCGGCGGCGCGCGCATGCAGGAATCGCTGTTCTCGCTGATGCAGATGGCCAAGACCTCGGCGGCACTGGCGAAGCTGGCCGAGCGCGGCCTGCCGTACATCTCGGTGCTGACGCATCCGACGATGGGCGGCGTGTCCGCCAGCTTTGCGCAACTGGGCGACATCCATATCGCCGAGCCGCGCGCACTGATCGGTTTCGCGGGTCCGCGCGTGATCGAGCAGACCGTGCGCCAGAAGCTGCCGGAAGGCTTCCAGCGCGCCGAGTTTCTGGTCGAGAAAGGCGCCATCGACATGATCGTCGACCGCCGCGAGATGCGCGAGAAGATCTTCCGCCTGCTGGCAATGCTGACGCACTTCGCGCCGGGCGACGCCAGGCCGGGCACAACCGAGGCCAGCGAATAAGCTGGCTGCCGCGCCCGCTGTGACGTCGCGTCCACCGCGCCGTCTCGACGAATGGCTGCGGTGGCAGGAGCGCCTGCACCCTCGGGCGATCGAGCTGGGGCTCGATCGCATCCGCCGGGTCGCCACCGCGCTAGGCCTGCCTGATGCGCGGCCGCGCACGCTGACCGTCGCCGGCACCAACGGCAAGGGCTCCAGCGCCACTCTCGCTGCCGGCATCTACCGCGCGGCTGGCTATCGCACCGGCCTGTATACCTCGCCGCATCTGCTGCACTATCGCGAGCGCATCGTCGTCGACGGCCAGCCGGCCGATGACGCGGCGCTGTGCGCGGCGTTCGAGGCCATCGACGCCGCCCGCGGCGACGTTCCCCTGACCTATTTCGAGTTCGGCACGCTGGCGGCGCTGTGGCTGTTCCGCGAGGCGCGCGTCGACGTGCAGGTGCTGGAAGTCGGGCTGGGCGGACGGCTGGATGCCGTCAACCTGGTCGACGCCGATGCGGCGCTGCTGACCAACGTGGGCCTGGATCACCAGGACTGGCTGGGCGACGATCGCGAACAGATCGGCCGCGAGAAGGCCGGCGTGTTCCGGCCGGGCCGGCCGGCGATCGTCGTCGAGCCTGCGCCGCCGGCCAGCGTGCTCAACCAGGCACGCGCGCTGGGCGCGCCACTGTGTGTGCTCGGCCGCGACTTCGATTTCAGCATCGCCGCCGATGCGCGCTGGTCGTGGCGCGCCGGTGCGCGGCGCCAGGACGTGCTGCCGGCGCCGGGTCTGCCAGGCGCGGTGCAGTATCAGAACGCCGCCGGTGTGCTCGCCGCGATCGATGCCTTGCAGCCGCAGCTGCCGGTCGGGCGCGCGGCGATCGACGCGGCGCTGTCGGGCCTGCGTCTGCGCGGCCGCTGCGAGTGGCATCGCGGCCTGCTGTTCGACGTCGCCCACAATCTCGAATCGGCGCAGGTGCTGGCCGACTATCTCGCGGTCGAGCGCAAGCCCACGGTGCTGGTGCTCGGCATGCTGTCCGACAAGCCGGTCGCCGCGGTCGCGGCGGCCCTGGCGCCTCAAGTCGATACCTTCATCACCGTCGGCTTGCCGCCGCCGCGCGGCCTGGGCGCCGAGGATCTGCGCCGGACGCTGACAGCGGCGGGCCTGGCGGCGCATTCCTGCGACAATATCGGCCTCGCCCTGCGCGAGGCGCGTGCACGCGCCGGCGCCGACGGCCGCGTCGTCGTCAGCGGCTCCTTCCTGACCGTGGCGGCCGCCTTGAGTGAAATCGATGTCCATGGATGAAAAACTGAAGAGGCGTCTGGCCGGCGCCGCGGTGCTGCTGTTGATCGCCTTCATCGTCGTCTCGCTGTTGCCGACGCCGCAGGAGGCCGCGCGACAGGTCGACGGCGAGGTGGTCACCATCGCCCTGCGCGACGACGTCATCAACGAGCCGGGCGAGACGCCGCGCGACGCTGCCGCAGCGCCGGAGGCCTTGCCGGAGTCGGCTCCATCGGAGATTCCGCAGGCCGCCAGCGGCCGCGATCAAGCCGGCGACATCGACGCGGCCAGCGGCGACGACGATGGCGCCGGCGACGCGCCCGCCGCGCCGCCGGTCAAGCCGCAGGATGCCGCGCCGGCAGTGACGCCGCCCAAGATCGAGCCTGCCAAACCTGCGCCTGCCAAACCGCTACCTCCGGTGGCTGAAGTCCCCAAGCCTGCCGCCAAGCCGGAGGCAGCGGCCAAGCCCGAACCGGCCAAACCGCAGGCGCCGCCGCCGACGGTCGAAGCGGCGCCAGCCCCGGCCAAGCCGGCCGAGGCACCGCAACCGGCTGACACGCCGAAGCCGGCGGCGCCTGCAGTCGCCGCGCCGCCGCCGGCCAGCAAGCCGCCGGCCGGCGGCGGCAGCTGGTACGTGCAGATCGGCGGCTTCGCCGACATCGCCAATGCACGGCAGGCTCAGGACAAGGCCAAGGCGGCCGGGCAGGGCAGCATCCTGGCGCCGATCGACACGGCCAAAGGCACGCTGTATCGCGTCCGCGCGGGTCCGTATGCAAGCCGCGAAGCTGCTCAGGCCGCGCAGGGAGCGCTCGCGGGCAAGGGTTTTCCGGACGCCAAGCTGGTCGGCCCATAGGCCTCGTTCACTGGTGGATTTCCCCAGCTCCGGCACCGGCGCGCGGCGGATCGCGATGCTAGAATCGCCGCCGCCCAAGGCCACGCGCATGAACCTAGGGCCTGTTACCGCTATGGCCGCCGCTGTGATGCCACCCGCTTTGCGGCCAGGCAAGGCGCGACGAGGGAATTTGGTGGTTCCAAATGAC
>CAMLDZ010000093.1 GCA_946478985.1 uncultured Solimonas sp.
TGCAGGAGCGCATCACCTCGACCAAGACCGGCTCGATCACCTCGATCCAGGCCGTCTACGTGCCGGCCGACGACCTTACCGACCCGTCGCCGGCGACGACCTTCGCGCATCTGGACTCCACCGTCGTGCTGTCGCGTGACATCGCAAGCTTGGGTATCTACCCGGCCGTCGATCCGCTTGACTCGACCTCGCGCCAGTTGGACCCGAACGTCATCGGCGCCGAGCACTACAACACCGCCCGCGACGTGCAGGGCGTGCTGCAGCGCTACAAGGAACTGAAGGACATCATCGCCATCCTCGGCATGGACGAGCTGTCCGAAGAGGACAAGCAGGTCGTATCGCGCGCACGCAAGATCCAGCGCTTCCTGTCGCAGCCGTTCCACGTCGCCGAAATCTTCACCGGTTCGCCGGGCAAGTACGTTTCGCTCAAGGAAACGATCCGCGGCTTCCGTGGCATCGTCGACGGCCAGTACGACCACCTGCCGGAGCAGGCGTTCTACATGGTCGGCACGATCGACGAAGCGGTCGAGAAGGCTGCCAAGCTTTAATCGAGCTGGAGAGCCCATATGGCCAACATCCACATCGACATCGTCAGCGCCGAAGGTGCGATTCACTCCGGTGAAGCGACCATGGTGTTTGCGCCGGCGGAAATGGGCGAGGTCGGCATCGCGCCGCGTCACGCCCCGCTGTTGACGCGTCTCAAGCCGGGCACCGTTCGCGTCAAGACGCCGGACGGGCAGGAGCTGCCGTTCTTCGTCGGCGGCGGCATCCTCGAGATCCAGCCGTATCTGGTCACGGTCCTCGCCGACACCGCGATGCGCGCCAAGGATGCCGACGAGGCTGCCGCGCTCGCGGCCAAGCAGGCGGCGGAAGAGAAGCTTGCCGGCGCCAAGGCCGACATCGACCTCGCGCGTGCGCAGGCGGAGTTGATCGAGGCGGCGGCGCGCCTGGAGTTCGTCAAGAAGATCAAGGGCGGCTCGGGCGCTCACTGAGCGTTCACTGACGCAGAGGTAGAAAGGCGCCGTCGGGCGCCTTTTTGCTATATGCGCTTGAAATCCATGCTTAGCATGGCCATATATTTGCTTCGAAGATCGCACATTTGTAAAAGTATGCGGTCAGAGTGGTCTGCCTAATTTTGCTGAACCGATGATTTCGACGATTCACAGACAGTGGTATCGCTCGTCGCTGGCACGCCTGTGGGTGTTGCTGCTGAGCCTCGCCATGTTCTGGGTCAGCGGTGCGACCATGGCCGGCGCTTCGCTGGCCACCGCCTGCTCGATTTCAAAGCAGCAGTGCACGATCTCCGTGCAGAAAACAGGCGCCGGCCAAGTCAAGCAGATCGCCCTCCCGGATCAGGCGCCGGACGGCGAATACGAAGAAGAAGGCCGCGCCATCCAGCTCGTCGCGCCGATGGACGAACTGGAAGCCAACAACGGCCCCCGCCGCGCGCCATCGGTGTACTTCGCCAAGCGCATCCTGCTGGAATCCGATTCCACGCCGTTGCCGCATCGACCTGACGAGCTGTTGCGCCCCCCGATCGCCTGAAGCCGATCCCTTCGCGGCGGATGCTCCGTCGCGCGGGCGCCTGTTCCTCCAATTCAATCGTTTTTTTTAACGTGTCGTTGCCGACGCGAGCGCTGCCGTGTGACCACGGCGGGCCGCGGCGACGACCCTCATGTATCAACCCTGCCTGGGAGAAAATTTGATGGATCGTCTGATCAAGGGCTTCAAGCAATTCCGCGACACCACCTATCCGCAGCGTAAGGAGCTGTTCGAGAAGCTGGCCGCCTCGCAGAACCCGCACACGATGGTGATCACCTGCGCCGATTCCCGTGTGATCCCCGAGCTGTTCACCAGCAGCAATCCGGGCGACCTGTTCGTCTGCCGCAACGTCGGCAACATCGTGCCGCCGTACGCGCAGTTCACCGGTGGCGTGTCGGCGGCGATCGAGTACGCCGTCACCGCCTTGGGTGTGAAGGACATCGTCATCTGCGGCCACTCGGATTGCGGCGCCATGAAGGCGCTGGCCAAGTCCGACGAGCAGCCGGGGCTGCCCGCCGTCAGCGCCTGGCTGCGACATGCGCACGTGGCCAAGCGTGTCGTCGAGCACAACTACGCCTGCGACTGCGCCGCCGATCATCTGGACACCCTGACCGAAGAGAACGTCATCGCCCAGATCGACCACATCCGCACGCATCCGTCGGTGGCGGCGCGTCTGGCTGCCGGCCAGGTGCGCGTGCACGGCTGGGTCTACAACATCGAGAACGGCACCATCAAGGCGTACTGCCAGCGTCGCAAGCGCTTTGTGCCGATCGAGGAGTACTTGATGAACGATGGCGGCGACGCCCCTCAGGACATCGAGCCGCCGCGTCGTGTCGCTGCCATGGGAGGTGCCCGATGACCGCATCTGCAGCGCCGGCAAGCTACATTGACGAATTCCGCAAGGGCTTCGGCCAGAATGTGCTGGCGTCACTCGTGGTGTTCCTGGTGGCCTTGCCGCTGTGCATGGGCATCGCCATCGCATCGGGTGCGCCGCCGGTCACCGGCCTGATCACCGGCATCGTCGGCGGCATCATCGTCGGCTTCTTCGCCGGTTCCCCGCTGCTGGTCAGCGGCCCGGCGGCTGGTCTGGCGGTGCTGGTCTATGAGCTGATCCAGCAATACGGCCTGATCGCGCTGGGTCCGGTCGTGCTGCTGTCCGGCGTGATTCAGCTGGCCGCGGGCCTGGCGAGGATCGGCGTGTGGTTTCGCGTCGTCTCGCCAGCCGTGGTCAGCGGCATGCTTGCCGGTATCGGCATCCTGATCATCGCCTCGCAGCTGCACGTGATGTTCGATGCGCTGCCGATGCCGCACGGTCTGCAGAACTTCGGCAAGTTTCCGGAGCGTCTGTTCACGGCGATCAGCGACGGCGTCGGTATCGCTGCCGCTCTGCTCGGCCTGGCGACGATCGTGATCATGCTGGCCTGGGAGAAGCTGCGGCCGCATGCGCTGCGCCATATCCCGGGCGCGCTGCTGGCGGTGGTCACGGTCACGCTGGTCGCGCAGTTCGGCAATCTGGACGTCAACCGCATCAATCTGCCGGAGAACCTGTTCGCTGCCGTCAAGGTGCCGGGGCCGGACCTGCTGGCGCTGTTCGCGGTGCCGGGCATCTGGGTGTCGGCATTGGTGTTCGCGTTCATTGCCAGCGCCGAGACCTTGCTGTCGGCGGCGGCGGTCGACCGCATGCACAACGGTGCGCGCACCAAGTACGACAAGGAGCTGGTTGCACAGGGCGTCGGCAACACGATCTGCGGTTTGCTCGGAGCGCTGCCGATGACCGGTGTGATCGTGCGCAGCGCCGCCAATGTGCAGGCCGGTGCCACCTCGCGACTGTCGACGATCCTGCACGGCACCTGGATGCTGCTGTTCGTGCTGGCGCTGCCATGGCTGCTGCGCATGACACCGGTCGCCGCGCTCGCCGGCATCCTGGTCTTCACCGGCTTCAAGATGATCAATCCGAAGCAGATGCGCGAGCTGTCGCAGTACGGCAAGGGCACGCTGGCGGTGTTCGCGATCACCGCGATCACCATCGTCGCCACCGATCTGCTGGTCGGCGTCGTCACCGGCTTCGCCATCTCGCTGCTGCGTCTGGCGCTGCGGGCGGCCTCGGTGCATCTGAGCCTGAAGCCGAACGGTGAGCACTCGTACCTGTTGCGGCTGGTCGGCTCCGCGACCTTCCTGGCGGTGCCGAAGCTGGCGCGTGCGCTGGAAACCGTTCCGCCCAACACGGTCGTGCATCTGGACATCAGCCGTCTGTCGCACATCGACCACGCCTGTCTGGTGCTGCTGCGCGACTGGCAGCGCACGGCCGCGTCGACGGGCTGCAAGCTGGTGATCGACGAAGAGACGCTGGAAGCCAAGGCCGAGAGCAACGGCGGCCGGCGGGCGATTGTCGAAGCCTTGAGCTGAGCACGGCGAAGAAAGGCTGCAGCGTCTGCTGCGGCGAGGTTCGGGGCGGCGCGCAAGCGCCGCCCTTCTTTTTGGGCGGGGCGGCAGCGCACGTGCAGCGTTAAACTGCGGCGCAATCGCCTTGCCCATCGCCTCGTCCGGACCGTTCAGCGCCATGACCCGCCCCTTGCACGCCATCGTTCTCGCTGCCGGCCAGGGCACGCGCATGAAAAGCGCCAGACCCAAAGTGCTGCAGGAGATCGCCGGCAAGCCGATGCTGGGCCACGTGATCGACACCGCCACCGCCGTCGGCGCTGCAGCCGTGCATGTGGTCGTCGGCCACGGTGCCGAGCAGGTGCAGCAATGGGCGGCGCGCCGTTACGCGGAGGCGGCGGGCTCGGCGGTCGCGCTGCACTGGGCCGAGCAGCGCGAACAACTCGGCACCGCGCATGCGGTGCTGCAGGCGCTGCCGGCGCTGCCGGCCGAAGCGCAGGTGCTGATCCTTTACGGGGACGTGCCGCTGACACCGGCTGCCACGCTGCAGGCACTGCTGGACGCCGGGCGCGACACGCTGGCACTGCTGACGACCGAGCTTGCCGAGCCCGCCGGCTATGGGCGCATCGTCCGCAATGCGCAGGGCGAGATCGTCGCCATCGTCGAGGACAAGGACGCGACACCGGCGCAGCGTGCGATCCACGAGATCAACACCGGCCTGATGAGCGCGCCGGCCATGCTGCTGCGGCGCTGGCTGCCGCGGGTCGGCAACGCCAACGCCAAAGGCGAGTATTACCTCACCGACATCGTCGCGATGGCGGTGACCGAGCAGCGGCCGGTGGCATCGGTGCGCGCCGCTGCCGATGAAGTCGAAGGCGCCAACGATCGCCTGCAGCTGGCGCGGCTGGAGCGCCTGCAGCAACGCCGTCAGGCCGAGACCTTGCTGCGCCAGGGAGTGTCACTGGCAGATCCGGAGCGCTTCGATTTGCGTGGCGAGCTGCGTCATGGTCGTGACGTCTTCATCGATGTCGGCTGCGTGCTGGAAGGCGAGATCGAGCTGGGCGAGGGCGTGCGCATCGGCCCGCATTGCGTGCTGCGTAACGTGCGGCTCGGCGCCGGCAGCAGCGTCGCCGCGCATTCGGTGCTGGAGGACTGCGTCGCCGGCGCCGACTGCCGCATCGGTCCGTTCGCGCGCGTGCGCCCCGGCACGCAGTTGGGCCGCGAGGTGCACATCGGCAATTTCGTCGAAGCCAAGAACGCCCGGATCGCCGATGGCGCCAAGGCCAATCATCTCGCCTATATCGGCGACAGCGAGATCGGGGCAAGGACCAACATCGGCGCCGGCGTGATCACCTGCAACTACGACGGAGCCAACAAGCACCGCACGGTCATCGGCGCCGATGTCTTCGTCGGCTCCGACACGCAGCTGGTGGCGCCGGTCAGTGTGGGCGACGGTGCGACCATCGCCGCCGGTTCGACGATCACGCGCAGCGTGCCCCCGGGCGGCCTGACGCTGGCGCGCCCGCGCGAGCAGCGCACCATCGCCTCCTGGAAGCGGCCGGGCAAGAAGCCGAAAAGCTAGGCCTCTGCGCGGCGCGGCAGTGCTTGCAGATCGGCCGGCGTGTCGATGTCGAAGCGGGCATGCGGCAGCGGCAGGCGCCGCACCCGCGCAGCCTGCTCGTGCAGCAGGCCGCGCGCGCCGGCAGCGCCGGACAGCGCGCTCAGTGCAGCGAAGTCGCCACGGGGAAACAGGCAGGGCGGACCGACCGCCTCGCCGTGGTCGGCGGCGATGATCGCCCCGGGCTCGGCGGCGTGGGCGGCGCACAGGGCGTGCAGATCCTCGGTGTCGACCAAGGCCTGGTCGGCCAGCAGGATCAGCACCGCCTCCGTGTCCGCTTGTGCGCGCAGCAGGGCGCGGATGCCCAGCGCGATCGAGCCGCCCATGCCGGCAGACCAGCCGGCGTTGTCGACGATCTGCAGCGGCAGCGCATCGAGCTGCCGGACGACCTGATCGCTGTCGGCACCGACCACCACCCAGGTGGGCAGGCCGGCGGCAAGCGGCACCATGGCGCTGCGCCGCACCAGCGGTATGCCGTCGATCGGCAGCAGCTGCTTGAGGCTGCCATAGCGGCTGGCGTTACCGGCGGCGAGCAGCAGGGCGGCGATGCGGCTCAAGCGCATTTCACCGGTGGATCGGTGCGCCGTGCGCGCTGAGCGCGCCGCCGTCGTGGCCGTTGGCAACGGCGAGCATCTCGGCAGCGATCGCCAGCGCGATCTCCTCCGGCGTCTCCGAGCCGATATCGAGTCCAGCCGGGGCGCGCAGCTGCGTGGCGCTCATGCCGGTGCCCTCGAACAGCCGCGCCGCACGCTGCCGCGCGCCGATCGCCCCGAGGTAGGCCAGCGGCAGCGCCTTGAGCGCCTGCAGGTATTCGATGTCCTGGCCCAGGTTGTGGGTGACGACGACGGCGAAGCTGCGCTTATCGTAGCGGCGCAGCTCGCCGATGCGGGACGGCGCACAATGCAGGAACGCCGCGCCCTGCGGCAGCTCGACGCCGATACGCGCGCTGTCATCGCCTGCCGTCAGCTGCACCTCCCAGCCGAGCGTCAGCAGCAGGCGCGCCAGTGCCAGCGAGGTGGCGTTGATGCCGGCGATCAGCGCGAACAGCGGCGCTTGCAGCGATTCCAGCATCACCTCGGCATCGCCGATCATCTCGATGCGCGGCTTGAAGCCGGCCGGCAGCCCCTGCAGGCGCGAGCGGATTGCGGCGCTGAGCGCCGGATCCGCAAGTTCGTCGTACGTGCCGGCGTCATGGATCAGCAGTCGGCGTGGCCGTTGCAGCGGCTGGGCGCCGTCGCGCATCACGGTGGCCAGCGTGCCGGTTTCGCGAGCCGCGAGGCATGCGGCCACGCCTTCGGCGAAGCGCCAGTCAGCAGGCTGGCGTAGCGGCTCGATCAGCACTTCCAGTTCGCCGCCGCAGCCCATCTCGACCATGACGTCAAAGTTGTGCTGGCGGCTGTACTGCACGCGGCGCATCAAGCCACTGGCGATCACCTGCTGCGCGTGTGCGGCGATATCGCGTTCCGGACAGCCGCCGGACAGACCGCGGACCAGCCGGCCATCGCCGTAGACCAGCATGCGCGCGCCGGCACGGCGAAAGGTGGAGCCGCTGGTCTGGGTCAGCGTCACCAGCGCGGCACCTTGCGGCGTCGGCAAGCCGCGCAGCGCCGCCAGCAGCGGCGCGAACTCCTGCGGGGTGTTCACGCGTCAGCGTTACGCGATCTGTGTTCCCAGCGGCAGCTTGCGCAAGCGCTTGCCGGTGGCCGCGAAGATGGCGTTGGCCAGCGCCGGTGCCAGCGGCGGCACGCCGGGCTCACCGACGCCCGTGGGGTTGGCGGCGGACGGCACGATGTGCACCTCCACCTTCGGCATCTCGTTCATCCGCAGCGGCAGGTACTGGTGGAAGTTGGTCTGCTGCGGCGCGCCGCCTTCCAGCGTGATGGCGCTGTGCAATGCCGCGGTCAGCGCGAAGCCGATGCCGCCCTCCATCTGCGCGCGGATCACGTCCGGGTTGATCGCCAGCCCGCAGTCGACTGCGCAGACCACACGATCGACGCGCAGGCTGCCATCCGGCTTGATCGTCACCTCGGCGACTTCGGCGACCACCGTGTTGAACGATTCGTGCACGGCGATGCCGCGGCCGCGGCGCTCGCCCTTGGCGCCGGCGGCGAGCGGCTTGCTCCACCCGGCTTTTTCGGCGACCAGCTCCAGCGTGCCGCGATGGCGCGGATGTTCGCCGAGCATGCCGCGGCGGTACTCGAAGGGATCGCGCTTGGCCGCGTGGGCGAGTTCGTCGAGCATGGTCTCGGTGACGAAGGCGGTGTGCGTGTGGCCCACCGAGCGCCACCATTGCACCGGCACACCGGTGTCCGGCGAATGCAGTTCGATCTGCACGTTGGCCGCCGGATAGATCTCCAGCGAGCCCTCGACCGAGGCATTGTCGATGCCATCCTTGATGGCGAAGGCCTCGAACGCCGTGCCCTTCATGATCGACTCGCCGACGATACGCTGCTGCCAGGCGGCGATGCCGCCATCGGCGTCGACCGCGGCGCTGAGCTTGTGCAGGAACATCGGCCGGTAGAAGCCGGCGCGCGTGTCTTCCTCGCGCAGCCAGACCATCTTCACCGGCACCTTGTGACCCTGGTCGTAGGCCGCCTTGGCGATCGCCGCCGCCTCCACCACGTAGTCGCTGAGCGGATTGGCGCGGCGGCCGAAGCTGCCGCCGGCGTAGAGCTGGTGGATCATCACCTGCTCCGGCGCGATCTTCAGCAGACTGGCCACTGCGCCCTGGTCGAAGGTCTGGAACTGCTCGCCGTTCCAGATCTCGCAGCGGCCCTCGCCCACCTGCACCACGCAGTTCAGCGGCTCCATCGAGGCGTGCGCCAGGTGCGGGAACTGGTACTCGGCATCGACGATCTTGTACTTGGCCGGGGCCTTGGCCAGCGCGGCGGCGGCATCGCCGCTCTTGCGCGCGACGGTGCCGGTCTTGCCGGACAGCTCGCGGAACTGCGTGAGCAGATCGCTGCTGCTGCTCTTGATGCCGGTGGCGTCGTCCCATTCCAGCGTCAGCGCGTCGCGGCCCTGCTTGGCGATCCAGGTGTTCTTCGCCAGCACCGCGACGCCGTCGCGCATGCCGGGCTGCGTGGCCTTGAACGCGACCACATCGACGACGCCGGCAACGGCCTTGGCGGCCGTGGCGTCATAGGACTTGAGCCTGGCGCCGAAGCGCGGCGGATGCGCCACCACCGCGACCAGCATGTCCGGCAGGCGGATGTCCTGCGTGAACACGGCGCTACCATCGGTCTTGCCGTTGCTGTCCGGACGGCGCAGCTGCTGGCGGCCGATCAGCTTGAAGTCCTTCGGCGCCTTGAGCGTGACTTGCTCGGGCACCGGCAGCTTGGCGGCGGCCTCGGCCAGCTCGCCGAAGCGCGCCGTCTTGCCGGACGCGGCGTGGCTGAGCACACCCTCGCTGACGGTGATCTCCGCGGCCGGCACCTTCCAGCGTTCGGCGGCGGCGCTGACCAGCATGGCCCGCGCGCTGGCACCGGCGCGGCGCATCTGCTCATGCGAGTTGGCCATGGCATTGCTGCCGCCGGTGCCCTGGATGCCGCCCATCAGCGAGTTGCCGTAGCGGCCCTTGTCGGCCGGCGCGCCTTCGACGCGGACCTGGCTCCAGGCGGCGTCCAGCTCCTCGGCGGCCAGCGTCGCCAGGCCGGTGTAGGTGCCCTGGCCCATCTCGATGTGCTTGGCGATGACGGTCACGCTGTCATCGCTGCCGATGCGCAGAAAGGCGTTGGGCGCGAACTCGCTCGGCGTGGTCGCGGCCTTGTCGCCCGGCTTGCAAGCGGTGACGCCACCCAGATAGACGCCGACGGCCAGTCCGCCGACACCCTGCATGAAGCGGCGGCGGCTGACATTGACGGGGCCGGGCAGTACGGCTGCGGCGGCATTCTTGTCCTTGAAACGATCGTGTATGCCCATCAGCGGCTCCTGGCTCAGGCTGTCGGCAGCGCAGTGCTGGCCTGGTGGATGGCGGCGCGAATGCGCACGTAGGTGGCGCAGCGGCAGACGTTGCCGCTCATCGCCGCGTCGATGTCGGCGTCGCTGGGCTTGGGCTTGCTCTTCAGCAGCGCGGTGGCGGCCATGATCTGGCCGGACTGGCAGTAGCCGCACTGCACGACGTTGAGCTCGCGCCAAGCCGTCTGCACGGCCTGGCCGGTCGGGTCCTGGTGGATCGCCTCGATGGTGGTGATCTGCTTGCCGGCCACCGCCGCCAGCGGCGTCACGCAGGCGCGGATCGGCTGGCCGTCCAGATGTACGGTGCAGGCGCCGCACAGCGCCATGCCGCAGCCGAACTTGCTGCCGGTGAGGCCGAGTTCGTCGCGCAGGAACCACAGCACCGGCATCGCCGGGTCGCCGTCGAAATTCTGAGTCTTGCCGTTGATGGTGAGCTGGACCATGGCCATCTTCCCTGTCTGGTACCGATTGGTAACACCGATATTAACCGGCCGTTCGGGGCCATGCGCGATGCCAGGCGTCGGCAGGCCGTAAAATCGCCTTCATCTTTCACTTCACGGGCGAGCCTCAGGCCTCATGTGCGGAATCGTAGGCGCCATCGCGGCGCGTGATGTCACCGAAATCCTCGTCGAGGGCCTGCGCCGCCTGGAGTACCGCGGCTATGACTCGACCGGCATCGCGCTGGCCGGCGACGACGGGCAGCTCGCGCTGCGCCGCGCGGTCGGCAAGGTGGTACGGCTGGAGGAGAAGATCCGCGCACAGGCCTGCAGCGGCCCGCTCGGTATCGCCCATTCACGCTGGGCCACGCACGGCGGCGTCACCGAGGCCAACGCCCATCCGCACGTCTCCGGCGGCCGCATCGCGCTGATCCACAACGGCATCATCGAGAACTACGTCGAGCTCAAGACGGCCCTGCAGGCACAGGGCTACGTCTTCGGCTCCGAGACCGATACCGAGGTCATCGCCCACCTGATCCACGCGCACGTCAGTACCGGCCAGGACCTGACCGCCGCCGTGCAGGCCGCGGTGCGCCGGCTCAAGGGCGCCTATGCGATCGTCGTGTTCGATGCGCAGGAGCCGGACCGCATCTGCGTCGCGCGCATCGCCAGCCCGCTGGTGATCGGCCTGGGCAGCAAGGGCGAGAACTTTGTCGCCTCCGATGTGCAGGCGCTGCTGCCGGTGACGCGCAACTTCCAGTTCCTCGAAGAGGGCGATGTTGCCGACATCCGCCGCGACCGCGTCACGATCTTCGACGGCGCCGGCAATATCGTGCAGCGCCCGGTGCATGAGTCCTCGCTGTCCGCCGACGCCGTGGAACGCGGCGACTACGCGCACTACATGCTCAAGGAGATCTTCGAGCAGCCGCGCGCGCTGGCGGACACCCTGTCGGAGCGCCTGCTCGGCGACCACGTACTGCAGGCCGCGCTGGGCCCGGCGGCCGCCGCGATCCTTCCGCGCATCGAGCACGTCCACATCGTCGCCTGCGGTACCAGCTACCACGCCGGCCTGGTCGCCCGGTACTACCTCGAACAGGGCGCGCGCATTCCGTGCAGCGTCGAGGTCGCCAGCGAATACCGCTATCGCGATCCGGTGGTGCTGCCCGGCACGCTGTTCCTGGCGATCTCGCAATCCGGCGAAACCGCCGACACGCTGGCCGCGCTGCGCGAGGCCAAGAAGCTGGGTTACCTCGCCACCGCGGCGATCTGCAACGTGCCGGAATCTTCCGTGGTGCGCGAGGCCGATCTGGTGCTGATGACGCGCGCCGGGCCGGAAATCGGCGTCGCCTCCACCAAGGCTTTCACCACGCAGCTCGCCGCGCTCGGCATGCTGGGCCTGGCGATCGCACAGGCGCGCAAGCTGGACCGCCGCATGATCGCGCTCTACGCACGGCAGATGGCGCAGGTGCCGGAGATGGTCGAGCACACGCTCAAGCTCGATCCGCAGATCCGCGCCTGGGCCGCGCGCTTCGCCGACAAGCATCACGCCCTGTTCCTGGGCCGTGGCCCGAGCTATCCGGTGGCGCTGGAAGGCGCGCTCAAGCTCAAGGAAATTTCATACATCCACGCCGAGGCCTATCCGGCCGGCGAGCTCAAGCACGGCCCGCTGGCGCTGGTGGATGCCGACATGCCGGTGATCGCCGTGGCGCCCAACAACGCGCTGCTGGAAAAGCTCAAGTCCAACCTGCAGGAAGTCCGCGCGCGCGGCGGCCACCTGTTCGTCTTCGCCGACCCCAACACCGGCATCGAAGCGGCCGACGGCATCGAGGTGATGACCATGCCCGATCACATCGAAGCGCTGCAGGCGCCGCTGATCTACACGATCCCGCTGCAACTGCTGGCCTACCACGTCGCCGTGCTCAAGGGCACCGACGTCGACCAGCCGCGCAACCTCGCCAAGTCGGTGACGGTGGAGTAGCGCATGCCGAGTCCACTCGAAAA
>CAMLDZ010000094.1 GCA_946478985.1 uncultured Solimonas sp.
AGAAGCTGCTGGTGACGGTGCTGTCGCGCTGCCTGCAGTTCAACCTCAAGCGCCTGCCGGTGTCGGTGATCCGCGACCAGCTGGCACGGGTCCTCGACAACGAGACCGTCGGCTACGAGCTTGCGGCGATCGGCGAAATCGCACGCGCGGCCGACGGCTCGATGCGCGACGGTCTGTCGCTGCTCGACCAGGCGATCGCCTTCGCCGGCGGCGGCGCGCTGCAGCGCCAGGGCGTCGAGGACATGCTCGGCACCAGCGGCCGCGAATCGCTGTTCGTGTTGCTGAGGGCGCTGGCTGCCGCCGACAACGCCGCGCTGATTGCCGGCCTCGCCGCCATCGAGCAGCAGGCGCCGGACTATGCGGCACTGCTCAATGACTTGGCGGCGCATCTGCAGCGCATCGCCGTGTTGCAGCTGCTGCCTTCGGCGGCCACCGACGAGGACGATGCGACGCTGGTCGAGCTCAAGGACCGCTTCAGGCCCGAAGACGTGCAGCTCTACTACCAGATCGCCGTCAACGGCCGCCGCGATCTGGCCTGGGCGCCGGATCCGCGACTGGGCTTCGAGATGACGCTGCTGCGGATGGCGGCCTTCCGCATCGACGACGGCACCGGCAGCGCCGGCGCCGCGACGCCTTCCGGCGGTGCGCGCAGCGGCAGTGGTGCCGGCGCGCCGGCCACGTCGGCGGCCGCGGTTTCGGCGGCACCGTCGCGTATGGCGACCGCCGCAAGACCAGCAGCCGGTGCGGCGGCAACGCCGGCTCCGGCGCTCGCCGTCGAGGCGCCGCGTGCGCCGCCCGTGCCGCCACCGGCGACGCCGGCCGGCGACGGCATCGATGCCATACACAGCAGCGGCTGGTCGGAGCTGGTCGAGACGCTCGGGCTGGAAAGCTTCACGCGGCAACTGGCGCGGCATTGCGGCTGGCAGGGTCGCCAGGGCGACACGCTGCAGCTCGCCATCGACGCCAAGCTCAAGCATCTGGCCAGCGAGGAGCGCCGCGCGGCGCTGGAACGTGCATTGTCCGCGCACTTCGGGCAGGACCTTAAACTGCGTATCGAACTGTCGGCCGATGAGCTGCAGACGCCGGCCTTGCTTGCGCAGCAGAAGCTCGAGGCGCGCCAGCAGGATGCCGAGCGGCGCATGCTGGCCGATCCGGTCGTGCAGGCCTTCCGCGACCAGTTCAACGCCACGGTCAGGCCGGGCTCGATCCATCCGCTGGATTCCTGATCGACGTCATTTCATTCGAGGACACCCATGAAGAACGCAAGCGCCATCGGCAACCTGATGCGTCAGGCCCAGCAGATGCAGGAAAACATGAAGCGTGCGCAGGATGAGATCGCGCGCATGGAAGTCACCGGCGAGTCCGGTGCCGGTCTGGTGCGCGTGACGCTCAGCGGCAAGCACCAGGCACGCAAGGTCGAGATCAGTGCCGAGGCGCTGAAGGAAGACAAGGAATTCGTCGAAGACCTGATCGCTGCCGCGATCAACGATGCGGTGCAGAAGGTCGAGGAGGTCTCGAAGGACAAGATGGCCGGTGTGACGGCCGGCATGCAGCTGCCGCCGGGCATGAACCTGCCGTTCTGAGCGGGCCTACATCGCCGGATCGCTGATCGAGGCTTCGCCGTTCTCGATCCGTCCGGCGTAGCGGCGCGCGAAGCGCGCATCGCTGTCGACGCTGACTTCGAAGTCGTACCAGCGGCCGCTGTCCTGCAGCGGCCAGCGTTGCTGCACGCGGCCGCCGGCCGCCACGGAAATCACCCAGGGACCGTCGTCGCGATAGGCCAGGGCGCGCACGCTGAAGCTGCAGGCGCGGTCACCGTCGTTGCCGAACTGCAGGAGCAGCGATGCATCGCGCGTCGTCGACGCCCGGCATCGGGGTCGCGCGGTGCGAGGGCGCGGGATGTCGAGTGTGCCGGCGCAGCGGCGATGAAAGCCGTTGGGGCCGAGGATCCATAAATCGTAGCGGCCGAGTTCCAGCAGGCCGGCGCTCCAGCTGTCGATCAGGGTCTTGCCGGCTTCCACCGTGTAGCGGCGCGGCAGTCGCAGCGGCTGCAGCTGATCATAGACTTGGAACACCGCACCGGCGGTGCCGTGATTGATGAAGGCGAGATCGACGGTGCCGCTGCGCAGGTCGGTCTCGATATCGACTTCAAGCGCGTACGGCAGTGCGCGCGAGGGGCGTGTGCGGCGCGGCGCCTGCGGCAGCCTCGCCTGAGCCCCGAGCGGCACCGTCACTGCCGGCAGGCGCTCCTGCGCGGCGCGGATCGCGTCGGCCTCGGCGCGGCTGCGTTCCGGCAGCAGCGGCAGCGGTTCGCTGTTGGGCGTGCGGAAGTTGAAAGCGGATGTCAGATCGCCGCAGACGGCACGTCGCCAGGCGCTGATGTTGGGCTCGACGACGCCGAAGCGCGCTTCGAGAAAGCGGATAACCGAGCTGTGGTCGAAGACCTGCGAATCGACCCAGCCGCCGCGGCTCCACGGCGACACCACCCACATCGGCACGCGCGGGCCAGGGCCGTAGACCCGGCCGTCGCGGTGCCGCTCGCTGCTGTCGTCGACGGTCGAGGCGCCGGCCAGCGATCCGTCCGCCGCCAGCGACGGCGCCGCCGGCGGCGGCATGTGATCGAAGAAACCGTCGTTCTCGTCGAACATCACCAGCAGCGCGGTCCGGCTCCAGACCTGCGGATCGGCGATCAGCGCCTTGAGCACTTCCTGTACGTACCAGGCGCCCTGCACCGGACTCGACGGCCCGGTATGTTCCGAGTAGGCCGATGGCGCGATCACCCATGACACCTGTGGCAGCGCGCCGGCCAGCACGTCGTTGCGCAGGCCGTCGAGGTTGTCGCGCGAAAGCGTGTTGCTCAGGGCCTTCATCAGCGGCGAGCTGCGATCTTCGTAGTAGGCGCGGCGGAAGCTGGCAAAGCCTTCGAGCGGGTTGTCGGTGAAGTTGTCGTCCATGTTCTGGTACAGCTTCCACGAGATGCCGGCGGCTTCGAGCCGCTCCGCATAGGTGGTCCAGCGATAGCCCTCGGCCACCGGGCCGAGATCGTCGTTGCGGTTGTCGATCGCCGGGCCGCCGCCGGTGCCCCGCGGATCATTGCTGCCGGTGAACAGAAACAGGCGGTTGGGGTTGGTGCCGCCGTGCACCGAGCAGTGGTAGGCATCACACACGGTGAAGGCTTCGGCGAGCGCGTACTGGAACGGCAGTTCGGCCTGCGTGTAGTAGGCCATCGACGGCCGCGTCTTGTAGCGCGGCCAGGCGCCGAACCGGCCATGGTTCCAGGCCAGCTGCGCGTCCAGCCAGCTGTGCGGCGTGCCGGACACGCGCTGCGCGTTGCCGCTGTGCATGTCGAGGTGGTACGGCAAAACCTCCAGGCCGAGCGCATCGCGTTGCTGCCAGACCTGGCGCTCCGCCGCCTGCGGAATCGTCAGACGATCATTGAAGCCGCGCACGCCGGGCAGCATGCCGAAGTAATGATCGAAAGAGCGGTTCTCCTGCATCAGGATCACCACATGGCCGACGTCGTCGATGCTGCCGCTGCGCTGGTAGGCGGGAATCGCCAGCGCTTCCTCGATCACCGGCGGCAGCAGGGTGCCGGCAGCGGACAGGCCGGCGAGGCGGAGGAACTGGCGGCGGTCGACTCGGCTCATGGCAGGCGCATGACGGGCGCGGGGCGCGAACCGTGGCGATGCTGGCCGGCGCCGGCGTCATCTGCGTGACCGCCGGATCAAGCTTTGGTGAAGGCGGCTGCCTCTGGCTCAGGCCTCGCGGCGTGCCTGCTTGTTGGCGTACATCTGCGCGTCGGCGCGGTGCACGAGGGCTTCGCTGTCGTGGCCGTCCTGCGGATACAGCGCCAGGCCCAGGCTGGCGCCGATGCCGACCTGGATCGCGCGCGGCTGGCCGGGCAGGGCGAGGTAGAACGGGCGTTCCATCTCGGCGCTGATGTGCGCGCACAGGGCTTCGGCGTCCTGGCGGCTGCCGATGCTCTCGAGGATCGCCGCGAATTCGTCGCCGCCCAGTCGCGCGATGGTGTCGCTGGCGCGTACCAGCTTGTGCAGCCGTTCGGCGATCGCCTTGAGCAGCAGGTCACCGGCCAGATGGCCGTGGTGGTCGTTGACCGGCTTGAAGCGGTCGATGTCGATATAGACCAGCGCCAGCAGCGCGCCGCTGCGCGCGGCGCGGCTGAGCCCGGTGGCGAGGCGGTCGCCGAACAGCATGCGGTTCGGCAGGTCGGTGAGCGGATCGTGCGTGGCCTGATGCCGCGCCATCTGCTCGGCAGCCTTCAGCGCGACGCGACTGCGGTAGAGGTCGAGAAAGACCTTGACCTTGGACAGCAGGATGAACTCGTTGATGGGTTTGGCGATGTAGTCGACGGCACCGACCTCGTAGCCGGTCAGGCGGTTGACGTCGTCTTTGAACGCGGCCGTGACGAAGATGATCGGCGCGCGCTGCGTGTCCGGCGATTCGGCGAGCAGGGTGGCGACCTCGAAGCCGTCCATGTCCGGCATCTGCACGTCGAGCAGGATCAGTGCGAATTCCTGTTCCAGGCAGGCTGCCAGCGCCGCGTTGCCGCTGTCCGCCTCGACGATGTCGCAGTCCATCTTGGCCAGCAGCCGCCGCATGACCACCAGATTGGCCGGGGTGTCGTCGACGACCAGGACCCGGGGCTTGTCCGGCTTGGCGCCGGCGCCGGCCGTCACTATCGACATCGATCGAACTCCCTCTGCAAGAACGCTGCAATCTGCTCCACGTCGAGCACGGCATCGGCACCGGCCAGTTTCAGCGCCGCCTGCGGCATGGTCGGCACCTCGGCATCGTCGGCTCGCTGGACGATGCCCAGGCCGCCGCGCTCGCGGATATCGGCGAGCCCTGCGGCGCCATCGTGATTGGCTCCGGTCAGGACGATACCGATGGCATGCGACGCGTATGCGTCGGCAGCCGATGAGAACAGCACATCGACCGACGGACGTGAATGGCAGACGCGCTCGTCAAGCGACAAGGAGAAGCAACGATCATGCTCGACCAACAAATGGTAGCCGCCGGGCGCCAGGTAGATGCGAGCCGGCTCTATGGATGCGCCGGCTTCGGCTTCCTGCACCGGCAAGGCGCTGTCGCGCTTGAACAGATCGATCAAGCCGCCGATATCGGCGTTGCCGACGTGCAGGACGACGGCGATCGGCCATTGCATGTCGGGGCGCAGCGCCCTGAACAACCGCTGCAAGGCGCCGATGCCGCCGGCCGAGGCGCCGACCACGATCAGACGCTCAGATGCGGGGCCCATACGCCGGTCCGCCGTCGGCGAGCCGATACAGCGCGGCCGCCCGGTCGATCGTGACGAAGTCGCGGTCGCTGCCGGTGAAGCGCAGCGATTCCTTGTTGCCCAGACACAAGTAGCCGCCGCGCACCAGGCTGTCGCGGAACAAGGCCACGGCGCGCTGCTGCAGCGGTGGCCGGAAATAGATCATCACATTGCGGCAGAGGATCAGCTGTGCTTCGCAGAACGCGGCGTCGGCAGCCAGGTTGTGCGTGGCGAAGATGACATTGCGGCGCAGCGCATCATCGAACTTGATGTGGCCGTAGCGCGAATGGAAGTAGTCGGACAGCGTGTGGCGGCCGCCGGCGCGCAGGTAGTTGTCGGCGTAGGCGCGCAGCTCGCGGTTGGCAAAGATGCCCTCGCGCGCGGCATCCAGCGCGGGCTGGCTGATATCGGTGGCGTAGATCTGCGCGCGGTCGTAGAGGCCGGCCTCGGTGAGCAGGATCGCCAGCGAGTAGACCTCCTCGCCATGCGCGCAGCCGGCCTGCCAGATATTGAAATGCGGGAAGCTGGCGAGAAACGGAAAGACCTCGCTGCGCAGCTTCGCGAACACCTCGGGGTCGCGGAACATTTCCGATACCGACACCGACAGCCGCGCCACCACCTCGGCGATCGGCACCTGTTCGTGCAGCACGCGATCGGTCAGCTGGGTGATGCTGTTCAGGCCCAGATGGTCGACCAGGCCGATCACGCGGCGCTTCAGCGAGGCTTGCGCGTAGTCGCCGAAGTCGTAGCCGTGGCGAACCTTCAAGGCCTGCACCAGCAGCTCGATCTCCAGATCGTGCAGCTTGGCTTCGTCGCTGCTCGTCATCGCCGGCTCAGGCGCGATGCAGCCAGGCGTGCATCATCGACAGCAGTTTGTCGACGTCGATCGGCTTGGTCAGATAGTCGTTGGCGCCGGCTTCCAGGCATTTTTCGCGGTCGCCCTTCATCGCCTTGGCCGTCACCGCGATCACCGGCAGCTCGCGCCACTGCGGGCGCTTGCGGATCTCGCGCGTGGCCTCGTAGCCGTCCATGCCCGGCATCATCACGTCCATCAGCACGCATTCGATGCCGGGATTCTGTTCCAGTTGCGCCAGCGCCTTGTGGCCATCCTGTGCGACCAGCACCTTGAGGCCGTGGCCGCGCAGCGTCTTCGATAACGCGAAGACATTGCGCATGTCGTCGTCGACCACCAATACCGTGCGGCCGGTCAGGTCGGTCGGTTCAGCAGCCGTGGCGGCGATCTGCGGCGCGGGCTTTTGCACCGCATGCAGGAACAACGAGACCTCGTCGAGCAGGCGGCCGGGCGACTGCGCACCCTTGATGACGATGCTGTCGGTGTACTCGCGCAGACGCAGGTCCTCGTCGCGCGTCAGCTCGCGCGCCGAGTAGATCACCACCGGCGGCACGGGGCCGAGCGCGGCGAGTTTTTCCAGCACCTCGAAGCCGCTGGCGTCCGGCAGGCTGAGGTCAAGGATGATGCAGTCGAAGCTTTGCGCGCGCACCGCATCGAGTGCCTGCGCGGCGTTCTCCGCTTCGACGATATCGGCCGGTTGGCTGGCCAGCAGTTTGCCGATCGCCAGTCGCGCAGCCGGCTCGTCGTCGACCACCAGCAGCTTGCGGCGCTGGTTGCCGGCGAAGTGCAGCACGCGCGCGAACGCCGCATCGAGCGTTTCGCGCGTGGCCGGCTTGGTGATGAAGCCCACCGCGCCGGCGGCCAGGCCGCGCTGGCTGTCGTCGTTGGCGCTGATGAAGTGGACCGGGATGTGCCGTGTGGCGACATCGTTCTTGAGCTGCTCGATGACGTCCCAGCCATCGAGCACCGGCAGCTCGACGTCGAGCAGGATGCCGTGCGGACGGAAGCGCCGCGCCAGTTCCAGCGCACTGCGGCCATCGGCGGCGATCAGCGCGCGGTAGCCCTTGCGCCGCGCGATATCGGCAAGCACGCGCGCGAACGCGGCATCGTCCTCGACGATCAGAACCGCGACGTCACCGCTGCCGATCCGCTCGCGGTCGTCATGAGCGGGCGCCGTTGCAGCGCTTCTGCGCGCGGGGGGCGGCGTCTCGGCGGGCCGCGGCGCGGCGAGCGGCCGGGCAACCGGCGGCGGCACGGCGATGGCATCGGCACCGCCGGTGTCGGCGGCCGGCCGCTCCGGCAGCAGCACGACGAAGCGCGAGCCTTCGCCGCGGCTGCTGTGCGCCACGATCTCGCCGCCGAGCATCTGCGCCAGGGCACGGCTGATCGACAGGCCCAGTCCGGTACCGCCATACCGCCGGCTGGTGGTGCCGTCGCCTTGTTCGAACGGCTGAAACAGGCGCTTCATCTTGTCGTCGTCGATGCCGATGCCGGTATCGGCCACACACAGCGCAAGCGTCTGCTCACGGGTAATTCCGGGCAGCAGGGGGTCGTCCTCGGCCGGGCGGCCGATGCGTAGCGTCACACCGCCTTCGTGAGTGAACTTCAAGGCATTGCCGATGAGGTTGACCAGCACCTGCGTCAGCTTGTTGCCGTCGGAACGGATCTGCGCGGGCAGGCCGCTGTCGAGCTCGATCCGGAAATCCAGACCGCGTTCCTGCGCGGTACGGCGGAAGTTGCGCTCGATACCGGCGCTGAGCGCGGCCAGCTCGACCGACTCCCAGCTGATGTCCATGCGGCCGGCTTCTATCTTCGACAGATCGAGGATGTCGTTGATCAGATTGAGCAGGTTGCGGCCGCTGTCGTAGACGATCTGTGCTGCCTCGATCTGGTCCGGCAGCAGATTGCCGCTGCCATTGTCGGCGAGGTCCTTGGCGAGGATCAGCAGGCTGTTGAGCGGCGTCCGCAGCTCATGCGACATGTTGGCCAGGAACTCGGACTTGTAGCGGCTGGCCTGTTCGAGATCGCGGTTCTTCTCCTCCAACTCGCGCTGGAAACCCTGCAGGCGCTCGTTGAATTCGTTGAGCGCGCGGCTCTTCTCGCTGACGGCCTCGTTGGTCGTTCGCAGTTCCTCGGCTTGCACGCGCAGCGCTTCTTCGGAAGCCTGCAGCTCCTCGGCCTGCACGCGCGATTCCTCGAGCAATTCGCGCGTCTGGATCGCCTGACTCAGCGATTCCAGCGCCAGTCCGCCGGACAGCGCCACCTCGTCGAGCATCTCACGCGTGTGCCCGTCCAGCGACGTGAAGCTAGCCAGTTCCAGCACGCCCACGGTGCCCTGCGCACCCTGCAGCGGCCACAGATGGATGCAGCGCGGCTTGGCCTCGCCCAAGCCCGAACCGATGCGCAGATAGTCTTCGGGAACCGGATCGAGCACGATCGGCTTGCCGCTGCGCGCGCACTCAGCAGCCAAGCCATCGTGAGCGCTGCGGTTTTCGTTGCGGCGCTCCTTGTAGCCGTATCCTGCCAGCTGCGTGACGGCGCCATTGCTGACACGGAACATCATGCCGTAGCCGCAGCCGACAGCCGGACACAGATAGCCGAGGATGGCTGCGGCGAACTTGTCGTATTCGCGCTCGCGGGTCATCAGATCACCGAGCGTGGCGACGTGACGCTTGATCCAGGCGCGCTGCTGCGCCATCTCCGAGGTCTTGCGCAACTCCTCGATCGCTCTTGCGATCGCACCGACTTCATCCCGGCGGTCTTGGAACGGTACCGCGACGTCGTAGCGCCCCTCGGAAACCTGGCCGATCAAGGCGTCCTGCTGGGCCAGGGGCGTGCCGACGGTACGCCGCATCAGCCACTCGACGAAGATCCCGCCGACGATGCTAAGGATCAGCGCCAACAGCGAGATCATGCGGATATCTTCCAACTGCTCAAGCAGCGCGCGATTGCGCTGCTTGAGCAGCGCGCGCTCGACCTCCACCGACTCGTGCACATCGGCGAGGATGGCGTCGACTGCGGCGCGGCCCTGACCATTGCCAATCAGCTGCAGCATCGACTCGTGGTGCTGCGGATCGTCAGCCTGGCGGAGCACGACCTCGGCAAAGGTCTGTCGCCAGTTGCGCATCTGGAGCGCGATGCCGAGCAGCCGGCCCTGCTGCTCGGGGTTGTCTGCCGTCAGCTTGAGCAGCGCCTGATGGTGCTCGTCGAAGGTTTCGACACTGCGCTGATAGCGCTGGCGGAACACCGGGTCTTGCGTCAGTGCGTAGCCGCGCATCGACGCCTGCAGCTCCGGAATCTGCGTCAGCAGCGAATCGGCTTCACTGATCACCTCGTAGGTATGGTCGCTCCAGTCGAGCGCTTCGCGGACCTGCACCTGACCCCGCAGCAGAAGCCCTGTCATCAGCAGGAACAGGGCGATCAAAGCCGTCAGCACGACGACAAGCTTGCCGCGCAAGCTGAAATTGGAAAACCAGTTACCGCTCGCTGATGGCATGGTTGAACGGCTCTGCTTGGATCGGCGGGATCAGGTGACCACGTCAGGTGTGCGCCTGCCGCTCAGCTCGGCGACGCGGGCGACCTGCTCGATGGCGGCCGCCAGCGGTGCCAGCGCCGCAGCGGTATCCCAGTGCAGGCTCGACGGCTCACGTGCGTAGCGCTCCAGATATACGCGCAAGGTCGCGCCGCGCGTGCCAGTTCCCGACAGACGGAAGATCAGACGGGCATCATCGCCACAGACGATGCGCAGGCCCTGTCCGGCGGCGACGCTGCCATCGGTCTTGTCGCGATAGCTGAACTCGTCGGCCAGCGTCACCGGCAGGCCGGCCAGCGGCTTGCCGGGCAGCGACGCCAGGCTGGCGCGGGCCGCTTGCATGATCGCCTCGGCCTCGGCGACCGGCAGTTCGTCGTAGTCATGGCGCGCGAAGTAGTGCCGGCCGAAGCGCAGCCAGTGCGCGTCGGCGATCTGCTGCACCGATTGATCGGTGGCCGCCAGCACATTGGCCCAGGCCAGCACCGCCCACAGGCCGTCCTTCTCGCGCGCATGGTTGGAGCTGGTGCCGAAGCTTTCCTCGCCGCAAATCGTCACCTCGCCGGCGTCGAGCAGGTTACAGAAAAACTTCCAGCCGGTCGGTGTCTCGAACAGCGGTACGTTCAACGCCTTGGCGACCTGATCGGCGGCGCGGCAGGTCGGCATCGAGCGGGCGATGCCGCTCAGGCCGTTGCGGTAGCCCGGCAGCAACTGCAGATTGGCGGCGAGCATCGCCAGCGAATCGCCGGGCGAGATGAAGATGCCGCGGCCGAGAATCATGTTGCGGTCGCCGTCCCCGTCGCTGGCGGCGATCAGCTCGGGCGCGTCGCTGCTATACGCGAGATCGGCCAGATGCTTGGCGTAGATCAGGTTGGGGTCCGGATGGCCGCCGCCGAAGTCTTCAAGAGGCACGGCGTTCATCACGCTGTCCGCTGCGGCGCCGAGCTGCTCGACCAGGATGCGTCTGGCGTAGGGGCCGGTGACGGCGTGCATGGCGTCGAAGCGCAGGCGCCGGCCGCGCTTGAGCCAGTCGCGGATGCGATCGAAGTCGAACAGCTGTTGCATCAGCTGCGCGTAGTTGTCCACGCAGTCGACGACCTCGACACGCGTCTCGCCCAGCTGCTGTTCGCCGCGCCGATCCAGATCGACGCTGCCGCCTTCGAAGACACGGTAGCGCGTGATGATCTTGCTGGCCTCATAGATGCGGCCGGTCAGGCCTTCGCTGGCCTGGCCGCCACCGGCGACGTTGAACTTGATGCCGAAGTCGCCCTCGGGGCCGGCCGGATTGTGGCTGGCGGTCAGCAGGAAGCCGCCGGCGGCGTTGCGGGCGCGGATCAGGTGCGAGGCAGCGGGCGTTGACAGCAGTCCCCCCTGGCCGACGATGATGCGTGCGACGCCATTGGCAGCGGCGATGGAGATCGCCGCCTGGATCGCGGTGCGATTGTGGTAGCGACCGTCGCCGCCGATCACCAGCGTCGCACCCTTGAGTTCCGGCACGCAGTCGAAGATGGACTGCAGGAAGTTCTCCAGATAATGCGGTTGCTGGAACACCGCTACCTTCTTGCGCAAACCCGCCGTACCGGATTTCTGGTCGGGATACGCCTTCGTCGGAATTTCGCGGCTTGGCATCGGATCGCTTCTTGGTTTGGGTTTGTACCGTATCTTATAGTTGCCCCATGCAAGCCACTACGCATCTTTGCCCCTGCTGCGGCAGGCCGCGACACATCGCGCATCTGCTCGAACTCTACGAGCGGAACTACCGCATGCTGCTGCGGCTGTTGCCGGAGCTGGATGCCCAGACGCCGCGGCAGCGGGTGGTCTCGCACAGCGTCACCGACTGTCCCTTGCATCTGGAAGTGGTCGAGCGCGATCGCTACACGCAGACAGTGCGCCTGACTTATGAATTCACCGACGAGGCCGGCGTGCGGCGCCAGCCGGACCTGTGGGTGCGGCTCTATCACGATGCCGCCGTGGCCGAGGCCCTGGAGTGCAGCCAGCGCCCGCCATGGGAGGCCGAGGACGATGCCGATCCGGCCGCGCACGCCTTCCTGTCGGCGCAGTGGCGGCGCAATCTGCTGCTGAACAAGTGGCTCGACTATCTGCTCGATCACAACCACGCGTTCCGCGCCGCCGAACCGCTGGCGCAATTGGCCTGAGCACGGCGCCGAGCTCCCTTACGCGGCGCGCTAGGGCCTGTTAACGCTATGGCCGCCGCTG
>CAMLDZ010000095.1 GCA_946478985.1 uncultured Solimonas sp.
CCTAGCGCGCGACACCGGCATGCGCGTCTGGCTGATCGCGGTCGGCACCAAGATGCCTGAGTGGGTGGAGACCGCGTATCGCGACTACGCGGCGCGGCTGCCGCATGAGTGCCGGCTCGAACTGGTCGAGATCGCGCCGGCACAGCGCGGCAAGAACAGCGACATCGCCCGCGCCAAGCAGCAGGAGGGCGAGAAGATCCTCAAGGCCTTGCCGCGCGATGCGCTGGTGATCGCGCTCGACGAGCACGGCCGCGAGAAGACCAGCGTCGAGTGGTCGGCCGCGTTGAAGGACTGGATGCAGTCTGGCCGCGACACCTGCCTGCTGGTCGGCGGACCCGACGGCCACGCGCCGGAAGTGCTGGCGCGCGCCGAGCAGAAGTGGGCGCTGTCGAAGCTGACGCTGCCGCACGCGCTGGTGCGCGTGCTGCTCGCCGAGCAGCTGTTCCGCGCCTGGAGCCTGCTCGTCAATCATCCCTATCACCGCGCCTGATGACTGCGGCCGCGCCGAACGCCGCGCCCCGGCCGCCATCGTTCGCGGCGCTGCGTCACCCGGGTTTCCGCCAGTTCCTCGTCGTCAACACGCTGACGATGATGGCGGACAACGTCGAGCACGTGATCAGCTACTGGGTGATGTTCCAGACGTTCCAGTCGCCGGCGCTCGGCGGTTTCGCGGTGATCTCGCACTGGGTGCCGTATCTCTTGCTGTCGGTCTGGGCCGGCGGCCTGGCCGATCGCTACGATCCGCGCCGCCTGATCCAGCTCGGCGTGGTGCTGTTCATCGGCGTGTCGATCAGCTGGGGCCTGCTGTTCGCGTTCGACGTGCTGCAGGTCTGGCACGCCGTGATCCTGCTGACGCTGCATGGCTTCGCCGGCGTGTTGTGGACCACGCCGAGCCAGGTGCTGCTGTACGACATCGCCGGCCCGGCGCTGCTGCCCAGCGCGGTGCGCATCAATGCCACCGGCCGCTACTTCGGCATGCTGGCCGGCCCGGCGATCGGCAGCGCGCTGCTGCTGGGGCTGGGGCCCAAGCTCGGCATCATCGTCAACGCGCTGATCTATCTGCCGATGCTGATCTGGCTGTGGCGCGCGCCCTACGGGCCGCGTTTTCGCGCGGCAGGGCAGGCGCGCGCCACGCGCGCCGTGCGCGGCCTGGCCGACATCGTCGCCACCATTCGCCAGATCGCCGGCCAGCGCACGCTGGTCAGCATGACCCTGCTCGCCGGCGGCGCGGCGCTGATGGTGGGCAACGCCTACCAGGCGCAGATGCCGGGCTTTGCGCATGACCTCGGCCACGGCGACGCCGGGCTTGCCTACAGCGCTTTGCTCGGTGCCGACGCGGCCGGCGCGCTGGTCGCCGGCCTGCTGCTGGAGCTTCGCGGCCTGCTCAGGCCGCGGCCGCGCAGCGCGCTGGTGCTGGCGGCGCTGTGGGCAACGGCGATCGCCGCGTTTGCGCTGGCGCCGGGCTATGGTTTCGCCCTGGCGATCCTGTTCTGCGTCGGCTTTCTGGAGCTGTCGTTCAACTCGATGGCGCAGACGCTGGTGCAGCTGGCGGCGCCGGATGCGATCCGCGGTCGCGTGCTCGGCCTGTACGGCATGGCGGCGCTCGGCATGCGCAGCTTTTCCGGTGTCAGCGTCGGCGTGCTCGGCACGCTGATCGGCGTGCATTACTCGCTGGCGAGCAGCGCGCTGATCCTGCTGGCGCTGATCGCTGTGTTGCTGTATCTGAATCGCGACATCACGGTAGCGGGAGACAGATAGCGCATGGCTCGCAACAAGGCCGCATGGTTACTGGCTGAACTGCCGCAGCTGGAGCGCGAGGGCGTGGTCGACGCCGCCACCGCCGCGCGGCTGCGCGAGCGCTACGTCGACGCGCTCAGCGACGGCGGCTTCGCACGCGGCCTGTCGGCCGTGCTGGGCAGTCTGCTGGTCGGACTGGGCGTGATCCTGCTGGTTGCGCACAACTGGGACCAGTGGCCGCGGGCGCTGCGTCTGACACTCGCGGCGCTGCCGCTGGCGGCCGGGCAGGCGGCCTGCGCCTGGACGCTGCTGAAGCGGCGCGACTCGATCGTCTGGCGCGAGAGCGCTGCGCTGTTCACGGCGCTGGCGTTCGCGGCGCTGCTGGCATTGGTCGGACAGATCTTCCATTTTCCCAGCGATCTCGACCGTTACCTGCTGGTTTGCGCACTGGTGGCGTTGCCGCTCGTCTACGTGCTCGACGCCAGTCTGCTGGCGATCGTCATCGGTGGCGCGCTGTGCGGCTGGGTCGGCGCGCAGAGCGAAACCGCGCGGCAGCCCGTACTGGTCGTGCTGGCGTTCGCTGCGCTGCTGCCGCACCTGCTGCAGCGCTGGCGCGATCAGCGCGCGGCCTTGCGCAGCCTGCTGCTCGGCGGCGCCTTCGTGCCGCAGCTGCTGATCGCGCTGTGCCTGTCGCTGCCGTCGGTCGACGGCCTGATCTGGCTGTGGCTCGCGGCCTGCGCGGCACTGTTGCTGCTGCTCGACGCACAGATCGACACGCAGAACCTGTGGCTGCGCCGGCCGCTGCGCGCCTACGGCGAAGTCGGCTGGGCGGTGTTCGTGCTCAGCGCCAGCTTCCCCGGTTTCTGGACCGCCTATCGCGGCGAGATGGGCTTTGCCGCGGCCGGCTGGCAGAGCCAGGCCGTGCTCGGCGGCATGGCGGCGGGCATCGCCGCGCTGGCGCTGCTGGCGCTGCGGCAGGCGCGGCTGTTGCTGCTGGCCTTGAGCCTGCCGCTGCTGCTGCTCGGCGCACTGCGCCTGAGCGGGCAGGCTGCCACTTATGCGTCCGTGCTGGCCGCCACGCTCAATGTCTACGCGCTGGCGATCGGCATCGCGCTGATTCGCGAGGGCTTGCGCCAGCGCGAGCTGCGCCAGATCAGCAGTGGCCTGACCTTGCTGGCCGGGCTGGTGCTGCTGCGCTTCTTCGGCGGTGAATGGTCGTTCGTCGCACGCGGCCTCGCCTTCGTCGCCATCGGCCTGGGCTTCCTGTTCGCGCACGCCTGGCTGCGCCGCAGACTGCACCCGCAGGTGTCGGCATGAGGCGCGCGCTGCTGCTGGCCGGGTTGTGCGCGGCGGCGCTGCTGCAATGGGCAGTGCCGGCCTGGCTGGTCGCGCGCAGTGAAATCACCCTGCAGTCCGGTGCGCGCTACTACTTCCGTACCGCGCCGGTCGATCCGGCCGATCCCTTCCGTGGCCGTTACGTGACGCTGGCCTTCGACGCTGCCGTCCTGCCGCCGGACCTGTCGTTTCGCGCCGGCGAACGCGTCTGGCTGCCGCTGCGCGTCGGCCGCGACCGCTACGCCTACTTCAGCGAGGCGCTGCGCGCGCCGCCGGCACGAGGTCCTTATCTTGCGGCACGCGTGCGCTGGAGCGGCGCCGACCAGCTGCGGGTCGAGCTGCCGTTCGACCGCTACTACCTCGACGAAGCGCTGGCGCCGGCGGCCGAGCGTGCCTATCGGCAAGCCAGCCGCGCCAGGGCGACGTTGCCAGCCTATGTCAGCGTGCGGATCTGGCGCGGCAATGCCGTATTGGAGGAGCTGTTCCTCGACAACGTGCCGCTGCGACGCTACCTGCGGCGCTAGCGGTCGTCACCGCTGAGCTGCAGCGCCAGCGCATACAGCTCCTTCCTGCGCGCGCCGCTGATCTCGGCAGCGAGTCTTGCCGCGCTCGATGCCGACAGCGAGGCGCCGAGCAGGATGCGCAGCACGCGCTCGCCCTCGGCCTGCTGCGGCTGTGCATCGGCAGCCGCGCCGCCGATCGCCAGCACGAACTCGCCGCGTGTGTGGTTGGCATCGCTGCGCAGCCAGGCGGCGATCTCTGCGGCCGGCGCGCGGAGGCTCTGCTCGTAGAGCTTGCTCAGCTCGCGCGCCAGGCACAGCGGCCGCCCGGCGCCGAGTTCGACGGCGATGTCATCCACGCAGTCGACGATGCGGTGGCTGGATTCGTAGACGATCAGCGTGCGCGTCTCGGCCGCGAAGGCGCGCAGCCGCTCGCGCCGCGCCGCCGACTTGGCGGGCAGGAAGCCTTCGAAGACGAAGCGGTCGCTGGGCAGGCCGGAGATCGACAGCGCCGCGATCGCCGCGCAGGGGCCCGGCACCGTCAGCACCGGCAGATCGGCATCGCGCGCGGCGCGCACGACCGCGAAGCCGGGATCGGAGATCAGCGGCGTGCCGGCGTCCGATACCAGTGCCAGCGTCTCGCCGGCCTGCAGGCGCGCGACCAGTCGCGCGCAGATCTCGTCCTCGTTGTGCTCATGCACGGCCAGCAGCGGCTTCTTCAGGCCGAAGTGGGCGAGCAGTGCGCTGGTGTTGCGCGTGTCCTCGGCACAGATCGCATCGACCGCGCCGAGCACCGCCTGCGCGCGCGGCGACAGATCGCCGAGATTGCCGATCGGCGTGGCGACGACATAGAGATGGCCGGCGACCACTGGCGTGCCGTTGCTCATGCGCCGGCTCGATGCGGCGACGAAGCCCTCACCCCACCACTCGCGCTGCGAGTGGTTCCCCCCTCTCCCGCTTGCGGGAGAGGGAAAGGGGTCGGCTTGCAGCCGGAGTTGCTTGGGGCGCGTGTCATACTTCGCATTATGGTGCTCAAAGCCTTGCTCCCCAAAACCATCCTGGCGCTGATGCCGGCGCTGATGATCAACGGCTGCGCCAATGGCCCCGAGCCCTTGCGCCCGCGCCCGCAGCCGCGGCCGGTCGCGCAGGCGGCGGCGCCGGTTTATCCGCCAGCGCAAGCACAGGCGCCGGTGCACGCGCCGCCGGTCTATCCGCAGGCGCAGGCGCCGAGCTACCAGGCCGTGCCCGCGATGCCCGCCGCGCGCGGCAGCTATAGCATCGCCCTGCTGCTGCCGCTGTCCGGCGCCTACGCGAGCAGCGCCGAGGCGGTTCGCGACGGTTTCCTCAGCGCCTATTTCGCCGACGCCGCGCATCCGCGGCTGCGCGTGTACGACATCGGCGCGACGCCGGACAGCCTGCGCCTGGCCTATCAGCGCGCGCTCGGCGACGGCGCGACGATGCTGGTCGGGCCGCTGACCAAGGAAGGCGTCGCGGCCTTGTCCGCCTACGCGCCGCCGGTGCCGGTGCTCGGCCTCAACTATCTCGACGCCGGCACGCCGACGCCGTTCAATTTCTTCCAGTTCGGACTGGCGCCGGAAGACGAGGCGCGCGCCGCCGCCACGCAGGCGCTGGCACAGAACCGTCGCCGCGCGGTGGCCCTGGTGCCGAACAGCGAATGGGGCCAGCGCGTGCTGGCGGCATTCGAGCAGACCCTGCGCGCCGGTGGCGGCGCGGTGGTGCGGGCCGAGCGCTACACGCAGGGCGTCAGCGATCAGTCCAAGCTGATCGCCGGCCTGATGGGCATGAGCGCAAGCGAGGAGCGGCACAACGCACTGACCGCGGTGCTCGGCCAGAAGAGCGAGTTCGAGGCGCAGCGGCGCAACGACATCGACCTGGTCTTCGTCGGCGCGCGTGCGCAGGACGCGCGGCTGCTGGTCCCGCAGCTGCGCTTCAACCGCGTCGGCGATCTGCCGATCTACGCGACCTCGCTGGTCTACGACGGCAAGCCGAGCGCCGATCTCAACGGCCTGCGCTTCTGCGACGCGCCGTGGCTGATCGACGGCACCGGCGCGGTCGCGGCGCAGCGCAGCGCGGTTGCCGGCCTCGGCAGCGCCAGCGGCTCGCCGCGGCTGTTCGCGATGGGCCGCGACGCCTATACGCTGGCGGGCGGCCTGCTGCGCGGCAGCCTGCGCGTCGGCGACGGTGTCGATGGTGTCACCGGCCGTCTGCAGTGGAGCAGCAGCAGCGTGATCAGCCGCCAGCTGGGCTGTGCGCAGATCGCCGGCACCACGCTGCAGTCGCTATCGCCCTGAAGCACACATGGATGGCGCCGCCGCCGAGGATGCCGCGCTGCGCTATCTGCAGCAGCGCGGCCTGAAGCTGCTGGCGCGCAACGCGCGCTTCAAGGGCGGCGAACTCGATCTGGTGATGCGCGACGGCGACACGCTGGTGGTCGTCGAGGTACGCGCGCGGCGCAGCTCGCGCTTCGCCAGTGCCGCCGAGTCGATCGATGCGCGCAAGCGGGCGCGCATCATTCTCGCCACGCAGCTGTATCTGGCCGCGCATCCGCAACAGGCCGAGCGGGCGCTGCGCTTCGACGTCGTCGCCATCGACGATGGCCGTCCGCAGTGGATTCGCGGTGCCTTCGACGGCATCTGAAAAATCGCTGCCGGCGGTTCACAATAGCGGCCGGAATTCCTGACCCCGATCCCATGCTCGAAGCCCGTTTCCGCCAGCATTTCGAAGCCAGCATCGCCGCGCAGCAGGCCACGCTCGCGCAGGTGCTGCCGGCGCTGGCGCGCGCCGCGCAGGGCCTGGCCGAAGGCCTGCGCAGCGGCGCCAAGGTGCTGGCCTGCGGCAATGGCGGCTCGGCGGCGGACGCGCAGCACTTCAGTGCCGAGCTGACCGGCCGCTTCGAGCGCGAGCGTCGCGGCCTGCCGGGCATCGCGTTGTCGGTCGACACCTCGGCGCTCACCGCCATCGCCAACGACTACAGCTTCGAGCGCGTGTTCTCCAAGCAGGTCGAGGCGCTGGGACGGCCCGGCGACTGGCTGCTGGCGATCTCCACCTCCGGCAGTTCGCCCAACGTGGTTCGTGCGATCGAGGCGGCGCAGGCGCAGGGCCTGCAGGTCATTGCCCTGACCGGCAAGGACGGCGGCCGCATGGCGGCGATGCTGCGCGACGGCGACGTCGAACTGCGCGCCGCCAGCAGCGTGACCGCGCGTGTGCAGGAAGTGCACATCGTGCTGCTGCACTGCCTCTGCGATGCGATCGACGAACTGCTGTTCCCGGCCAGCTGAAGCGCGCCGATGAGCGCCGCGCTGCCGGATGCCGCCCTGCGCCGACTGCGCGAGGCCGTCGGCGCGCAGCGCCTGCTGAGCGATCCGGCCGACTGTCTGGCCTACGGTTACGACAACTCCAAACGCATCGCGCTGCCGCAGGCCGTGGTGTTCGCGCTCGGCCACGACGAGGTCGCGGCGGTGGTCGGCGTCTGCCATGAGTTCGGCATTCCGCTGGTCGTGCGCGGGCGCGGCACCAACACCACCGGCGCGACGGTGCCGGTCGCCGGCGGCGTGGTGCTGTCGCTGGAACGGATGAACCGCATCCTGCGCGTCTCGCCCGGCGATCGCCTGATCGAATGCGAAGCCGGCTGCCTCAACAGCGAGATCCAGACGGCGGCCGCGCAGCACGGCCTGTTCTGGGCGCCGGATCCGACCAGCGCGGCATTCTCGACGGTCGGCGGCAACCTCGGCTGCAGCGCCGGCGGGCCGCGCGCGGTGAAGTACGGCACCGCGCGCGACAACGTGCTCGGCCTGCGCGCGGTGACCGGTACCGGCACCACGATCAAGACCGGCTGCACGACGACCAAGGGCGTGGTGGGCTACGACCTGACACGCTTGCTGGTCGGCTCGGAGGGGACGCTGGCGGTCATCACCGAGGCGACGCTGAAGCTGCTGCCGCGCGCATCGGCGACACAGACCCTGCGCGCCTGCTATGCCGACGTGAAGTCCGCCGCCGAGGCGGTGGCGCGGGTGATGAACCAGCCGGAGACGCCGAGCGCGCTGGAGTTCCTCGACGGCGGCGCCGTGCAATTGGCCGAGGCCTACCGGCCGACCGGCGTGCCGGCCGGCGTCGGCGCGATGCTGCTGATCGAGGTCGACGGCAATCCGCAGACCATCGACATCGCCTTGCGCGCGGTGGCCGCCGCTGCCGACGGCGCCGGGCTGATCGAGCTGAAAACCGCCGCCAGCGCGGCCGAGACCGAGGCCTTGTGGGCTTGCCGCAAGGCGCTGTCGCCATCGCTGCGCAAGATCGCGCCGAAGAAGGTCAACGAGGACGTGGTGGTGCCGGTGACGCGCATTCCCGAGCTGGTGACGGGCCTGGCTGCGCTGTCGACGAAACATGGCATCCGCATCGTCAACTTCGGCCACGCCGGCAATGGCAATCTGCACACCAACCTGCTCGCAGACCCCGACGATCCGGGGCAGATGCGCGCGGTGCATGCCTGTCTGCATGACGTGTTCCGGCTGGTGCTCGATCTGGACGGCACGCTGTCCGGCGAGCATGGCGTGGGGATCGAGAAGCGCGATTTCGTCGGCTGGGAGATCGCCGCGGAAACGCTGGAGCTGATGCGTGCGCTCAAGCGCAATTTCGATCCCAAGGGCATTCTCAATCCCGGCAAGGCGCTGCCGGGCATCTGAGGGTGTCGTCAGGTTCAGGGCGAGTTCACCGCCGCGGTGCTGCGCTGGGGCTTCAATCGAAGCGGAGCCTCACCATGGAATATGTACCTCTGATCCGCGCATCGACGCTGCTGATCCTGCTGGCACTGTGCGGTACCGCCACAGCCGGTGAGCGCGTGCAGGCGCCGTCGCCGAGCAGCGACACGGTGATCATGCAAGGCGACAAGAATCGCGACGGCTTCATCAGCCGCGACGAAGCCGATCCCAAGATGCTTGAACACTGGACGCATTGGGACAGCAATGGCGACGGAAAAATCGATGCCGGCGAGTACGCCATCGGCATCCAGGCGGCCAGGACGAAAGACCGAAGACCCTGAGGCGGCGCCAAGAAGAACGCGCCGAGCCCATGGCGACGAAGCCTGATTGAAAGAACAGCCGCATCGAGCGGCTGTTCTTTTATTTGACGACGCGCAGGTTCGGGCGGCCGGGCTTGGGCTTCGGCGGTTCCGGCTCCGGACCTGCATCGGTGTTCGCATCCGCAACGGCGGCCTGTTGCGGATCGGCCGGTTCGGTCTCGCCGAACATCACGCCTTCGCCATTTTCGCGCGCGAACACCGCCAGCACCGCGCCGGTCGGCACCTGCACGTCGAAGGCGCGGCCGCCGAAGCGGGCGGAGAACCAGATCGGCTCGCTCTGCAGATCGAGGCTTTGCACGGCGACCGGGCTGATGTTGAGCGTGATGCGGCCTTCCTGCACATACTGGCGCGGCACGGCCACACCGGGATAGTCGGCGGACACCAGCAAGTGTGGCGTGTAGCCGTTGTCGCAGGCCCATTCGAAGATGGCGCGGATCAGATAAGGGCGACGGGACTTGGACATGAGCATTCAGGACTGGCGAAGCGCCGATTGTACGGCGGGGCGCGCCAGCAGTCGTTCGGCGTAGCGCTGCAGCGTGGCATCGGCCGGCAGCTTGAGGCCCAGGGCCGGCAGCGTGGCCAGCAGCGCGGCAAACGCGCAATCGGCGAGATTGAATTCCAGGCCCAGACACCAGCCGCGCGCGCCGAACAGCCGGGCGCTGGCCAGCAGGTGATCGGCGAGCTGCTTGCGCGCCAGCTTGGCCTCGGGCGACTTGGGCGCCGCGGCGATCGACGCCGCCAGCGGGAACAGCTCCTGATCGAAGCGCGCCAGCAGCATGCGCAAGCGCGCGCGCGCGGCGGGATCGGCCGGCGACAAGCGCGGATGCGGATAACGCTCATCCAGGTACTCGGCGACGATCGACGCCGGGAACAGCACCGTGTCGCGGTCGGCGAGCGTGGGCAGCAGCCCGGACGGATTGAGCACCAGCAGATCCTGGTGCGGTCGGTTGGGCGTGATCCATTCCAGGCGCGCGCCGTCGACGTCCTTCTCGGCAAGAACGATGCGGGTCCACAGCGAGGGCAGGTGCTCGCGTGCGCAGAACAAGGTCAGGCCGGCGCGCGGCGCAGGGCGCGCGTCCATTACGTAGCGGCTCTTGCCGGGAATCGGCATCAGCGCGGGGACTTGACGGCGAATGTAAGCATCCTGACAGCGTAACCTCTCGGCGGCCGTGCCGGTAGCCGCAGCAGCATCGCGATGACCGGAGGCGTGCCAGACGAGGGCGCAAAAAAACGGCGCCGTTGCCGGATCGCGGCAACGGCGCCGTATTCAGCGCCTCACGAGGCCGGTGACGACCTTAGTGGATGTCCTTCCAGTACTCGCGCTTGAGGAAGTAGGCGAGAACCGTGAAGGCCAGCAGGAACAGGATGACCTTGCTGCCGACCGCGATGCGATGCGCGCGGCCCGGTTCAGCGGCGTAGCTCATGAAGTTCACGGTGTCGGCGACGAACTTCTTGTACTCGTCCGCCGACAGCGTGCCGGCGCTGGCCAGCTCCAGGCCGGTGCCGTGGTGGCTGCCGTGGCCCGCTTCTTCGCCGTGGCCTTCGCCGTGCGCCGCTTCCGCCGGCTTGATCTGCAGACCCTGCAGGTCGGCCAGCACGTGCGGCATCGACGCGCCCGGCAGCACCAGGTTGTTGGTGCCCAGCGGACGCGACGGATCGACGTAGAAGGTCATCAGGTAGTTGTAGACCCAGTCGGCGCCGCGGAAGCGCGTCTCCACCGTCAGGTCCGGCGGCTGCTGGCCGAACCAGACCTTGGACGGCTCGCCCGGCATCGCCGAATGGATCTGGTCACCCGGCTTCTCGCTGGTGAACATCAGATGGGTCTTCAGCAGGTCTTCCGGGATCTTCAGGTCCTGGGCGATGCGGCTGTAACGCAGCAGGCGCATCGAGTGGCAACCCGAGCAGTAGTTCATGAAGTTGCGGGCGCCGCGCTGGACCGAGGCCTGGTTGTCCGGGTCTGGCTTAAACGCAAGGGGCAGCGCCGCGCCGCCGGACGCCAGCACCGGGCTGGCGATGCCGAGCGCGACGACGGCGAGCAGCGACTTCAGGCTGTTCTTAATGCGCATCATGGGTCACGCGCTCCGGGACTGGCTTGGTCTTGTCGAACTTGGAGTAGAAGGGCATCAGCAGGAAGAACGCGAAGTAGATCACCGTGCCGAGGCGCGAGATCAGCGTTCCCGCCGGCGACGGCGGCTGCATGCCGTAGTAGTTCAGCAGGATGAAGCTGACGGTGAAGAAGAACAGCGCGATCTTGAAGATCGGGCCCTTGTAGCGCACCGACTTGACCGGCGAGCGGTCCAGCCACGGCAGGAAGAACAGCAGCAGCACCGCACCGAACATGACGATGACGCCCAGCAGCTTGTCCGGCACCGCACGCAGCATCGCGTAGAACGAACCGAAGTACCACGCCGGCGTGATGTGCTCCGGCGTCGTCAGCGGGTTGCCCGGCGTGAAGTTCGGCTTCTCCAGGAAGTAACCGCCGCCATCGGGCGCAAAGAACACCACGCCGAGGAAGACGATCAGGAAGGCGCCGACGCCGACCAGATCCTTGACCGTGTAGTACGGGTGGAACGGGATGCCGTCGAGCGGGATGCCGGTGTTCGGATCCTTCTTCTTCTTGATCTCGACGCCGTCCGGGTTGTTCGAGCCGACTTCGTGCAGCGCGATCAGATGCGCGACGACCAGGCCGACGAGCACGAACGGCAGGGCGATGACGTGCAGCGAGAACAGGCGGTTGAGCGTCGCGTCGGCCGGGATGTAGTCACCCTGGATCCAGATGACGAGCTCTTCACCGATGCCCGGAATCGCGCCGAACAGCGAGATGATCACCTGCGCGCCCCAGTAGCTCATGTTGCCCCACGGCAGCACGTAGCCGCAGAACGCCTCGGCCATCAGCACCAGGAAGATCAGGCAGCCGAACAGCCAGATCAGCTCGCGCGGCTTGCGGTGCGAGCCGTAGATCAGGCCGCGGTACATGTGCAGGTAGACGACGATGAAGAACATGCTCGCGCCGGTCGAGTGCAGATACCGGATGACGTTGCCCCAGGGCACGTCGCGCATGATGTACTCGACGCTGTCCCAGGCCTGCGCGGAGTCAGGCTTGAAGTGCATCGTCAGGAAGATGCCGGTCAGCAGCTGGTTGACCAGCACCAGCAGCGCCAGCGAGCCGAAGAAGTACCAGAAGTTGAAGTTCTTCG
>CAMLDZ010000096.1 GCA_946478985.1 uncultured Solimonas sp.
CTAGGGCCGGTAGCCGCCTTGCCGCTTCGGGGGCCAGGGCTTGCGCCATCGGACTGTTGGCACCATCGATGACTATGAAGCTTCCCCCGCCAGCCCCTGCCGCACGGCGTACAGCGCGGTCTCCACGTCGTTGCGGGTGCCGATCTTCTCCATGATGCGCTGGCGGTAGGTGCCGACGGTGTTGGGCGACAGGTGCAGTTGCTCGGCGATCTGCGCCACCGTGCGGCCCTGCGACAGCAGCTGGAACACCTGGTATTCGCGCGCCGACAGCGCCTCGTGCGGCGCGCCGACGCGAATCTGCTGCACGGCGCCAGCCAGCGACTCGGCCACCGCGGCGCTGACATAGGGCTTGCCGGCGGCGATCTGGCGCACCGCAGCGGCCAGGGTGTCGGGGGAAGCCGTCTTCGTCAGGTAGCCGGAGGCGCCGAGGCGCAGGCAGCGCACGGCGTGCTGCCGTTCCGGGTAGGTGGATAACATCAGCACCGGCAGCACCGGCCATTCGCGACGGATCTGCTGCAGCACCTCCAGACCGTCGCGGCCCGGCAGCGCGATGTCGAGCAGCAGCACGTCGGCGGCGAGCGTGCGCAGTTGTCGCAGCAGACCGGGGCCGTCGCCGGACTCGCCGACCACCCGCAGATCGGGCTGCGTCGCCAGGACCTTGGCGAGGCCGGCGCGAACCAGTTCGTGATCGTCGCAGAGCACGATGCGGATCATGAAGCCTGCTCCAGGCCCGCAGGCCGCAGCGGCAGCCATACGCGCACCTGGGTGCCGCGCGGCGTCGCCGGACCGATTGCAAAACGGCCGCCGAACTGGCGCGCGCGCTCGCTCATGCCGATCACGCCGTGCGAGCGCGGATTGCGCATCTGCTGCAGGCTGATGCCACGGCCGTCGTCGACCACCCGCATGCGCAGTTCGTCGGCATCGGCGTCGACGCGCACGCGCACCGTGCCGGCGCCGGCATGGCGCGCGATGTTGTTGAGGATTTCCTGGAAGATGCGGAACGCGGCGATCGCCAGGGCACTGTCCGGCTCCGCTACACCGGGCCCGATCTCGATGCGCACGTCGCCGGCCAGGCCGCTGGCATCGAGAAATTCCCGCGCCTGCCAGTCCAGCGCCGCCCACAGCCCCTGATGGTCCAGCACCGACGGCCGCAGGTCGGTGATGATGCGGCCGACTTCGGTGACGGCGCGATCGATCAGCTGCGTCATCTCGCCCGCGCGCTGCTGCGCGGCCACGGCGGCGGATTCGTGCTGCAGCAGGCTCAGTTCGAGCTTCAGGGCCACCAGCGTGCCGCCCAGCTCGTCATGAATCTCGCGCGCGATGCGCGAGCGCTCCTCCTCGCGCACCGTCAGCAGGTGTGCCGACAGCTGGCGCAGGCGTTCGTTGCTGTCGGCCAGCTCCGCGGTGCGCTCCGCGACGCGCTGTTCGAGCTCTTCGTGCGCGCGCCGCAGCGCGTCCTGGGCGCGTCGGCGCTCGCTGATGTCGACGAAGGTAACGACGGCGCCGGCGATGCGGCCTTCCTCGAACACGGGATACGACGAATACTCCGCAGCGAAGCCGGTGCCGTCGCGGCGCCACAGGAAGTCCTGATCGAGCCGGCAGCTGCGGCCCTCGCGGAAGGCGCGATAGATCGGGCAGTCCTCCACCGCATAGTGCGCGCCGTCCGGACGCGAGTGGTGCATCAGCTCATGCATGTTGCGTCCCAGCACCTCGGCCGGCTCGTAGCCGAGCAGCTGGGCGCCGGCGCGATTGATGAACACGCAGCGGCCGTCGAGATCGAGGCCGTAAATGCCGTCGCCGGTCGACTCGATCAGCCGCTCCAGCGGCACCTGCCAGGCACCGCGCCGCGCGAATTCGAGCAGGGACGACATCTTTCTCATGTACTCCAGCTAGCAAGATCAACGCCGGACCGGTTCAGAGGCCAAGCGCCGTCAGGCCAGGATGCAGCGCCGGGCGCGGCGCGCTGCGGTCCCAGTGGAACAGCCGCTGCGCCGCGGCGATCGGCAGGTCGTTGATGCTGGCGTGACGCTCGCGCATCAGGCCCTGTGCGTCGAAGGCCCAGTTCTCGTTGCCGTAGGCGCGGAACCACTGCCCGGCGTCGTCGTGGTACTCGTAGGCGAAGCGCACCGCGATGCGCTCGCCGCCGAACGTCCACAGTTCCTTGATCAGCCGGTACTCGTGCTCGCGCGCCCATTTGCGCTGCAGGAATTCGACGATCCGTTCGCGGCCGGAGAAGATCTCGCTGCGATTGCGCCAGCGACTGTCCTGGGTATACGCCAGCGCGACGCGCGCCGGATCGCGGCCGTTCCACGCATCCTCGGCCATGCGGACCTTCTGTGCGGCGGTTTCGGCGGTGAACGGCGGCAGCGGTGGTCGGCTCATGGCGATACCCCAGGGTGGCTCAGTACTGCTTGTACGGCAGGAACTTGCCGCTCATGACGATCCTCACGCGATCGCCCTTGGGGTCCGGCTCGCGCTGCAGGTCCATGGCGAAATCGATGGCGCTCATGATGCCGTCGCCGAACTCCTCGTGGATCAGCGCCTTGAAGGTGCTGCCGTAGACGCTGACCAGCTCGTAGAAGCGGTAGATCAGCGGATCTGTCGGCACCGCGGTCGGCAGCGAGCCCTTGTATGGCACTTCCTGCAGCACGGCGATCGCCTCCTGCGGCAGATCCAGCAGCTTGCCGATCGCCTCGGCCTGGGCGAGGTCGAAGCTCATCTGGCCGAGCAGACCGGCGGTGACCCACTCCTTGGAACGCCCGGCCGCGCGGGCGATCTCGGCCCACCTGAGGCCCTTGTTGCGTTTGGCGGAAAGGATCAGCTGGGTGACGTCGTCGCGGTTCATGGCAGAGCTCCGGCGGTGGGTTGAGAGATCGGACGGATCAGCGGCGGATGCCGCGGGTCGTAGCCCGGTGGCGGTGCGTCGCGGAAGGTTCGCGAGCGCGTCACCAGGAAATCGACGATGTGATTGCGCAGTTCGTAGTAGCCCCGCGCGTGGATCAGCTCGGCGCGCAGCCGCGGCCGCGGCAGTTCGACCGCAACGATCTCGGCGATGCGCGCCTGCGGGCCATTGGTCATCAGCACGATCTTGTCGGCGAGCAGAAGCGCCTCGTCGACGTCGTGGGTGATCATGAAAACCGTCTGCTGGGTCTGGCTCCAGACGCGCAGCAGCTCGTCCTGGATGGTGCCGCGCGTCAGCGCGTCGAGCGCGCCGAAGGGCTCGTCCATCAGCAGCAGTTTGGGCTCGATCGCAAACGCGCGGGCGATGCCGACGCGCTGGCGCATGCCGCCGGACAGTTGCGCCGGCTTGCGCTGCTCGGCGCCGCTCAGCCCCACCATCGCCAGATACCGCAGGCTGTGCTCGCGCACCTGCCGCGCGCTCCAGTCGCGGTGCCGCGCGGCGACCGCGAAGGCGACGTTGGCAAGTGCCGATTTCCACGGCAGCAGGCTGTGATTCTGGAAGATCACGCCGCGTTCGAGGCTGGGGCCGCGCAGCTCGCGGCCGTCCATCGTCACCACGCCGGCGCTGGCCTCGTCGAGGCCGGCGAGCACGTTGAGGATGGTGGACTTGCCGCAGCCGGAGTGGCCGATCACGCAGACGAATTCGCCCCTGGCGATCGTCAGATGAACATCCTCGAACACCGTCAGCGCGGCCTGGCCGCGCAGCGCCGGATAGCAGCGTGCGAGCTGGTCGATCTGCACGAAAGGGCGTGCCTGCGGCATGGCGTGCGTTGCGTCGGGCATGGCGCGATCAGTCCTGGTACTGCACGAGGCGGGCGGTGGCGGCGAGCAGCTGGTCCAGCGCCATGCCGATCAGACCAATCATCAGCACCGCGAAGACCACGCTGGTGAGATCGAGGTTGTTCCACTGGTTCCAGACGAAGTAGCCGATGCCGGTGCCGCCGACCAGCATCTCGGCGGCAACGATCACCAGCCAGGCGATGCCGATGGAGATGCGCATGCCGGTGAAGATCGTCGGCGCCGCCGCCGGCAGGATCACCGTCAGCGCGGTGCGCAGCCGCGACAGCTCCAGCGTGCGCGCCACGTTGAGGTAGTCGCGCCGCACGCTGGCGACGCCGAAGGCGGTGTTGATCATCATCGGCCACACCGAGCAGATGAAGATCACGAAGATCGCCGAGGCTGCCGAGTCCTTGATCACGAACAGCGCCAGCGGCATCCAGGCCAGCGGGGAGATCGGCTTGAGCAGCTGGATGAAGGGGTCCAGCGCGCGCTGCCACAGCGGCGACATGCCGATCACGAAGCCGAGCGGAATCGCCAGCAGCGCCGCCAGCGCGTAGCCGCTCAGGACGCGCGCCAGCGAGTACAACAGCTGCAGGCCGATGCCCTTGTCGTTGGGGCCGGCATCGTAGAAGGGGTCCGACAGCGCGGTGAACGCCTGCCGCGCGATATCGGACGGCGCCGGGATGCTGGATTTGGGCGCCTGCCCGCCGCCGCCCATCAACTGTTCGTATTCGGATCGCTCTGCGCCCGCCGCCGCGGCCGGCGGCTGCACCGCCAGCTCCCAAACCAGGCCGGCGCACAGCGCCAGCGCGCAGCTCAGCACCGCTGCGCGAATCTTGAGGCTCGGCATCGGCTCAGCTCCTGCGGATCGCGAAGCTGTCGACATAAGCCTGCGGCTGCGCCGGGTCGAAGGTCTTGCCCATGATCGTGTACGACTGGTACGTGGACTTCGGCGCCTCGTAGCCGAGCTCCTTCATCAGCTTGCCGCAGTCGGCGGCCAGGTAGACCTGCTCGGCGAGGCCGCGGTAGTCCACGTCGCCCTTGATGTAGCCCCAGCGCTTCATCTGCGTGAGGATCCACACCGCCATCGAATGCCACGGAAACGGGTTGAAGCCGATGCGATCCGGCACGTTCTGCACCTGGCCCAGACCGTCGGCGTAGCGGCCGGTCAGTACCTGCGCGATCACCGTCTCCGGCTGGTTGAGATAGTTGGCCGGGCTGATCGCCCTGGCGATCTCGCTGCGGTTGCCGGCCTGTGCGGCGTAATGCGTCGCGTCGACGATGGCACGGAACAATGCGCCGAAGGTGTTCGGGTTCTGCGTGGCGAATTCCTGGCTGCATGCGAACGCGCAGCAGGGATGGCCGTCCCAGATTTCCTTGGTCAGCAAATGGATGAAGCCCGCGCCCTCGAACACCGCACGCTGGTTGAACGGGTCCGGCGCAAGAAAGCCGTCGACGTTGTCGGCCTTGAGGTTGGCGACCATCTCCGGCGGCGGCAGCACGCGGATCTGCACGTCGCGGTCGGGGTCCAGGCCATGTTCGGCGAGGTAGTAGCGCAGCAGGAAGTTGTGCATCGAGTACTCGAACGGCACGGCGAACTTCATGCCCTTCCACAGCTTCGGATCGCGCTTGTCCTTGTGGCGCACGTGCAGCGTGATCGCCTGGCCGTTGAGGTTCTCCACCGCCGGCATCACGAACGGCTGCGCCGGCGCGCCCAGGCCCAGGCTGATCGCCAGCGGCATCGGTGTGAGCATGTGTGCGGCGTCGTATTCCTTGTTCAGCGCCTTGTCGCGCGCCACCGCCCAGCCGGCGGTCTTGATCACCTCCACCTCCAGACCGCGGCGGGCGTAGAAGCCCATCGGCTGCGCCATGATGATCGGCGTCGCACAGGTGATCGGCACGAAGCCGATCTTCAGCCGCTTCTTCTCCAGCGTGCCGCCCGCCTCCTTGACCGCCGCCTTGACCTGATCCAGCGGCAGCAGAGTGCCCAGCACCGCGGCAAGGGTGCCGCCGCCGATGGCGCTGAGCAGCTGCCGGCGGCGCGCGTCGTGGTGCCCGAACAAGCCGCGCACGATGGCACTCTCGACGGCGCGATCCAGCGCCGCCTCGGCGCTCAGGGCCTCAGGCGCCGCAGGGGAGCAAGCCGGCTGACAGTGGGCGCAGGCGCAGCCTGCGGAATGCAGCGGGCTTGCAGAATCGAACGGATCGTTGAAGGCTGACATGGCGGCTCCCTTGGCGGTGAGGCCATTGTTCAGGCCCCGCAGGGCGCCCGGTATCGCGAAAAATGCCGAGCTGGACCCCCGGCTCCGACCACGCCTTGTGGTTGGATTACGACACCGCGCTGCGCCCGGAACCCCGCGCGCCGGCGCGTCGTGCGCGCGCGCTCAGCCATGAGGCGCCGCCCGCCCGCGCCGATTCAGGCTGTCTCAAGGCGCTCTCGGCGATGCTGTCCCTGCACCCTGCGTGCCCCCAGAAGCAGAAATCCATCAACCAGGAGCCTGTCATGGATGACACCATCGATATTCTCAATCACCTGATCGAAACCTCGGAGGACGGCAAGAAGGGCTTTGCCGAAGCGGCGCAGAAGGCCACCGACGTCAAGCTCAAGCAGTTGTTCAACGACCGTGCGGCGGCCTGCGGGCAGAGCGCCGGCGAACTCAAATCGCTGGTCACCTCGCTCGGCGGCAAGCCGGAGCAGGGCGGCAGCGTGAAGGGCGCCGTGCATCGCGGCTGGGTCGCCGCCAAGGCCGTGGTGGAGGACAGCAACATCGCGGTGCTGGAGGAAGTGGAGCGCGGCGAGGACTACGCCAAGGCCGCCTTCGGCAAGGCCCTGAAGGCGCCGCTGCCGTTCAACGTGAAGACCGTGGTGGAGAAGCAGTACCAGGGCGTCGTCGCCAACCACGACCGCATTCGCGATCTGCGCAACCAGTACAAGAAGGCCGCTTAAGACGTCCGAGCGGATCAGCAGTTCATCGTTGCAAATGCAACCGCTCCATCCTCACCGGATGGGGCGGTTTCTCGTATTTACCCCTACTGGTTCCCCGCGAGGCTGCGGAAGACATTGCGGCCGGGCGGCGCTCGCCTCGTCGGACTGCAGCGGCAGGAACCACTCGGCGGCCGCCTGCGCGACGGCGGGGCTGACGCCGCTCATGGCACCAGCAGGATGCAATGCGCCTGCGCCTGCGCCTCATAATGCTTGACCTTGCGCTCGGAGACGCCGATCCGTTACGCGAGCAGGAAAGCCTCGCGCACGGCAGCCGGCAGCGTCGCGAGCAGAGCATCGACCTCGGCGATCGCCTCGAAGATCAGAGTCTGCTCCTCGGCCGACAGCGCCAGCGGCTCCGGCAACGCCGCGAGCGCGGCCCAATAGGCCTGCTCCAGCGACTGCCGGTGGAAACGGTGGAGCAGCAGGTTGCGGGCGACGGTGGTCAGACAGGCGCGCGGCTGGTTCAGCTCATGCGCGGCTCCGGCGGAAGTCATCGCCGGCACCGAACCCGCTGCCCGCCGCCGCGGTCTATGCTGGACACCTCAACGCGGTTCCAGGAGCCCCCAATGCGATCCCCCACCCTCGTCGTTGCAGGCATGCTGGCCTTGCCGGCGCTGGCGCAAGCAGTCCCGGCCCAACCGCAGCCCGCCACCGATGCAGCGCCGACACCGGTCACGGTCAGCTTCATCAAGCCGGAGAAGTTTGTCGACGCCACCTACGAGAACCGCTCGAACACGCGCGAACAGGTCACCAAAGACATCGCCGCCTACCTCGCCGAGCTCGGCAAGCGCTACCTGCCGGAGGGACAGCGGCTGGAGATCGAGATCACCGACATCGACCTCGCCGGCCGCTACGAGCCCTGGCAGACCAATTTCCGCGACACGCGCTTCATGCACGACGTGACCTGGCCACGCATCAATCTCAGGTATCGGCTGATCGGCGCCAGCGGCGAACTCGCGCACGGCGAGGAGGCGGTCAGCGACATGCAGTACCTCATGAACCCGGGCCTGCGCTCCAGCAACGACCGCCTGCGCTACGAGAAAAGCATGCTCGACAACTGGTTCCGCAATCGCTTCAGCGGCAGCGCCGGCACGGCGCGCCGATCCTGAAGCCGGCGTCGCCGGGCCGCGCGGTCGCGGGCTCGGCGACGCTCAGCCGAGCACGCGCAGCAGCATCGCCAGGCCCAGCACCAGCGAAGGCGGCGTCACGCCCAGCGCCAGCCGCGACAACGGCGGCAGCACGAAGTCATCGTGCCGGCCAGCACCAGGCCCGCCCAGATCAGCACGCCCAGATTCCAGCCCCAGCGCGACGCGCACAGCAGCAGCGCCACCACCAGCATGACGAAGCCGCCGAGCCGGCACAGGTGGTAGATCCGGCGGCTGTCGCTGCGCTGCTTCCAGACCGCCTCGTACAGCAGGCCGGCACACATGCACAGCTCGACCGTGAAAAAGCCGAGCCAGGACAGCGCCGCCACCAGCATCGCACCGACCGGCATCACTCAAGACCCGGCGCGCGCCGGCAGCGTCGGCCGCGGTCGTTCTGCCGCCATCCGCCGCGCAGCGCCTGTCTGGTCGATCCTCATGCCTGCCTCCTCGATACCCGCGCCGTCATGGCGTCTGCGGCGCACGGGCCGCGCTGCCGCGCCCGGCGCTGACGACGGCTGCGCGGGCGGGCCCTGTTCACTTGATATGACGGACGAGCGTGAAAAAGGGCACGGTCTGCCGTGATTGCCATCAGATGCCTACAAGGCGATGGGGCCTTTCGGAAGCACGCAGCGCCAATGCGCCGCGCCGCCGGCAAACGGTCGGCAACGATCCACACCGGCTCGGCATGCGGAGCACCGCCCCGCATGCCGGTGCGGCGCAAGCCGAGCCGGCTGCGGAACCTATGGCCGATTCGGGCCTCTGTATCCATGGGGCCTGGCGCCCCGCTCGCCGCCGTGCCGGTTTTGCGCACGGCCCACTCGCCAAGACTCAAGGAGTGTTCTCCACCATGAGCCTGCGCAATCAGGTCCAGCTGATCGCCTATCCGGACCGCATCGGCAGCAATCTCGCCGATCTTTTCCGCTTCCTGGAAACCCACTGCCGCGGCCGCGTCGGCGGCGTGCACGTGCTGCCGCCGTACCCGTCGAACGCCGACGGCGGATTCTCGCCGCTGACCCACAAGAAGATCGATGCCGCCTACGGCGACTGGGAGGACATCCAGCGCATCTCGTCGCGCTACGACCTGTGCCTGGACCTGATGATCAACCACCTCTCCGACGAGTCGGACGAGTTCCAGGACTTTCTGCGCCATGGCTACGCCTCCGAGCACGCCGACCTGTTCGTCCATGTCGATCAGTTCGGCGAGATCAGCCAGGACGATCTGGCCAAGATCCATATCCGCAAGGAAAAGGAGCCGTTCCGCGAGGTGAGCTTCGCGGACGGCAGCCGCGGCCGCGTGTGGTGCACCTTCACCGAGCGGCAGATCGATCTCAACTACAACTCGCCCAAGACCTACGCGCTGATGGAGGACTACATCCGCTTCATGACCGAGCGCGGCGTCAAGCTGTTCCGTCTCGACGCGTTCGGTTACACCACCAAGCGCATCGGCACCAGTTGCTTCCTGGTCGAGCCGGACGTCTACGACATTCTCAAGTGGATCGACAGCGTGGCGCGCGAGCATGGCGCCGAGACCCTGCCGGAGGTCCATGACCACGTCAGCTACCAGTACGCCGTCGCGCTGCACGGCATGCGGCCGTACGGATTCGCCCTGGCGCCGCTGCTGCTCTATACGCTGTTCGACGCCAACAGCACCTATCTGAAGCAATGGCTGCGCATGTGTCCCCGCAACCAGATCACCGTGCTCGACACGCACGACGGCATCTGCATTCCCGACGTCGAGGGCGTGCTGCCGCACAGCGAGATTCAGGCAGTGATTCACAATGTCTCGACGCGCAGCGCCGATCCGATCCTGCGCCGGTCCGCCGCCAACGTGCACAGCGTCGGCGCCATCTATCAGCTGACCTGCACCTACTACGACGCGCTCAAGCGCAACGATGACGCCTACATCTGCGCGCGAGCCATCCAGTTCTTCGCGCCGGGCATCCCGCAGATCTACTACGTCGGCCTGCTTGCCGGGCAGAACGACATCGAGCTGATGGAAAGCAGCGGAGAACTGCGCGACATCAATCGCCACCGTTACAGCTGGGAGGAAGTCGAGGCCGCTGTCCAGCAACCGGTGGTCAAGCGCCTGCTGCAGTTGATGGAGTTCCGCAGCAGCTACCCGGCCTTCAACGGTGTCTTCCACCTGCAGTACTCCAATGAAAGCAGCGTGGCGATGTGCTGGCGTGACGGTGTCAACAGCTGCGAACTCTTCGTCGACCTCGTCTTCAAGAAGGCGACGGTCCGCTACATCGAGGTGAAGTCCGGACGCTGGCTGAGTACCAGGCTATAGCCTCTCTTCTATAGCTTCGCTTTTTGTAGCTTATGCGTCCTCCACCGACTGGGTGGAGGACGCGCAGGCTTGCATCACCCCGGAATCCGTGTTTCCCTTTCGCGGCATCCGCTGACTGCTGACGCCATGACTGCGCTGAACACGGTCGATTACGCGGCCATCGCCTGCTATTTCCTCATCGTCATCGCCATCGCCGCCTGGGCGTCGCGAGGCGCGTCCGGGTCCGAGGACTTTTTCCTTGCTGGACGCAATCTCGGCGCGATCGCGGTTGGCTTTTCCCTGTTCTCGTCCAACATCTCGTCGGACACCCTGATCGGCCTGCCCGGCGCCGCCTATCGCGGCGGCATCGTCGTCGCCAACTACGAGTGGATGGCGGGCGTGGTGCTGATCTTCACCATGCTGTTCGTGATGCCGGTGCTGATGCGGGCGCGCGTCGCGACGATGCCGGAGCTGATGGAGCGGCGATTCGACCGCCGCATGCGGCTCTATCTGTCGGCGGTGACGCTGTTCCTGTCCGTCGTTCTGGATACCGCCGCAACGCTGTACGCCGGCGCGCTGGTGATCACCACGATCGTGCCGGGTCTGGACCTGTGGTCCAGCTGCCTGGGCATCGCGCTGTTCACCGGCCTGTATACCGCGGCCGGCGGCCTGCGCGCGGTGGTCTACACCGAGATCATGCAGACGGTGGTCCTGCTCGGCGGCGCCGCACTGCTGAGCTGGACGCTGTTCGCGCAGTTCGGGCACAGCTGGCCGGCGTTCACCGCGACGGTCCGCCCCGGCGATCTGTCGCTGATCCGCCCGCTGGATGACGAGACCCTGCCCTGGCTCGGCCTGCTGACGGGCGTGCCGATCGTCGGCTTCTACTACTGGACGATGAACCAGTACGTCGTGCAGCGCCTGCTCGGCGCGCGCAGTGTCGAAGTGGCGGCGCGTGGCGCCTTGATCGCAGCGCTGCTCAAGCTGCTGCCGATGTTCCTGATGGTGCTGCCCGGCGTGATGGCGGTATCGCTGCTGCCCGATCTCGAACACGCCGATCAGGTGTTCCCGGCAATGGTCGGCCGTTTCATTCCGGAAGGCCTGCGCGGCCTGATCTACGCAGGGCTGATCGCCGCGCTGATGTCGACGGTGGCGGCGACGCTGAACTCGTCGGCGACGCTGATCACGCTCGACTTCATCGCGCCGCGGCGCCCGCAGCTGGATTCCCGCCAACTGGCGCGGATCGGTCGCGGCCTGACCCTGCTGATCACCGTGCTCGCGGCGCTGTGGGCGCCGATGATCCAGCACTTTCAGGGCCTGTGGAGCTATCTCCAGCAGGTTTTCGCCTTCGTCGCCTCGCCGCTGGTCGCCAGCTTCCTGATGGGTCTGTGGTGGCGGCGTCTGGGCAGCACGGCGGCCTTGCGCGGGCTGGCCAGCGGCCATGCGCTGAGCGCGCTGGCCTTCGCGGCGCGGCAGAGCGGCGTGCTCGATGTGCATTTCAGCATCATCGGCGGCGTGCTGTTCCTGGCCACCGCGGCGCTCACCGCAGTCTGGTCGCGGCTGCTCGGCGCTCGCGACCGCCCGAACGATGCGCAGCTGCAGCTCATCCGTCGCGAAGATCTGCAGCGGGCGCCACGCCTTGAGCGCATGCTGGCGCTGGTGGTCCTGCTGCTGATCGGGCTGCTGCTCTACCGTTTCCGCTAGGGCCTGTTAACGC
>CAMLDZ010000097.1 GCA_946478985.1 uncultured Solimonas sp.
CCCCCCCCCCCCCCCCCCCCCCCCCCCCCCCCCCCCCCCCCCCCCCCCCCGCCACAGGCGCAAGCAGGCTGGCATCGCGTCTGCCGCCTGCCCCTCATCCGCCCTGCGGGCACCTTCTCCCCACGCGTGGGGAGAAGGGAAGGCGTGTGCAGCCGTCATTGCGCGGCGGCGAGCGCCGGCTTCTGCCGCAGCATTGCCGTCTCGATGTCGTCAAGCACGCGCTGCGCGGCGAGCGGACCGCCGATCACGGTCCATTGCATCGCATCGACCTCGCGCACGCGGCCGGCCTTGGCGGCGCGCAGCGCGGCGAACGCCGGTTCGTGGCGCAGCGCGCTGAGGCCGTCGGCGTCGGGCGTGAAGCTGCCGATGAACAGCCAGTCGCCGTCGATGTCGGCCAGCACCTCGCGGCTCAGCGGCGGCGCGTGGCCGGCGCCGGGCGCGCGCTGCGCCGGCGGCCGCGTGAAGCCCAGATCGCCGAGCACGCGGCCGGCGAAGGCCTCGCCGAGCATGTACATCGGCCCGTTCGGCGTCAGTCGCACGATGCTCGCCGATTCGCCGGCGTGATCGCGGAGCTGCGCGCGCAAGGCCTCGATGCGCGTGCGATAGGCCTCGAGCACGCGCGCTGCCGCGTCGTCGCGGCCGACGAAGCTGGCGATGCGGCGCAAGCTGTCCTGCCAGGGTTCGCCGACCTTGAAGCTGATGACGGTCGGCGCCAGCTGCTGCAACTGTTCCAGCAGCTGCGGTTCCGGGTGGCCACCGGCGATGATCAGGTCCGGCTGCAGCACGACGATGCGATCGACCGAGGGCTGCGCAAAATTGCCGACGCTGGCGATGCCGTGCGTGCGCTCGCCCAGGTAGGCCGGCGGCTGCGCGCTGCCGCGCGCGTCGGTGGCGCCGACCGGCTTCACCTCCAGCGCCAGCAGCGAATCCAGATCCAGCTCGCTGAGCACGATCACGCGCTGTGGGCGCAGCGGCACCTGCACGACGCGGCCGGCGGCGTCGGTGACGCTATGGGCGGTGCCGGCGGCGGCCGGCGCCGCCGTATCGCCGCCGCGGTTGCAGCCGCAGAGCAGCGCGGCGACGGCCAGCAGTGCGGCGGCGGGCAGGGCCAGGCTTCTCATGCGTCCTCGTCCATCAGCTGATGGCGTTGTTCGTGGTACTGCTCCTCGCTGTGGCCGCGGCGCCAATACGGCACCGCGTACAGCGCTTCGCGCGGCAGCCGGCGCTCGATGCGCAGATGGCTGCGGATGGCGATGACGGCGCTGGTTTCGCCGGCGACCGTCGCCGATACGGTGGCGCGCTCCGGCCAATCCAGTGCGCGCACGGCGTCCGGCAGCGGGCTGGGCTCGGCGGCGGGCAGCCAGCGCAAGGCCACGCCGCGCGGATGGCGCAGCGCCGGTGCCGGCGCGCCGGGCGCGATCTCGATCAGCGCGATGCCGCAGGCATCGGCCGGCAGCTGTTCGAGCACGGCGGCGATCGCCGGCAGCGCCGACAGGTCGCCGGCCAGCAGGAAGAACTGCGCGTCGGCGTGCAGCAGCGGCGGGCCGCCGGGACCGGCCAGGCCCAGGCTGTCGCCGATCCTTGCGCGCGCCGCCCAGCGCGAGGCCGGACCGTCGTCGCCGTGCAGGACGAACTCGATGTCGAGCGTGCGCCGCCGCGCGTCGAGGCTGCGCACGCTGTAGCTGCGCGCCGCCGGCCGCGGCCCGGCCGGCCATTGCGGGCCGCTGCTGCCGAGCAGCGGCAGCACGGCGTCGGCGCCGGGGGCCGGAATGAACAGCTTGATGTGGGCGCCGGGGCCCAGATCCGGAAAGTCGTGCAGGTCCTCGCCGCCGAAGCGGATGCGGCGCAGCTGCGGATGCGGCGACGCGGCGTGCAGCACGGTCAGCCGGCGCGGGCGGGTGGCGGGCAGGACGGAACGCCGCGACGGCGGCGCTGAGGCAAATGACATCGCGCGGACCGGCGACAGGGCGGCCGCGAACCATAAGCGCCACCGTCGCGGCATGGCAGGGCGCGACGGCGCTTTGATCGCCGCGAAAACGACATTGCGCGCCGCGCAAAGACCGCCAGAGGCGACGCCGCGCCGCGCGCGGTGTCGACGCGCCGCCTTCATGCGCGGCCGCGCAGACGGCCCGGCGGCGTGCCGAACTGGCGACGGAACGCGGTCGCGAAGTTGGCGGCGCTGGTATAGCCGGCCAGATGCGCGGCCTCGCCAACACTGACGCCGTCACGCTCGATCGCCGCGCGCGCCAGCTGCAGCAGCCGGCGCCGCTGGTAGGCGAACACGCTCATGCCGGTGTAGGCGCGGAAGTAGCGCTGCAGCGTGCTCGCGCTCATGCCGATGCGCGCCGCCAGCGCCTCCAGCGAATGGCCGTCGCCCTCGCCGCTGTCGAGGAACTCGCGCAGCTGCGCCAGTCGACGCTGCTCGCGCGGCCGCAGGCTGGCGGCGCCGGCGGGCTCCTCGCCGGACACCGCGCCGAGGCCCTCGGCGACGATCTCCAGACAGCGGCTTTCCAGGTACAGGCTCATCAGCGGCGCGCCGGGCGCGCGCATGTCGAGCAGATCGCCGGCCAGCGCCAGCAGCCGCGGCGACATCCGCCAGCGCTGTGCCGCCAGGTGGGTATGGCGGAAGTGACTGAGACGCGGATGCGGCGCCAGCGCATCCGCGCTGTCGTCGAGCCAGCGCTGGCCCAGCGCGAGGCTGACGACGCGGCGGCGGGCGCCGCGGCGCAGGCGCCGGGTGAAGGCCTCCGGCTCCGACAGCGTGATCGCCAGGCCTTCGTACAGCAGCGCCTGATCGCTGCGGCGCTGCGGGCCGAGCTGGAAACGGCGCTCGCCGTAGGAGACGTCGGCCTCGCCGGCCAGCGGCAGCACCAGCAGCAGGCCGGCCGGCAGCGCCGTGTTGACGTCCATGTCCTGCTGGTCGCAGACGTCGGAGGCGTACAGCGACAGGCCGGGGCGCAGGTGCAGCTCGCGGACGCAGCCGGTCATCACCGCATCGCCGGCCTGCGAGACGACGCCGGCGGCGCCGCCGGGCGTCGCCAGCCCGGGCGTCAGCAGCTGTCCGCAATCGACGGTGCGGCGTGACAGAAATTGTCCTTGATGCATGAACTTGGCGCTCCACGGCCAGCCGCTCGGTGCCGGCGCGAGGCTGGCCAGCAGCGCGTTCACGGCAGTTTTTGTTGCACCGCAGCCTGCCTGCTCGGCAAAGACTTCTGCCCGCAGCGCAAAACCGGCTGGCGACGGCCGACCAGAAAATATCGTCCCTTCCTGGTTAATGCAAATCATTCTCAATTGTTCGGGGACGTCGTTACAATGAAAACCAACACCGCCGCCGCGTCGGCCCTTTCGCTGCCGGTGGCCGTGCCGCTGGCGCTATTGATGGCCGTCGCCGGCCCCGCCGCGCAGGCGCAGCAGGCCCAGGAGCCGCCCGCCGCGGCGGCGACCACGCTCGAGGCGGTCAAGGTGGAAGCCACGGCGGTGGCCGAGAACACGGTGGGGCAAACGGTGGAGGACACGCCGTCGACCTCGCTGCAGGACGTCTTTGCCAATGACGCCTCGGTCAGCGTCGGTGGCCCGACCGGCTTTTCGCAAAAGGTCTATGTCAACGGTGTCGAGGAGCAGAACCTCAACGTGCAAGTCGATGGCGTGCGCCAGTCCAACAACATCTGGCACCACAACTCCAATCTGCTGATCGACCCGGGCCTGATCAAGGCGGTGTCGGTGGACGCCGGCGTGGCGCCGGCCGACGCCGGTCCGGGTGCGGTCGGCGGTTCGCTGCGCTATGAAACGCGCGATGTCGCCGATCTGCTGCCGGACGGCCGCAATTTCGGCGCCTTCATCGGCGGTGCGTACGAAAGCAATGCCGAGACCTGGCGCGAATCCGGCGCCGTCTACGGTCGCAGCCAGGGCTTCGAGGCCCTGGGCTACCTCAGCCACGGCGAAGGCAAGAATTACGAGGATGGCGACGGCAGGCAGGTGCAGGGTACCGGCGTCAACCTGCTCAGCACGCTCGGCAAGCTGGCCTACACCGGCAGCGGCGGCCATCGTCTCGAAGCCAACCTGCAGTATCTGCGCGACGACGACATCCGTCCGTTCCGCGCCAACTTCGCCGGCGTGCGCGACACCGTCACGCTGGCGCCGAACAAGTTCGAGCGCAGCACCGCCAGCCTCGAATACAGCAGCAGCCAGCCGACCGATCGCCTCGACCCGCTGCTGCGCGTCTACTACAACGGCACCGGCATCGACCGCCCGAGCGCCGACGGCAATTTCGCGCGCGGCTACTTCGACGCCCGCGTCGACAGCATCGGCGCCACTGCGCAGAACAGCTTCCGCACGCCGCTGGGCCGCCTCACCGGCGGCCTGGACTTCTTCGAGGACCAGACCGAGGTCGACAACTTCCACGACCCGCTGTTCGAGGAGAAGGCGAGCAACATCGGCGCCTTCGTGCAGCTGCGCAGCAAGCCGGTCGAGGCGCTCGATGTCTCCGCCGGCCTGCGCTACGACTACAACGACTTCACCTCGGTCGACCACAAGTCCTACGACGACAGCGGCTTCAGCCCCAACCTCAGCCTGCGTTACGCCCTGCTGCCAGGCCTGGGCATCAGCGGTGCCTACAACTACGTGTTCGGCGGCATGCCGCTGACCGCGGTCGGCAACTTCCACGCCACGCAGTACGTCTACGCAGACGATCTGAAGTCGCAGAAGTCGCGCAACGGCAAGCTGGGCATCGACTACAGCGTGCACGGCCTCAGGCTCGACGCCGAGTACTTCTCGACGACGATCAAGAACTCGGCAGCCTATGACGAGGAAAACGCGCCGGCGCTGCGCATCAACGGTCCGCAACTGGAGACCGAGGGCTTCAACCTCGGCGCCTCGTATGCCTGGAAGCACGCCGAAGCCGGCCTCAGCTACACCAACACCGACATCCAGTACGACAACGCCGATATCGGCACCAATGCCTTCGCGCTCGGCACGCCGGTCGGCGAGCTGTTCAAGCTGCACGGCGCCTGGCTGCTGCCGTCGCTGGGGCTGAAGTTCGGCGCCACCGGCGAGATCGCGCTGAAGTTCGACTATCCGGCGTCGTCGAGCAATGTCGATCTCGACGACTACGAAGTCTTCAACGTCTACGGCCAATGGCAGCCGGCGGCGCTGCGCAATCTGCTGCTGCGGCTGGAGGTCAACAACCTTGCCGACGCCGCCTACACCAACCGCTACACCTCGGGTGCTTCGCTCGGCTTCGTGCAGCCGCTGCAGGACCCGGGCCGCAACATCGTGCTGTCGGCGCGCTACACGTTCTGAAGCGTCGCGGTGCGCGCATCGCACACGTCGGGGGGGCCATGAGTCGGGGGACTCAAACGGATCGCGGAGGATCTGATGGCTGAAGATCTGCAGGCAGAACAGGCATGGCAGGACGCGGCGCCGGCGGCGCCGGTGCTGCAGACATCGAGGCTCGGCGCCAACGCGCTGCTCGAACAGTACTCGGCGACATCGAGCTTCTTCTTCGCCTCGCCGCGCCTGACGCTGCTCGGCGAGGGCGTGCTGGCACGCCTGGCGCCGAGCCGCAGCGGCGCGGTCGGCGAGGCCGTGACGCGGCTGCTCAAGGCGCTGCGGCGCGATGGCCAGCCGCATCCGCTGGCGGTCGGCGCACTGCCGTTCGACCGCAGCGGCGAGCCGGTGCTCTACGTCCCGGCGCAGATCCTGCGCGGCGACTGCCTGCAGCACGCGCAGCTGCCGGAGGTGCGCCCCGCCGCGCAGCCCTGCGCGCTGCGCGAGCAGCCGAGCGCTGAGGTCTACGCGCAGGGCGTGCGTCGCGCGCTGCAGCGGATGCAGGACGGCGAGCTGAAGAAGGTGGTGCTGTCGCGCACGCTGGAGCTGCTCAGCCAAACCGATATCGACCAGCCGCAGCTGCTGCGCAACCTGGCGCGACGCAATGTCGCCGGCTACAGCTTCGCGGTCGATCTGCCGCCGCCGGTCCGTGGCGTGAGCCCGCGGCGCCTGATCGGCGCCAGCCCCGAGCTGCTGCTGGAACGACGCGGCCTGCAGGTGATCGCCAATCCGATCGCCGGCACCGTGCCGCGCGTCGGCGATCCGCATGAGGACCGGCGCCGCGGCGCGGCGCTGCTGCAGTCGGCCAAGGACCGCCACGAGCATGCGCTGGTGGTTGACGCGGTGGTCGAGGCGCTGCGGCCGTATTGCCACCGCATCGACTGCCCGGCCGAGCCGGAGGTGATCAGCACCGCGACGCTGTGGCATCTGGCCACCCGCATCCGTGCCGAGCTGCGCGATCCGACGGTATCGTCCATCGATCTGGCCCGCGCGCTGCATCCGACGCCCGCCGTCTGCGGCGAGCCGCGCGAACTCGCGGCGCAGGCGATCGCCGAGCTGGAATCGTTCCCGCGCGGCCTGTTCGCCGGCATGGTCGGCTGGTGCGATGCCAGCGGCGACGGCGAGTGGGCAGTGACCATCCGCTGCGCCGAAGTCGAAGCCGGGCGCGCACGGCTGTACGCCGGCGCCGGCATCGTGCCGAGCTCCAATCCGCTGCTCGAAGTCACCGAGACTGCCGCCAAGTTCCGCGCCATGCTCGATGCGCTCGGCGGGCGGAGCGCATGAGCGCCGCCACCGACCGCGGGTCCGACGACCGCGATTTCACGCCGTGGCCGGCGGCATTCGCGCGGCGCTATCGCGAGCGCGGCTACTGGCGCGGCCAGACGCTCGGCGCCTTCCTGCGCGAGGCGGCGCAGCAGCACGGCGAGCGCATCGCCGTGGTCTGCCGCAAGCGGCGCTGGAGCTATGCGGATCTGGACCTGCGCGCCGACCGCCTGGCCGCCGGCCTGCTCGATCTGGGCCTGCGCCCCGGCGAGCGCGTCGTCGTGCAGCTGCCCAACCTCGCCGAGTTCCTCGTCACGCTGTTTGCGTGCTTTCGCGCCGGGCTGATTCCGGTGCTGGCCTTGCCGGGCCATCGCCGTGCCGAGATCGGCGCCTTCTGCGCGCAGGCCGAGGCCGCCGCCTATGTGGTCGCCGACCGCCACGAAAGCTTCGATTACCGTGATCTGGCGCGCGAGATCCAGCTGCAGTCGCCGTCGCTGCGGCAGGTGATCGTCGTCGGCCAGGCGGCCGAGTTCGTCGCCTTCGATTCGCTGTACGCCGAGCCGCGCGCGCTGCCGGAACCGGATGCGAGCGGTATTGCGCTGCTGCAACTGTCCGGCGGCAGCACCGGTACGCCCAAGCTGATTCCGCGCACGCACGACGACTATCTCTACAGCGTGCGCGGCAGCATCGACATCTGCGGTTTCGATCGTGACACCGTGTTCCTCGTCGCGCTGCCGGCCGCGCACAACTTCCCGATGAGTTCGCCGGGCACGCTCGGCACGCTCGGTGCCGGCGGCCGCATCGTCATGTCCTTGCGCGCCGAGCCGCAGAGCGCGTTCGCGCTGATCGCCGCGGAGAGCGTCACGCACGCGGCGCTGGTGCCGGCGCTGCTGCTGGTCTGGCTGGACGCGGCGACCGTCGAGCGCAGCGCCCTGCGCAGCCTGCGGCGCGTGCTGGTCGGCGGCGCCAGCCTGCCGCTGGAGATCGCGCGGCGCGTGCAGCCGGTGCTCGGCTGCGCGCTGCAGCAGGTATTCGGCATGGCCGAAGGCCTGGTCCACTACACCCGGCTGGATGACGACGACAGCCGTATCCTCGAAACGCAGGGCCGGCCGATCTCGCCCGACGACGAGATCCGTGTCGTCGATGACGACGACCGCGAGGTGGCGCCGGGCCAGACCGGCCACCTGCTGACGCGCGGACCATACACCATCCGCGGCTACTGGCGCGCCGATGCGCACAACGCGCGCGCGTTCACCGCCGACGGCTTCTACCGCACCGGCGACCGTGTGCGCCTGCGCGCCGACGGCTATATCCAGGTGGTTGGCCGCGCCAAGGACCAGATCAACCGCGGCGGCGAGAAGATCGCCGCCGAGGAAATCGAGCAGCATCTGCTCAGTCATCCGCGCGTGCGCAACGTCGCCCTGGTGTCGGTGCCGGACGCATTCCTCGGCGAGCGCGCCTGCGCTTTCGTCGAGCTGGTGCCGCGCGACAACGACGAACCCGCCGGCCGCCTGGTGGTGGCGCTCAAGCTGCATCTGCGCAACCAGGGCCTGGCCACCTACAAGATTCCCGACCGCATCGAGTTTCTCGAGCGCCTGCCGCTGACCGCGCCGGGCAAGGTCGCCAAGCAGCTGCTGCGCGAGCGTGCCGCGCAGCATGCCTGATCGCCCTCATCCGCCCTCCGGGCACCTTCTCCCGCAGTGCGGGAGAAGGGGAAAAACAAAACCCCTCTGCCGCACCGCGGGAGAGGGGTCGGGGGTGAGGGACTGCGCACTCTCATCAGGCTTTGAACAGATTTCGAGAACCCGCAAGGATCAACGATGAGCATTCCCCGCATTGCCCCCTACGCCATGCCGCAGCACCTGCCGGTCAGCCGTGCGCGCTGGCAGCTGCAGGCGCCGCGCGCCGCGCTGCTGGTGCACGACATGCAGCAGTACTTCGTCGACTTCTTCGACGCCACGCAGGCGCCGGTGCCGGAGCTGCTGCGGCATTGCGCGCAGCTGATCGCCGCCTGCCGCAGCGCCGGAGTTCCGGTGTTCTACACCGCGCAGCCCGGTGCGCAGCGGCCGCAGGATCGCGCGCTGCTCAGCGACTTCTGGGGCGAGGGCCTGGCCGACCGCCCCGAGCTGACGCGCATCGTCGCGCCGCTGCAGCCGCAGGCCGGCGACACCGTGCTGTGCAAGTGGCGTTACAGCGCCTTCAAGCGCAGCGACTTCGAGGCGCAGCTGCGCGCGCACGGCCGCGAGCAGCTGATCATCTGCGGGGTCTATGCGCACATCGGCTGCCTGATGACGGCGGGCGAGGCGTTCATGCTCGACATCCAGCCGTTCCTGATCGGCGATGCGATCGCCGACTTTTCGCGCGACGAGCACGAGATGGCGCTGCGCTACGCCGCCGGCCGCTGCGCCCAGGTGGCGACGACGCGGGAAGTCATCGCGCAGCTGCAGGGGGCGCGGCTGACGCTCGATGGTCTGCGCGAAGAAGTCGCCGCGCAGATCGGCATCGAGCCGGCGCAGCTCGGCGACGGCGACGATCTGCTGCTGATGGGCCTGGATTCGGTGCGCTTGATGGCGCTGGTGCAGCGCTGGAAGCTGCGCGGTCTCAAGGCCGATTTCGCCGAGCTGGCCGAGGCACCGACGCTGGCCGGCTGGCTGGCGGCGCTGACGCAGGCCCCGCACGCGGCGCTGCAGGCATGACTGCGGTACTGGAGCCGCGGATCGACGCCGCCCTGCCGCTGACGCAGGCGCAGCTCGGCGTGCTGCTCGGCCAGCAGCTGGCCGGCGACGACAGCGTGTTCCACGCCGCCGAAGCGACCGAGATCGACGGGCCGCTGGATATCGTGCTGTTCGAGCAGGCGTTGCAGGCGACGCTGTCCGAGGCGCGCTCGCTGCATCTGCGCGTGCAGCGGCAAGACGGCGAGTACCGGCAGCAGCCGGTCGCCGCGCCGCGCGGCGTTCTGCATCTGGTCGATGCCGCCGGGCTCGACCAGGCGGCCTTCGAGGCCCTGCTCGACGAGGCGCTGGCGCGACCCTTCGACATCGCCAGCGGCGATCTCTACGAGCACCGGCTGTATCGGCGCGCTGCCGATCGCCATGTCTGGCTGCACCGCGCGCATCACCTGCTGCTCGACGGCTACGGCTTCCAGCTGATCGCGCGCCGCGTCGCCGCGCAGTACGCGGCGCGGCTGGCCGGCACGCCGCCGTCGCCGGCCGCGTTCGGCGAGCTGGCGGCCGTGGTCGAGGCCGATCGCGCCTATCAGGCCTCGACGGCGCGCGCGGCGGATCGCGCGTTCTGGCTGCAGACGCTCAAGGGCCTGTCGCCGGTTTCGCTGTGTGCGCGGACGCAGCCCGGCATCGGCCGCGGCCACCGTGTCGGCGGTGCGCTGCCGCAGCGCACGGCGGATGCGCTCAGGCAGCTGGCGATGCGGCTCGACCTGAGCTGGCCGGAGCTGCTGATCGCCGCCTTCGCCGGCTACCTCGCGCAGCGCGGTCACGGCCGCGACGTGGTGCTCGGCCTGCCGGTGATGCAGCGGCTCGGCGGTCCGGTGGCGCGCACGCCGTGCACGGCGATGAACGTGATGCCGCTGCCGGTGCCGGACGCGGCCACGCAATCGCTGGCCGGCCTCGCGGCGAGCCTGCGCACGGCGATGCCGCGGCTGCGCGCGCATCAGCGCTATCGCTTCGAGCATCTGGAAGGCGATCTGGAGCAAGCCGGCTACGCGCGCGGCCTGCTCGGCACCGAGGTCAACGTGATGCCGTTCGAATCGCCGTCAGCGTTTGGGCCCTGCCGGGCCCGCACGCAGGTGCTGGCTGCCGGCCCGGTCGAGGATCTCGCGGCGATCTTCATGGCGCGCGGCGAGGCCATCGACTTCGATCTCGATGGCCGGCCGCAGAACTACTCGCGGGACGAGCTGCGCGCGCACTGGCGGGGCTTTGCCGATTTCCTGTCATGCGCGCTGGCGGCGCCGTCGACGCCGCTGCGTGAATTGCCCGCATAGCGGCCCTAGAAGGTCGCGCCGCCGTCGACCACCAGATCCTGCAGGGTGATGTGGCCGGCGGCGTCGGACAGCAGGAACAATACCGCCTGCGCGATGTCGTCCGGCGTCGCCAGCTTGCGCAGCGGAATGCCGAGCCGGTGGCGCGCCAGCGAGCCGGCGATCACCTGCTCGGCACTGCCGGCGCCGTCGCGCCAGAAGCGGCGCTGCATCTCGGTGTCGGTCGAGCCCGGCGACACCAGATTGCAGCGGATGCCGTACTCGGCCAGCTCCAGGCCCAGGCAGCGCATCAGCTGCGCCGTCGCCGCCTTGGACGCCGCGTAGGCACCCATCTGCGTGCGCGGCGTCGAGGCCGCATTGGAGCCGACGGTGACGATGCCGCCGCGGCGGCGCTCGCGCATGCGCCGCGCCACCGCGCGGCTCAGGAAGAATGCGCCATGCGTGTTGACGGCAAAGCTGTCGAGCCAGTCGGCGTCGCTGGTGTCGGTGATGTCGGCGACGCGGAGGATGCCGGCGACGTTGACCAGATACTCGATCGGGCCGCGCTCGGCTTCGATCTGCGTGATGCAGTGCTCGACGGCAGTGCTGTCGGCAACGTCGAGCGGGCAGGGGTGCAGCCGCGCCGGGTCGGCGCAACGCGCGGCGAGGGTGGCGGCATCGCGGTCCAGCGCGGCGACATGCAGGCCTTGTGCGGCCAGGGCATCGGCGATCGCGGCGCCGATGCCTTGCGCGGCACCGCTGACCACGGCGATGCCGCGGCGCAGCGCATAGGAGGACATCGAGGAGTTCGACATCGGCAGACTCGCGACAGGCAAACATCGGCCGATTTTGCGGCAGGCGGCGCCGGGGCGCCGCCGCCGCGAGCATCAAAACACTTTGCGCTGCGGGCCGATCAGGCGGTCGTCGCCAGATGCGGCGCGACCAGTGCGGCAAGCTGCGACTTCGCCGCCGCACCGACCTGCGTGGCGGCCGGCTGGCCGTCCTTGAACAGCATCAGCGTCGGAATGCCGCGGATGCCCAGTTCGGCGGTGATCTCCGGGTTCTCGTCGACATTGAGCTTGACGATCTTCAGCTTGCCTTCGGTCTCGGCGGCCAGCTGGTCGAGCACCGGCGCCACCATCCGGCAGGGCCCGCACCATTCGGCCCAGAAATCGACGAGCACCGGCTGCGCCTGGCTGGCGCGGCGCACGTCCTGCTCGAAGCTGTGATCGCTGACGGCGGTGATGCGATTGCTCATGACACGCTCCTAGGGCCTGTTAACGCTATGGCC
>CAMLDZ010000098.1 GCA_946478985.1 uncultured Solimonas sp.
TTTTTTTTGGCTCGCGTTCCATGAATTCTGCTTTTGCCACTGTCGACAGCTGCCCCGTCTCCCATGTCGGAGGCGCGCAGGCCGTCGCTGCGCCGCCGGTCGGCCCCCATGCGCATACGCTGGAAGTCCTGCTCAAATCGATCAGCGAAGGCTTTTACGGCATCGATCGCGGCGGCCGCTGCGTCTTCATCAACCGCGCCGGCGCCGAGACCCTGGGCTACACGCCGCAGCAGCTGATCGGCCGCGAGATGCACGCGCTGATCCACCGCTACCAGGCCGACTCCGACGCCGCGCCGCGCGAGCAGCACTGCCCGTTCTACCGCGCCGTCGTGCACGGCGAATCCTGCTGCATCGACAGCGAACGGCTGTGGCGCGCCGATGGCAGCAGCTTTCCGGTCGAATACTCGGTATCGCCGATCATCGAGGCCGGCCACACCATCACCGGCGCCGTCGTCACCTTCCGCGACATCAGCGACCGCAAGCAGGCCGAGGCCTTGCAGCGGCGCATGCACGACGAACTGGAACGCCGCGTCGAAGAGCGCACGCAGGAGCTGCACCAGACGCTGCAGGAGCTGGGCCGCACCACCGACCGGCTGCGCGAACTGTCGGCGCATGTCGAGAACGCCTGCGAGCTGGATCGCAAGCGCATCGCCCGCGAAATCCACGATGAGCTGGGCAGCGTGCTGGTGGCGCTCAAGCTCGACACCAGCTGGCTGCGCGGCCGCGTCGCCGACCGTGATGATCTGGTCGCCAAGACCACGACGATGACGCGGCTGATCGACAAGGCGGTGGTCGAGGTCGGCCGCATCATCACCGACCTGCGGCCGTCGATCCTCGATCATCAGGGCCTGTGGGCGGCGATGGAATGGCACGCGCTGGAGTTCCTCGAATCCAGCGGCCTGCGCGGCAAGCTGCGGATCGACGTCGCCGACCGCGCGCCGCCGGACGGCGCGCTGGCCACCGCCGCCTACCGCATCTTCCAGGAGATGCTCAACAACGTCGTCCGCCACGCCCGCGCCTCGGCGATCGACATCGAAGTCTGCGCCACCGCCGAGCGGCTGCGCATCGTCGTCAGCGACGACGGCCTCGGCATCACCGAGCAGCAGCTGCACGGCCGCCGCTCGTACGGGCTGATCGGCATGTGCGAGCGCGCCCGCCATTTCGGTGGCGAGCTGCAGATCGGCGCGTCCGCCAGTGGCGGCACGCGCGTCACCGTCCGTCTTCCGTATGCCCCCTCACTCGCCAAGGAGCCGAGCCATGATTCGCTTGTTGATCTGTGACGACCACGCCATCGTCCGCGCCGGCCTCGCACAGATGCTGGCCGGCGTCAGCGATTTCCGCGTCGCCGCCGAGGCTTCGGATGGCCCGCAGGCCATGCGCTTTCTGCGCGACGGCGGCATCGACGCGCTGCTGCTCGACATCGCCCTGCCCGGCCGCGATGGACTGGACGTGCTCAAGCAGGTGCGCAGCGAGTTTCCGCGGCTGCCGGTGCTGATGCTGTCGACCTATCCGGAGAAGCAGTACGCGATGCGCTGCCTGCAGCTGGGCGCCGATGGCTATCTCAACAAGAGCGCCGATCCCGAACAGGTGGTGGTGGCGATCCGCAAGGTGGTCGGCGGCGGCCGTTACATCACCTCATCGGTGGCCGAATCGCTGGCCTCGGCGCTACGCCGCGAAGTCGAGCGGCCGCCGCACGAATCGCTGTCCAAGCGCGAATACCAGGTGTTCTGCCAGATCGCCAGCGGCCGTTCGCTGTCGCAGATCGCCGAGTTGCTGAGCCTGTCGCCGAATACCGTCAGCACCTATCGCGCGCGGGTGATGGACAAGATCAGCACGCACAACGATGTCGAGACCGCGCTCTACGCGGTACGCCACCGCATCGCCGTCGACGGCGGTGTCGAACTGCACGAGCAGGGCAATGCCGAGCTGCGCGCGCCCGGTCTGTCGACCGAAGCGCGGTACGGCGCCGCCAGCCTCATGTAGTGCTGCCACTACAGACCGTCGTCGCCATGACGACAGGCGAATGCCGCGCAGCGTGATAGGCCGCGGCAGCGTCACCCTCTAGCCTCTGTACCAGGGCGAACCCCGGAGCCGACACGGCGCCGGGCGCCGACGTTCCGAACCACCCTTTTCGCGATCGGAGTTCCACCCATGTCTCACCTCTACCGAACCGCCGCGGCGCTGCTCTGCCTCGGCACGGCGGTAAGCCTGTCCGCCTGCGGCAAATCCGCCGAAGCTCCGGCCGCCGGTCCCGGCGAAGCCAAGACCATCAGTGCCAAGGCGATGGCCGACGGCCTGCATCTGGTCATGAGCTCGGATCGCACCGTCTATACGCGCCTGATCGTCAATCGCCTGCAGAACGACGAGCAGATCATCAAGGCCTCCGAGCACTGGAAGGAAGACAAGGCGCTGGTGCTGCCGGCGCAGATGTTCCGCTTCGGTGCCGAGATGGTCGCCGAGAAAGGAGCGGGTTTCTCGTACTCGTTGCAATCGCTGTGGCCGGTCAACAAGCAGAACGCGCCGAAGACCGAGGTCGAGAAAGCCGGGCTGCAGTTCATCGTCGACAACAAGGGCAAGAACTACTACGCCGAGGAAACGCTCGGCGAGCAGAAGTACTTCACCGCGGTGTACGCCGACATGGCCGTCGCACCGGCCTGCGTGTCCTGCCACAACGGCCACAAGGATTCGCCGAAGACCGATTTCCAGATCGGTGACGTGATGGGCGGCGTGGTCATCCGCATCCCGCTCGAAAGCTGATCGATCCTCCCGCACGGAAACACGCCATGACGCCTCAACAAGTCGAACTCGTGACCACGACCTGGGACAAGGTCGTACCGATCCGCGACACCGCCGCCGAACTGTTCTACGGCAAGCTGTTCGAGCTGGACCCCAACCTCAAGCTGCTGTTCAAGGGCGACATGAAGGAACAGGGCCGCAAGCTGATGATGATGATCAACACCGCCGTGCGCGGCCTGCGCGATCTGCCGGCGCTGGTGCCCGCGGTCAAGGCCCTGGGCCAGCGCCACGTCGGCTACGGCGTGCAGCCCAGCCACTACTCGACCGTCGCGGTGGCGCTGCTGTGGACGCTCGAACAAGGGCTCGGCGACGACTTCACGATGGAAGTCCGCGACGCCTGGACCGAGGTGTACATGGTGCTGGCGACGACGATGCAGACTGCCTAGGACTCGCCAGAGTCCGAACCACTCCACCCCACCATCCCGGGGCGCAATGGCAGACCGCAGGTGCTTGCACCTGCGGTTTTTTGCTGTGCGCGCGGCATTCGGGCTTCAGAAGTCGCCTGCCGCGGCCGCTGTAGTGCCCACACTACAAGGCATCGCTGCATTCACGACATCGCAATGATGGCTGGCGCGATACAGCGCGATCCCGCCACTCCATAAGCTGACTCCAGATCGCGACAACGACCCCGCAGCGCGATCGCACCAGGGAGCAACAATGACACGCAACAAGGTCACGGCACCGGATCAGCGCATCTTCCGCCGCCGCGCCATTTCGCTGGCCGCATCGCTGGCCGGCCTGTTGATGCTGCAGCCGCAGATCGCCAGCGCCGACGCGCTGACAGACGCCATCACCAAGGGTACGACCAATCTCGACATGCGCCTGCGCTACGAGACGGTCGACCAGGACAACACGCTCAAGCAGGCCGATGCGCTGACCCTGCGCACCCGCCTGGGCTACACCACGCAGAGCTGGAACAAGTTCAGCGCGATGGCCGAGCTGGAGAACACCTCGGCACTGATCGACGATTACGCGCCGGTGCAGGCCGGCTATTCCGTCGTTGCCGACCCGGACGACAGCGAGCTCAACCAGTGGGGCATCAGCTACGCCGCGCTGCCGGGCCTGACCGCCAGCGTCGGCCGCAAGCGCGTGGTGCTCGACAATGCACGCTGGATCGGCAATGTCGTGTGGCGGCAGAACGAGCAGACCTACGACGGCGCCTTCCTCAAGTACGCGCCGAGCACCGCGCTGAACTTCGAATACGCGTACATCAACAACGTCAACAACATCGTCTTCGCCAACGTCGATCTCGAAGGCCACCTGGCCAATCTGCGCTGGGCGGTGCTGCCGACGCTGACGCTGGTCGGCTACGCCTATCTGCTCGACTACGAAGTGCCGGCAACGCCGGATCTCGACACCTACGGCATCCGCGCCGACGGCAGCGCCCCGCTGAGCAGCACCGTCAAGCTGCTGTACACGGCCGAGTACGCCGCGCAGAAAGCCGACACGCCGGCCGGCAGCTTCGATACCGACTACCTGCTCGGCGAGATCGGCCTCGGCTTCAAGCCGCTGAGCGTGCGACTGGGTTACGAAAAGCTCGGCAGCGACGATGGCGTGGTTGCGCTGCAGACGCCGCTGGCAACGAAGTACGCGTTCAACGGCTGGGCCGACCTGTTCCTGACCACGCCGGCCGGCGGTCTGGAAGACGTCTACCTGACGGTCACCGGCAAGCTCGGCACCGCCACGCTGATCGCCAGCTATCACGAGTACAGCGCCGACCAGACCGTGGGCGGCGTCGACGACTACGGCAGCGAAATCAATCTGTCGGCGGGCATGCCGCTGGCCGGCAAGCTCAGCGGCCTGATCCGATATGCCAGCTACAGCGCCGACGAGTTCGGCGTCGATACCGACAAGTTCTGGGCGCAGCTCGAATTCAAGTTCTGAGCGATACCTTTCTCGGTGGTGCCAGCGGCGGCAGTACGCGTCGCTGGCGTCTCAACTGCGGTCCGGCTCCGGTCGGGCCGCAATTTTTTGTGCGCCTCAGAAATGTGCGGCCCGTGGCGCCGGCTCGGGCGGCGGCGCGCCGAGCATGCGCTCCAGCCGCGCGTCCTTGCGCGCCCACAGCCCGTTGATCCAGGACTGGAAGCGCTCGCGATAGTCGCTGTCGTTTTCGTAGTCGCCCTGCAACAGATCCGCAGGCACCGGCAGCAGATCGATGTGGACGGCCAGCGCGTGCTGCTGCCCGCTGCCGAAGCTCCACAGCAGCGCCTGCCGGGTCGGCCTATAGGCAATCGTCACATCGATGACGCCGGCGAACTGTTCACCCATCGCCCCCAGCGTGTAGGCAACGCCGCCGGCCTTGGGCCTGAGCAGGTGGCGCAAGGGCGAGCGGCCGCTGCGGTGCTTGGCCGCCGTGAAGCGGGTGCCTTCGACGAAGTTGATGACGGTGACCGGCTCGCTGCGGTAGATCTCGCAGGCGCGGCGGGTCGCCTCCAGATCGCGGCTCCTGAGCGCCGGGCGCGCGGCGATCTGAGCCTTGCTGTGCCGGCGCATGAAGGGAAAGTCCATGCCCCAGCACGCCAGGCCGATCACCGGCACGTACATCAGCTCCCATTTCAGGAAGAAGCGCGGAAACGGCGTGCGGCCGTGCAGCAGATCGAGCAGCAGCAGGATGTCGGCCCAGGACTGGTGATTGGCGATCAGCAGGTAGTTGGCGCGCGGGTCCAGCGCCGTGTCCGGCCCCTCGATGTTCCAGTGCACGGGATGCAGCGTGCGCAACACCAGGCGATTGGCGGCGACCCAGCGACGCGCGATGAGGATGCAGCCGCGGCTGCAGGCACGCCGCAGCGACCGCTGCGGCAGCAGCTTGAGCAGCAGCAGCGGCGTCATCAGCAGGAACGACAGCAGCGTGGTGGCGACCAGCGCCACTCCGGTGAGCAGGCCGATCACCACGGCCGGAAAGATGGCGGTCAGCATCGCCGGCCCCGAAAGCTGGATCGACGGCGCCCGCTCAGAGCGTGTGATAGGCCGGGCTGAGCCGGTGCACCGCTTCGATCATCGCCGCGGCGTGCTCCGGCGGCGTCTGCTGCAGGATGCCATGGCCGAGATTGAAGACATGGCCGTGGCCCTTGCCGTAGCTGGCCAGCACGCGCGCCACTGCTGCTTCGATTTTCGCAGGGCTGGCGAACAGCGTGGCCGGGTCCAGGTTGCCCTGCAGGGCGACACGATCGCCGACACGCGCCCGCGCGGTCGCCAGATCGGTGGTCCAGTCGACACCGAGCGCATCGCAGCCGGTACTGGCCATCGCCTCCAGGTGCTGGCCGCCGTTCTTGGTGAACAGGATGACCGGCACATCGGGGGCGACACGCTTGAGGTGCTCGACGATCTTGGCCATCGGCTCCAGCGAGAAGCGCAGATAGTCGGCCGGCGCCAGCGCACCGCCCCAGGTGTCGAACACCATCACCGCGTCGGCGCCGGCAGCGATCTGCGCCTGCAGGTACAGGCTCACCGAGGCGACCAGCTTGGACAGCAGCTCGTCGAGCACTTCCGGCGATTCATAGCCGAGCGCCTTGACGCGCGCGAAGTCGGAGCCGCCGGAGCCTTCGACCATGTAGGTCGCCAGTGTCCACGGGCTGCCGGCGAAGCCGATCAGCGGCATGCGGCTGCCGAGCGCGGCGCGGATCGTCGTCACCGCGTCGATCACATAGCGCAGCTCGCCGTGCGGATCGGGAATCGGCAGCTGCGCGATGGCGCGCTCGTCGCGCACCGGGCGGTCGAACACCGGGCCTTCCCCCTCGACGAAGCGCAGGCCCAGGCCCATCGCATCCGGCACGGTGAGGATGTCGGAGAACAGGATCGCGGTGTCGAGCGCGTAACGGTCCAGCGGCTGCAGCGTGACTTCGCAGCACAGCTCCGGGTTGCGGCACAGCGACATGAAGTCGCCGGCCTTGGCGCGGCTGGCGCGATACTCCGGCAGATAGCGGCCGGCCTGGCGCATCATCCAGATCGGCGTGCGCTCGGTGGGCTGGCGGCGCAGCGCGCGCAGGAAGAGATCGTTGTCGAGTTGCCGCGGGCTGCTCATCGCTTACTGTCCTTGTGTCTCGCGCGCGGCGACGGCCTGCGCGATCTCGTCCTGTATGGTCTGCGCCATGGCGCGCGGATCGGCGGCGTCGCGGATCGGCCGGCCGACGACCAGATAATCGGAGCCGGCGGCGATCGCGGCGGCCGGCGTCATGATGCGCTTCTGGTCGGCCTCGACGCGGTTCTCGACCGGGCGGATGCCCGGCGTCACGCAAATCAGCTTGGCCGGCGCCTCGCGGCGCAGCCGCTCGACTTCCAGCCCCGACGACACCACGCCATCGCAACCGGCTTCAAGCGCACGGCGCGCGCGCGACAGCACCAGATCGGCCACCTCGCACTGAAAGCCGAGGTCGTTGAGATCGCCCTGATCGAGGCTGGTCAGCGCCGTCACTGCCAGCACCTTCATGCCGTCGGTCTTGGCGCGGGCGGCGGCTTCCATGATCGACTGGTTGCCGTGGATCGTGCACAGGTCGGCGCCGCGCTCGGAGAGGTTGCGCACCGCGCGCGCGACGGTCTCCGGGATGTCGAAGAACTTGAGGTCGACGAAGACCTTCTTGCCGTCGGCCTTGAGCCCGTCAAGCAGCTCGAAGAAGCCGGGCGCCATCAGCAGTTCCATGCCGATCTTGTAGAACACGGCGGCATCGCCGATCCGCGCCACCAGCGCGCGGGCTGCATCGGCCGTCGGCACATCGAGCGCGACGATCAGGCGCTCGCGGGAGGGAATGGCATTCATCAATAACCCGTCAATAAAAAATCCAGCGCAGCGAGTATTTCGCCTCGGTGCACGGACAGATCGCCAACCGGCAAGCCCAGCACACCCAGCGGCAAGGCTCCGATCTCACCCGGCGACATCACGTAACTGTCTTGCCCTACAGGCAGCAGCGGGTTGAGACGGGTGGCCGTCGATCCGAAATATCCAAGCTCCACCAGCGGCACGACGACGCGCAACTGCGTTGCCACGATGTCCGATTGCACATCGAGCAGATATGGGGCCTGCTTACGACTCGCGCGCGGATTGCGGTAGACGTGGAACTGCGCCATCAGAACGGCAGCAGATCGCCATTCAGCGGCCCGTCGCGGGCAACGCGCGCGTCGAATGCGGCCAGGGCTTCCCGGTTCTCGTCCAGCCATTGCCTTCCGCGCACTTCGCGCAAGGCCTGTTCGAGCTTCTCTTCGAGAAAGCGTGACAGATTGACCTGCTCCTTGCGCGCCTCGGCGATCAGGTCTTCACGAATGCTCAGATTGAGGCGGCGGCGCGCTTCAGACGTTTTGCGGGTGAGGGCCACGATGGAACTCCAGGCAGTGCGCATAGTTTATGCACATTGCTCTGCAGCAACCAGCCGCGACAGCGTTGCGACTCGACTTGACGCTGAGGTGTTGCGCGATGCCCAGGCCTCAGCCGTTGCGGATCCGCGCCAGCAGCGCTTTGGTGAAGGCCTGGGTATCCGCCTTGCCCTTGAGATCGCCGGTGCGTACCTGGTCGACGTTGAGGGTGTCGTCGATGGCCTTGCGCAGGCGCGTGGCCTTGTCGCTCTCGTGGACGTGGTCGAGCATCAGCGCTGCCGCCAGCATCAGGGCGATGGGGTTGGCGATGCCGCGGCCGGCGATATCCGGCGCCGAGCCGTGCACGGCCTCGAAGATCGCCGCATCGGTGCCGATGTTGGCGCCGGGCGCCATGCCCAGGCCGCCGACCAGGCCGGCGACCAGATCGGAGAGGATGTCGCCGAACAGGTTGGTGGTGACGATGCAGTCGAACTGCCAGGGGTTGAGCACCAGCTTCATCGCGCAGGCGTCGACGATGACTTCCTGCATCTCGATCCGGCCGGCGTACTTCTGCTTGTGCAGCTTGCGCGCCTCGTCGAGGAAGATGCCGGTCAGCGACTTCATGATGTTGGCCTTGTGCACGACCGCGATCTTCTTGCGGCCGAGCGCGATGGCGTGCTCGAAGGCGTATTCGAGCAGGCGATGCGAACCCTGCCGCGTATTGACGCCGGTGGCGATCGCCACGGCTTCCGGGTCGCCGTCGATGGCGATGTAGTGCTCGTAGCCCATGTACAGGCCTTCGAGGTTCTCGCGATAGACCATCAGGTCGATGTTGTCGTAGCGGCCGCCGGGAATCAGCGTGCGCGCCGGCCGCACGTTGGCGTATAGCTTGAACGCCTCGCGCAGGCGCACGTTGGACGAGCGATAGCCGCCGCCGGATGGCGTCTCCAGCGGCCCCTTGAGCGCCAGCCGCGTGCGGCGGATGCTGTCGAGCACCGCCGGCGGCAGCGGATCGCCGGCCTCGCGCACGGCGGCCAGGCCGGCCTGGTGCGTCTCCCAGACGAACGGCGCCTGCAGCGCATCGAGGGCGGCGAGCGTGGCCTCGACGATTTCAGGGCCGATGCCGTCACCGGGGATCAAGGTTGCGGGAATGGCGGGTGCGCTCATGAGGTCATCCGGTTCATATGGTTGAGGCAGTCGCTATCGACTGCCAATATCGCGGCAAGTTTCGCACCGGCCGGCGACCGCTTCATGTAGACCTTGGTGGAGTGTCGAGCAGGGCCTTGAGCGTTTGCGCCGACGGCCGGTTCAGGGCCTTGAGTTCCTGCGCGAACAAGGCGATCCGCCATTCCTCCAGCAGCCAGCGTGCCGGATGCGAGAGATCCGCCAGCTTTGCCGCGAACGGCGCCACCTGCAGACTCAGCTCCTCGTCACGCGCCGGCTTGTTGGCCAGCCGTTCCATCCGCACCTGCAGCGCGCGCAGGTACAGCGCGATGCGCGACCACTGCGCGTCGGGAATCTGCAGCAGGAAATCGCCGGCGAACAGGCTGTCGAGCTGCGCGCGCATGTCGGCCACCGACTTTGGCCAGCGCGCCTCGATGCCCGCCAGCGACTTGCGGATGCCGGCAGCGAGGTTGAGCCAGTTGAGCAGCGTGTCGAGCCGTGCGGCGGCGTCGAGGCTGAACGCGGCGCGGCGTTCCAGCGCCTGCTGGAAATCGGCGCGCGTGCGGATCGGCGCGTCGATCAGCTTGCTGTCCGCGGCGCGCTGCGCCAGCTGTTCGGCGACGCGCTGCGGATCGAGCTGGAACGTCGTCGCCAACAAGGCCAGCTTGAGCCGCGCGCTCTTGGCCAGATCGCGCATGCGGTCCGGCAGCTTGAGCAGCAGCAGCGCACGGCTGCCGGCGTGATGCGCGGCCTGCGCGGCCTCGCGCGATTCGAACAGGCGCAGCTTGACGAAGTCCTGGTCGACGCTCAGCGCCGGAAAGCCGCGTGCGCCGCTGGCCAGCGGCACCGACTCCGGCAGATCGTCGAAATCCCAGTCGGTGAGCTTGTCGCGCGTCCACTGCTTCAGGCCGTCGTCACGGCTCGCCGCCTGATTGAGCGCGCTGCGCGCCTCGCCGCGGAAGCGGCCGCGCAGCTGGTCCAATGTCTCGCCGGTGCCGAGCACCACGCCCTTGTCGTCCTCCAGCTGCAACCGCGGGCGCAGATGCCGCTCCAGCCTGGCCGGCTCGAAGTCGCCGGGCTCCAGCCGCACGCCGGTCATCGCCTGCAGCGCACCGCAGATGCTGGCCAGCAGCTCGCCCTGCGGCGGATCGAGCCGCTGCGCGACCGCCAGCGCGTATTCGCCGGCCGGCGTGCACTGCCGGCGCAGGTGCATCGGCAGCGTGCGGATCAGCGCCTCGATCTTGGCCGCGCGCAGGCCCGGCACCAGCCAGTCGAACACCTCCGCCGGCAACTGGTGCACCTGCGCCAGCGGCACGTGGAAAGTGACGCCGTCATGCGCCTCGCCCGGCTCATGCGAGTAGCTCAGGCGCAGCGCCACGCCGCCGACGTCGAGATGATCGGGGAACAGGCTTTCGACGTCCGGATTGGCGCCGGGCCGCAGCGCGTCGGCCTCGGCCATCGTCAGCGTCTTCTGCGCCGCCGGCTCGCGGCGCAGCCAGTTCTTCAGGTGCGCGCTGGCGCAGACGTCCGCCGGGATGCGCGCCTCGTAGAACGCCTGCAGCTGCTCCTCGCTGGCCAGCAGGTCCGGCCGGCGCAGCCGCGCTTCCTTGTCGAGGATGCTGCTGACCAGTTCCAGGTTGGCGTCGAGAAAGGCCGGCTTGCGCGACAGGTTGCCGCGCACCAGCGCCTCCAGGATGAAGATCTGACGCGCCTCGGCCGGATGCGTGGAGCCGTAGTGGCGCGCCCGCGTCAGCAGCGCCAGGCCCAGCAAGGACACGTTCTCGGTGGCGGTGACCTCGCCGCGCTCGACATTCCACTGCGGATGCAGCAGCACGCGCTTCACCAGATGCGGCGCGACGCGCTCCAGCCAGTCCGGCTCGATCGCCGCGTTGGTGCGCGCGTACAGCTGCGTGGTCTGCGCCAGCTGCGCGCTCATCACCCATTGCGGCTGCTTCTTGATCAGCGCCGAGCCGGGATGGATGCGGAAGCGGCGGTTGCGCGGCCCCTGGTACTCGGTCTTCTCCGGCAGCTTGTGGCCGATGTGATCGATCAGGCCGGCGAGCAGGGCCTCGTGAATCGGCACGAACAGCTCGTCGAGCTTCTCGTTGGTCCAGCGCTCGCTCACCGCTTGTCTCCCTCTCCCCGCCTGCGGGGAGAGGGTTGGGGTGAGGGGCATGCCGTTGGCGTCCGCGCGCTGCCCCTCATCCGCCCTGCGGGCACCTTCTCCCCGCCCGCGGGGAGAAGGATTCGCAGAAGGATTCTGGGTCAACAGATCGACCAATTGCCTGTGCACCGCCTCCCATTCCTCCATGCGCAGGAACGAGACGAAGTGGTCGCGGCAGATCTTGCGCAGCTGGCGGTTGCTGGCGCTGCCGCTCCAGTCGCGCCACTGCTGCCAGAGCTTGAGCAGGGTGAGGAAGTCCGAGCGCGGATGGCGCCACTGCGCGTGCTTCTGCCGCGCGCTGTCCTGCGCGTCGGACGGAAACTCGTGCGGGTCCTGCACCGACATCGCCGCCGCCAGCACGGTGACGGCGTCCTGCGCCATGCTGCCCTTGCCGGCCAGCGCGATGCG
>CAMLDZ010000099.1 GCA_946478985.1 uncultured Solimonas sp.
AGCTGGCGGACTGCGTGTCGACCGATCTGTCGCAGACCGAGCTGTTCCTGGTCGAGGGCGATTCGGCCGGCGGCAGCGCCAAGCAGGCGCGCGACCGCGAATACCAGGCGATCATGCCGCTGCGCGGCAAGATCCTGAACACCTGGGAAGTCGATTCCAACGAAGCGCTGGGTTCGCAGGAAATTCACGACATCTCGGTCGCCATCGGCGTCGACCCGGGCAGCAGCGAAATCGCCGGCCTGCGCTACGGCAAGGTCTGCGTGCTGGCCGACGCCGACTCCGACGGCCTGCACATCGCCACGCTGCTGTGCGCGCTGTTCCTCAAGCACTATCGTCCGCTGGTGGCGGCCGGCCATATCTATATCGCGATGCCGCCGCTGTTCCGCATCGACGCCGGCAAGCAGGTGTTCTACGCGCTTGACGAGGCCGAGAAGAACGGCGTGCTCGACCGCCTGGCTGCCGAAGGCAACCGTGCCAAGCCGCAGGTCACGCGCTTCAAGGGCCTGGGCGAGATGAATCCGCTGCAGCTGCGCGAGACGACGATGTCGCGCGATACGCGCCGGCTGGTGCAGCTGAGCCTCGACGAAGGCGAGGAGGCCGCCGGCCTCACCGAGCGTCTGATGGACATGCTACTGGCGAAGAAGCGCGCCGCCGATCGCAAGGAATGGCTGGAACGCGAGGGCAATCGCGCCGAGGTCTAAAGCAGGTGTGCGGGTGACAGCTTGGCGACAGACAGCCTCGTCGCGGTTTGCGTATCCTGAAAGACCCCTAGCCCACATCCGGAGCACTGCGCCGCATGCCGCATTCGACGCCTCTGATCGCCACTGTCGTCGGCGGCATCGTGCTGGCATTCATCTTCGGTGCGATCGCGCAGCGTCTGCGCATGCCGCCGCTGGTCGGCTATTTGCTGGCCGGCGTGGCGATGGGCCCCCACACGCCCGGATTCGTCGCTGACCAGAGTCTGGCCAGCGAGCTGGCGGAGATCGGCGTGATTCTGCTGATGTTCGGCGTCGGCCTGCATTTCTCGCTGAAGGATCTGCTGTCGGTGCGCAAGATCGCGGTGCCGGGTGCGCTCGGCCAGATCGCGGTCGCCACCGCCATGGGTGCGGGTCTGGCCTGGATGCTCGGCTGGCCGCTCGGCGGCGGTGTGGTGTTCGGCCTGGCGCTGTCGGTCGCCAGCACGGTCGTGCTGCTGCGTGCCCTGCAGGATCGCCGCCTGCTCGAAACCGACCGCGGCCGCATCGCCGTCGGCTGGCTGGTCGTCGAGGATCTGGCGATGGTGCTGGCGCTGGTCCTGCTGCCGGCACTGGCCGAGGCCCTGAAGAGCGACGGCGGCGAGGCGGTGAGCGCCGCGCAGATTGCCGAAACGCTGGCGCTGACGATCGGCAAGGTCGTGGCCTTCGTCGCGGTGATGCTGATCATCGGTCGCCGCTTGATCCCGCGCATGCTCGACTGGGTGGCGAGCACCGGCTCGCGCGAACTGTTTTCGCTGTCGGTGCTGGCAGTGGCGCTGGGCGTCGCGCTGGGCGCGGCCTTCCTGTTCGACGTCTCGTTCGCGCTCGGCGCCTTCTTCGCCGGCATGATCCTCGCCGAATCGCCCTTGTCGCATCGCGCCGCCGAGGAATCGCTGCCGCTGCGCGATGCCTTCGCGGTGCTGTTCTTCGTCTCGGTCGGGATGCTGGCTGATCCCAGCATCATCCTGCGTGCGCCACTGGAACTGCTCGGTACCGTGGCGATCATCATGGTCGGCAAATCGATCGCCGCGTTTGCCATCGTCCGCGCCTTCGGCCACAGCACCGGCACCGCCCTGACCATCGCCGCCAGCCTGGCGCAGATCGGCGAGTTCTCGTTCATCCTCGCCGGGCTGGGACTCAGTCTGGGTCTGCTGCCCGAGCAGGGCCAGGACCTGATCCTGTCCGGCGCCATCCTGTCGATCTTCCTCAACCCCTTCGCCTTCGCGCTCGCCGAGCGCCGGCCCAGGGCCAAGGCCCAGGAAGCCGAGGCGGGGCTGCGCAGCACGGCGCTGAAAGGGCATTCGATCATCATCGGCTATGGCCGCGTCGGCAGCCTGGTCGCAGCCGGTCTCAAGCGCGCCGGCGAGCCCTATCTGGTGATCGAGGACCGCGAGCAGCCGGCCGAGCTGGCCCGTGCCGACGGTGCCGAACTGCTGGCCGGCAACGGCGCCGAGCCGCGGGTGCTCAAGGCCGCCAATCTGGCGGGCGCGCGACAGCTGTTCGTGGCGATCCCGCAGGCCTTCGAGGCGGCTCAGGTGATCAAGCAGGCGCGCAAGGCCAATCCGCATCTGCTGATCATCGCCCGCGCGCATTCCGATGCGGAGTTGACGCACCTGCAGCAGTGCGGCGCCAGTCTGACGCTGCTGGGGTCGCGCGAAATCGCCATCGGCATGCTCGATCTGGCGGCCGCGCAGAGCGTCAAGCCCGCGGACCTGAGCGCCTGAGGCGACGCTGATGGCCGACCCCCTCGCCGACGCGCTGAAGCGCTGGTTCGGCTTCGATCATTTCCGCCCCGGACAGGAAGCGGTGGTCCGCGACGCGCTGGCCGGCCGCGACCTGCTCGCGGTGATGCCCACCGGCGGCGGCAAATCGCTGTGCTTCCAGTTGCCGGCGCTGCTGCGGCCGGGCGTGATGCTGGTGGTGTCGCCGCTGATCGCCCTGATGCAGGATCAGGTGCGGCTGCTCGGCGAAATGGGCATCGCCGCCACTTTCCTCAATTCCAGCCTCGCCGGCGCTGAGGCTGCGGCGCGGATGTCGGGCCTGCTGCGCGGCGACTACAAGCTGCTGTATCTGGCGCCGGAGCGCCTGATGACGCCGGACTTCCGCGACGGCTTCCTGCCCCGCCTGGCCGATGCGCAGGGCATTTCGGCGATCACCATCGACGAGGCGCATTGCGTTTCGGAGTGGGGCCATGATTTTCGCCCGGAGTACCGTCAGCTCGGCGTGTTCCGCGAGACGCTGGCCGCCGTGCCGGTGTTCGCATTCACCGCCACCGCCACGGCGCGTGTGCGCGCCGATATCGCGGCGCAGCTCAGGCTGCAGCAGCCGGCGATCCACGTCGCCAGCTTCAACCGGCCGAACCTGTTCTATGCCGTGCGGCCCAAGGACACGCAGACGTACGTGCAGTTGCTCAAGCAGGCGCGCGAGGGCGGGGCGGGCATCGTCTATTGCCTGTCGCGCCGGCGCGTCGACGAACTGGCCGACAAGCTGCGCGCCGACGGTCTGCGCGCGCTGCCGTATCACGCGGGCCTGGATGCCGAGACGCGACGCGACAACCAGGAACGCTTCATCCGCGACGACGCGCAGGTGATGGTCGCCACGGTCGCGTTCGGCATGGGCATCAACAAGCCGGATGTGCGCTGGGTGATCCACTACGATCTGCCGCGCACCATCGAGGGCTACTACCAGGAAGCCGGCCGCGCCGGCCGCGACGGCGAGCCTTCGCGCTGCACGCTGTATTTCGGCGTCGGCGACATCCGCACCGCCGAGTTCCTGATCGCGCAGAAAGTCGACGGCGAATCCGGCGAGGCGCTCGAAGCCGAGCAGCGCATCGCCCGCCAGCAGCTGCGCCAGGTGCTCGACTACGCCGAGTCCGGCGAATGCCGCCGCGCCGTGCAACTGCGCTACTTCGGCGAGGATTTCCACGGTCCCTGCGGCGCCTGCGACAACTGCACCGAAACCCGCGTCACCGAGGACTGGACGCTGGAGGCTCAGCAGCTGCTGTCCTGCGTGGCGCGGCTGGCGCAGCGCAACGAGCGTTTCGGCGCCGCGCACGTGATCGACATCCTGCGCGGCTCGGAGAGCCAGAAGCTGATCGATCGCGGTCATCAGCAGCTGTCGACCTGGGGCATCGGCAAGACACGCAGCGTCGACGAGTGGCGGGTCCTGGTGCGCACGCTGCTGCATCAGAATCTGCTGGGTGAAACCCAGGACGGTTATCCGGTGCTGCGCCTGCTGCCCGCCAGCCGCGACGTGCTCACGGGGGGGCGCCGCGTGCAGGTGGTGCCGCCGCCCAGGCGCGAGCGCGCGGCCAGGAAGCCGCGCGGTGCCGCCGCCGCGCAGCTGGCTTCCGAACATGCCTCGCTGTTCGACCGTCTGCGTGCGCTGCGCAAGCGTCTGGCCGACGCGCAGGGCGTACCGCCATACGTGGTCTTCAACGACGCCTCGCTGCGCGAGATGGCCGAGCGGCGTCCCGGCGATCTCGACGCCTTCGCCCAGATCAACGGTGTCGGCGCGCGCAAGCTGGAGCAGTACGGCGCCGAGTTCATCGCACTGATCCGCCAGGCCGACGCCGATCCGGACGCCGCGGCTCCGGCGTCCGCCGGTTCCGACCGGTAGAATCCCGCCGTTCCGCCTTCCGCTGTTTTCCGACTTCACTGATCCCGCATGAGCGATTCCGTTACCGACACCGGCTTTGATACCGAGCGCATCCCGCTGCGAGTCTTCGCCGAGAAGGCTTACCTCGACTACTCGATGTACGTGGTGCTCGACCGCGCGCTGCCGAATATCGCCGACGGTCTGAAGCCGGTACAGCGCCGCATCGTCTACGCGATGTCGGAGCTGGGCCTGTCCGCGGCGTCCAAGCACAAGAAATCGGCGCGCACCGTCGGCGACGTCATCGGCAAGTTCCATCCGCACGGCGACTCGGCCTGTTACGAGGCGATGGTGACGATGGCGCAGCCGTTCAACTACCGCTATCCGCTGATCGACGGCCAGGGCAACTGGGGTTCGCCGGACGATCCCAAATCGTTCGCGGCGATGCGTTACACCGAGTCGCGGCTGACACCGTACGCGGCGACGCTGCTCAACGAGCTGGAGCAGGGCACCACCGACTGGCTGCCCAACTTCGATGGCACGCTCAGCGAGCCGCGCCTGCTGCCGGCGCGCCTGCCGAACATCCTCGTCAACGGCACCACCGGCATCGCCGTGGGCATGGCCACGGACATTCCGCCGCACAACCTGCGCGAGCTGGTCAATGCCTGCCTGCACCTGCTCAAGCACCCGAACGCGCACGTCGAGACCTTGTGCGAGTTCGTGCCGGGCCCGGATTTCCCGACCTCCTGCGAGATCGTTTCCGAGCCGCACGACCTGCTCAAGCTGTATCAGACCGGCAATGGCCAGATCCGCGCCCGCGCGCGCTGGGAGCGCGACGAAGACGGCAACCTGATCGTCACGCACCTGCCGTTCCAGGTCTCGCCGGCCAAGGTGCTGGAGCAGATCGCCGAGCAGATGCGCGCCAAGAAGCTGCCGCTGGTCGAGGATCTGCGCGACGAGTCGGACCACGAGAATCCGACGCGTCTGGTGATCGTGCCGCGCAGCAATCGCGTCGACGCCGAACAGCTGATGACGCACCTGTTCGCGACCACCGACCTGGAACGCAGCTACCGCGCCAACCTCAACATGATCGGCCTCGACGGCCGGCCCAAGGTCAAGAACCTCAAGGAGATCCTGACGGAGTGGCTGGACTACCGCTTCGCCACGGTGACGCGGCGCCTCAATCATCGCCTGGCCAAGGTCAACGAGCGCCTGCACATCCTCGAAGGCTTGCTGATCGCCTACCTCAACATTGACGAGGTGATCCGCATCATCCGCTTCGAGGACGATCCGAAGGCCAAGCTGATGTCGACCTTCGCGCTGTCCGATGCGCAGGCCGAATGGATTCTCGACCTCAAGCTGCGCCACCTGCAGAAGCTGGAGGAAATCAAGATTCGCGGCGAACAGGAAGAGCTCGCCGCCGAACGCGCGCGGCTCGAAGAACTGCTCGGCGACGACGACAAGCTCAAGAAGCTGATCGGCGATGAACTCAAGGAAGACGCCAAGAAGTACGGCGACGAGCGCCGCTGCCCGATCAACGCGCGGCCGCCGGCCTCGGCGCTGGAAGCCACCGAGATCATTCCGGCCGAGCCGGTCACCGTGGTGCTGTCCAAAGGCGGCTGGATCCGCGCCGGCAAGGGCCATGAGCTGGACCCGACCGCGCTCAGCTACAAGTCCGGCGACGAGTTCGGCTTCGCCGCGCAGGGCAAGACCAACCAGCTTTTGGTGCTGCTCGATCACAAGGGCCGCAGCTACAGCCTGAGCGCGCGCGAGCTGCCGTCGGCGCGCTCGCAGGGCGAGCCGGTGACCACGCGCATCGACATCCAGTCGGGCGGCAAGATCATCGCCATGCTGCTCGGCGACGCCGAGCACAAGCTGGTGCTCGCCAGCGATGAGGGCTACGGCTTCATCGCCAAGCTCGGCGATCTGGAAGCGCGGCCCAAGGCCGGCAAGGCGGTGGTCAATGTCGGTGACGGCGCTACCGTGATGCCGCCCGTGCGCGTTGCCGACGTGGCTGCCGATCGGTACGCCCTGGCCACTGCGGAAGGCCGCCTGCTGGTGTTCCCGCTGTCGGAGCTGCCGGAGCTGGCCAAGGGCAAGGGCAACAAGCTGGTGTCGTTGAAGGGCGAGGACCGCATCCTGGCGGCCTGCGTGGTGCCGGCGGCGGCCAGCCTGACGCTGGTCTGCGGCAAGCGCACGCTGACGCTGAAGCCGGCCGATCTGGCGCACTACCTCGGCGCCCGCGCCGGCCGCGGCGGTCATCTGCCGCGCGGCTTCCAGCGCGTCGACAGCATGCACGCGGACGGCGCCTGATCACCGGCCGTTCAAATTCATCGACAACAATGGCGGGCGGCCGGCGGGGCAGCCCTTGAAAAGGCGGCCTATCGACCCGATGAGGCTGAAGTCTGGAAGTCTGGAAGCGCTGCGGGGTCCGTTAACATCTGCTTTCGCAAGGGGCGAAAGCAGCTGACAACCGATCCTGAGCATTCCGAAGAAAGGCAGTCATCAACATGAAACGTATTGCGTTGTTCCTGGTTACCAACCTCGCCGTGGTACTGGTGCTGAGCGTGGTGACGTCGCTGCTGGGCGTCAATCGCTGGCTGACCGCCAACGGCCTGAACTATCAGGCGCTGCTGGGCTTCTCGTTCGTGTTCGGCATGGGCGGCGCCTTCATTTCGCTGGCAATGTCGAAGACCATCGCCAAGTGGAGCACCGGCGCCAAGATCCTGACCGAGCCGCGCAGCTCCTCGGAAATGTGGCTGCTGCAGACTGTCGAACGCCAGGCGCGCGCCGCCGGCATCGGCATGCCGGACGTGGCGGTCTACGAGGCGCCGGAGCCGAACGCCTTCGCCACCGGCATGAACAAGAACAAGGCTCTGGTCGCGGTGTCGACCGGCCTGTTGCGCTCGATGAGCCAGGAAGAGGTCGAGGCCGTGCTGGCGCATGAGGTCAGCCACGTCGCCAATGGCGACATGGTCACGCTGACGCTGATCCAGGGCGTGGTCAACACTTTCGTCATCTTCATGGCCCGCGTGGTGGGCTACGCGCTGGACCAGGCCCTGTTCCGCCGCGGCTCCGACGAGCAGAGCAACGGTCCGGGCATGGGCTACTTCATCACGGTGATGGTGCTGGAAGTGCTGTTCGGCATCCTCGCCAGCATGGTGGTCGCCTGGTTCTCGCGTCAGCGTGAATTCCGTGCCGACGCCGGCGGCGCGCACCTGGCGGGCAAGCGCAAGATGATCGCCGCGCTGCAGCGCCTGCAGGCCGCGCATGGCCAGTCGACGCTGCCGCAGAACATGACCGCGATGGGTATCAGCGGTGGCCAGCTGGCCAAGCTGTTCGCTTCGCACCCGCCGCTGGAAGTGCGCATCGCGGCGCTGCAGAAGTCGGTGTGAATCAAGCGCCGAGCGGCTCGGCGTAAAAAAGGCGGCCTTCGGGCCGCCTTTTTTGTGTCCGCGCCGGCGGGCCGCCGGCCCTCGTCGGGTCAGGAAACGAAATCCGCCGCCAGCATCACCACTTCCGGCTCCTGGACGTGGTAGCCCTGGATGAAGTTGACGCCCATCTGCCAGAGCCGCGCCATGACATTGGCGTCCTCGATGTGGCTGACGATCACCTTCAACTGCTTCTGCTTGGCCAGTTCGACCAGCATCACCAGCTTCTTCTGCCACTCGCGGTCGTTGAAGTTCTTGGCATAGGACGGGTGGAACTTCACGAACTGCATCGGGATGTGCTCGATCATCTGCGCCGAGTTCGAGCCGATGCCGAAGTGCTCGACCGCGACCTGCGCGCCGAGGTCGATCAATGCGCGAGTGATCAGCTTGGCCTTGCGCACATGGTTCTGCAGCACCAGCTCCTGGAACTCGAAGACGATCTCGCCCGGTTGCAGCGGCCGCTCGCGGACCTGCTCGCCCAGCCAGGCGATGAAGCCCTCGTTGTCGCCGAGCGTTTCCTCCGACAGCTTCACGAACAGGCTGGATCCCTGCTGGGCGCCGCCGCGCTTGGCCTGCATCTTCAGAGCGCGAGCCGTCACCCAGCGATCGATGGCGCGCATCTGCGCGGATTTCTCGGCAGCCTGGATGAACTCCGAGGCGTGCAGCTCGCGGCCTTCCTCGTCGATCAGGCGCACCAGCACATCGAAGTGCTGGCGCGGATCACCTTCGAGGCTGGCGATCGACTGGTAGGCCAGCTTGAGCCGGTCGGCGGCCAGCGCCTTGCGCACCGTCTCGGCCTGCCGCGCGTGCTCGCGCTCGTGCAGGGAGTGCTGTGCAGTGGGGCCGAGGTGGACGACCTGGCGCGCGCTCTGCACGGCCAGGCGCCGCGCCGCGGCGGTGATCTCGCTGACGATGGTCGCGGCCTGTTCGCCGCTGGCGAACGGGTAGACCGCGGCGCTGAGCGACAGCTGCGCCTCGTGGCCGCTGGTGTTGAAGATCTGCCTTGCGGCGTCGGCGATCAGCGCCTCGGTCCAGGGCTGCGCGCTGGCGGCGTCCGGCAGCTGCACCAGCGCCGCCAGTTCGCCGCTGGAGAAGCGGAAGGTCTGGCCCTGTTCGCCGAGCCGCTGCTGCAGCCAGTCGTGCAGCAGCAGCACCGATTGCTCTGCGTCGTGCAGGCCCAGCTGCAGTTCGAGCTGCGCGAAGCCTTCGACCGCCAACAGCACGGCACTGCGCGAGCCCTGGCGCTGTGCGGCACCGGCGATCGCCGACTTGAGCGCTTCGAAGAACGCCAGGCGTCCGCTCGGGCTCGGCGCCGCGGCGACCACGGCCGGCGTCGGCGCCTCGGCGCGGATCAGCATCTCGATCAGCTGCTCGCCCTCGGCCTCGCTGATCGTCAGCCGCGCGCTGATGGCCACCGGCTGGCCTTCGCGATGCAGCAGGCAGCAGTCCAGCGTGCGGTTGTCGGTCTTGCCGCGCGACAGCAGCTTGAGCTGCTCCTTGACCTTGGGCTGGTGCGCCGGGATGACCAGATCCATCAGCGGCAGGCCGATCAGGCCGCTGTCGTCCACGTGGCCGAGCATCTGCGCGAAAGCCGGATTGGTCTGCGCGACGATGCCTTCCTGGATATGCGCGACGGCGTCGTTGGTGCCGCTGAGCAGTTCCTGATGGCGCGATTCGAAGTTGCGCAACTGTTTGCGCACCGTACGCAGCTCGCGCACGCCGCGATGCACGGCGATCTCGCGCAAAACCACCAGTTCAAGGCGGCGCAGGTCGCGCTGATCGTCGCAGGCGACGCAGTCGCGCGCACCCAGCGCCAATGCCGCGACGCTGTTTTCCGGGCTCGCCTGCGCGGCCAGGACCAGCACCGGCAGATCGCCGGCGAGTCGCCGGCAACGGTCGAGCACGTCGGGCAGCGGCGCGGCGGGCAGGGCGTCTGCGCAGATCAGCAGGTCCGGCGTGCCGCGGCGCAGGGTTTCCTCGACGTCCTCGAGATCGGTGACCCAGGCCGTGCGCAGGGCATGACCGGCGTTGCGCAAATAGCTTTCGATGCGCTTGGCGACACTTTCGGAGCCGGCAACGACGACGATGAGGCTGCTCGCCGCCGCATGGGCAGCGACCATCGAATTGATCGTCTGCGCGGCGGCACTCACGATGCGATCACCATGCGATCCAGGTCTTGGCAGGCTGGCCGGCGATCTCGCGCACGAGGCGCGGCACCAGGAAGCCCGGAAGCCGCGACGATAGCACGCGCATCAGCGCGGTCGCGGACCGCTCATCCACCTCGAAGTGCGCGCTGTTCTGCACGCGATCCAGCAGATGCAGGTAGTAGGGCAGCACGCCGGCCTCGAACAGGCGCTCGGACAGCGCTTCCAGCGCCTCGGCGCTGTCGTTGACGCCGCGCAGCAAGACCGCCTGGTTGAGCAGGGCGATGCCGCGCTGGCGCAGCGGCTGCAGCGCGCTGCGGACATGACTGTCCAGCTCGTTGGCATGGTTGGCGTGCAGCACGAACACGGTCTGCAGCCGCGTGCGGTCGAGCCATGCCAGCAGGCGCTCGTCGATACGCTCCGGCAGCACGATCGGCTGGCGCGTGTGCAGGCGCAGGCGCTTGAGGTGCGGGATCGCGTCCAGCGCCTCGACCAGCTCGGCGAGCTTGTCGTCGGACAGCGACAGCGGATCACCACCGGACAGGATCACTTCCTGGATACCGGGGTCGCCGGCGATCTCGTCGAGCGCTGCCTGCCAGTGCTCGCGCGCTGCCAGCTGCTCGCTGTACGGGAAGTGGCGGCGGAAGCAGTAGCGGCAGTGCACCGCGCAGGCGCCGGTGGCGATCAGCAGCACGCGGCCGTGGTATTTATGGATGATGCCGCCGCCGCGGGCGCGGTTCAGATCGCCGACCGCGTCGACGACGAAGCCGGGCGTGTCGATCGCCTCGTCGGCCGATGGCCAGACCTGGCGCAGCAGCGGATCCTGCGGATCGGCCTTGCGCATCCGCGACGCGAAGCCGCGCGGCACGCGCAGCGGAAAGTCGCGCAGGCGCGGCAGATCCAGCGCGGGCAGCGCCGGATCGAGTTCGAGGTAGGCGGCCAGTTCGGCCGGTCGCGAGAAGGCTTGCCGCAGCTCGTGCTGCCACAGCGGCGCTCGCTGGCCGTTTTGGGGTTGGGACGGTATCATTCGCGGCCATTTTCGCCGCGCCCCGGGGCTGCGGCAACTGAAAGCGTTCGGGAAAATGGCTTGTGGCGGGCCCGGCAGGCCCTTGAAGCGGCACCGAAGAGCAGATTGTGCTGCTCCCGATTTTCACCCAAATTTTTACGTTCACGCGAGATCGTCATGGCGACCGTCAGCACCAATGAAATGAAGGCTGGTACCAAGGTTTTGATCGACGGAGATCCGTACTCGGTCGTCGACAACGAGTACCGCAAGCCGGGCAAGGGTCAGGCCACCAATACCATCAAGATCCGTAACCTCAAGACCGGCCGCGTGCTGGAAAAGACCTTGAAGTCCGGCGACAGCTGGGAAGCGGCGGACGTCGAAGACAAGGACATGCAGTACCTGTACAACGACGGCGAGTTCTGGACCTTCATGGATCCGTCGAACTACGAGCAGATCCAGGCCGGCAAGGCGGCCATGGCCGAATCCGCGCAGTGGCTCAAGGGCGAGGAAACCGTCCGCGTCACGCTGTGGAACGAAGTGCCGCTGGTCGTCTACGCGCCGAACACCGTCGAGCTGGTGATCACCGAGACCGATCCGGGCCTGCGCGGCGACACCGCCACCGGCGGCACCAAGCCGGCCAAGCTGGAGACCGGCGCGGTGGTCAAGGTGCCGCTCTTCATCGTCGAGGGCGAGAAGGTCAAGGTCGACACGCGCACCGGCGAGTATCTCGGCCGCGTCGGCAAGTAAGCCCCTCCGGCTTGATCGAAAAAGGCCGCCTTCGGGCGGCCTTTTGCTATTTTTGCGCCATGATCAACTGGCATCCGAGCGCCACGCTCGAACATCTCAGGGCCCGCGCCGCGCTGCTGGCGGCGATCCGCGATTTCTTCGCGCG
>CAMLDZ010000100.1 GCA_946478985.1 uncultured Solimonas sp.
AAACGTTGGCGTCGCAGCGGAAGCTGCCTTCCTGCATGTTGCCGTCGCAGATGCCGAGGTATACCACCAGCTGGTGCAGCTTCTTCAGGTACGCGACGGCCTCCGCCGACGAACGGATGTCCGGCTCGGAGACGATCTCGATCAGCGGCGTGCCGGCGCGGTTGAGGTCGATGCCGGACTGGCCGACGAAGCCTTCATGGACCGATTTGCCGGCGTCCTCTTCCATGTGCGCGCGGGTGATGCCGATGCGCTTGGCGGTCTTGCCTTGCGGGCCGTCGAACTCGATGTCGAGATGGCCGTTGAAGACGATCGGCAGCTCGTACTGCGAGATCTGGTAGCCCTTGGGCAGGTCCGGATAGAAGTAGTGCTTGCGCGCGAACACGCAGCGCTCGGCGATCTGCGCGTCGACCGCCAGACCGAATTTCACCGCGTATTCGAGCGCGGTCTTGTTGAGCACCGGCAGCACGCCGGGCAGGCCCAGTGTCACCGCGTCGGCCTGCGTGTTGGGCGCCGCGCCGTAGGCGGTCGCCGCGCCGGAGAAAATCTTGGAGTGGGTCAGCAGCTGGCAATGGACTTCAAGTCCGATCACCACTTCCCAGGTCGTCGAGTCGTATGCCATTTCGTTGTGCCTTTTACGCGTAGGCCTTCGGCATCTGCTTGTGGAAATCGGTCGCCTGCTGGAACTGGTGGGCGACGTTGAGCAGCTTGGCCTCGCTGAAGAAATTGCCCATCAGCTGCAGGCCGACCGGCAGGCCGTCGACGAAGCCGCAGCCCAGCGACATCGCCGGGATGCCGGCGAGGTTGGCGGCGATGGTGTAGATGTCGTTGAGATACATCGCCACCGGATCGTCGGTCTTGTCGCCGAGCTTGAAGGCGACGTCGGTGGCGGTGGGGCCGAGCACCACGTCGACCTCGGCGAAGGCGCGGCGGAAGTCGTCGTAGATCAGCTTGCGGACTTTCTGCGCCTGCAGGTAGTAGGCATCGTAATAGCCGTGGCTGAGCACGTAGGTGCCGACCATGATGCGGCGCTGCACCTCGGCGCCGAAGCCTTCGCCGCGGCTGCGCTTATACAGCTCTTCGAGGTTCTTGACGCCTTCGGCGCGGTGACCGTAGCGCACGCCGTCCAGGCGCGCGAGATTGGAGCTGGCCTCGGCCGGCGCGACCACGTAATAGGTCGGCACCGACAGCGGCGAGTTCGGCAGCGAAATCTCGACGAACTCGGCGCCCAGCGATTTGAGCGTGGCGATCGCCGCGTCGATCTTCTCGCGTGAGGACGGCGCCAGGCCTTCGGCGAAGTATTCCTTCGGCAGGCCGATCTTCAGGCCCTTGATCGAGTTGCCGAGGCCGCCGACCAGATCGTCGACCGGGCGCTCGATGCTGGTCGAGTCCAGCGGATCGAAGCCGGACATCGCCTGCAGCACATAGGCCGCGTCCTCGGCGCTGCGCGCGACCACGCCGGCCTGATCGAGGCTCGATGCGAAGGCGATCATGCCGTAGCGCGACACGCGGCCGTAGGTCGGCTTGATGCCGGTCAGGCCGGTCAGCGCCGCGGGCTGGCGGATCGAGCCGCCGGTGTCGCTGGCGGTCGCCGCCGGCGCCAGCCCCGCCGCCACCGCGGCCACCGAGCCGCCGGACGAGCCGCCCGGCACGCGCGTGGTGTCCCAGGGGTTCTTGACCGCGCCGTAGAAGCTGGTTTCGTTGGACGAGCCCATCGCGAATTCGTCCATGTTGCACTTGCCGAGCATCACCATGCCGGCGTCGAGGTGCAGCTTCTGCACGATCGTCGCGTCGTACGGCGCGATGAATTTGTCGAGCATCTTCGACGCGCAGCTGGTCTTGACGCCCAGCGTGCAGAAGATGTCCTTCTGCGCCAAGGGCACGCCGGTCAGCAGGTGTGCATCGCCGCGCGCCAGCTTGGCGTCGGCGGCGTCGGCCTGCTTGAGCGCGCGCTCGGCGGTGACGGTGATGTAGCTGTTGAGCCCGCCGTCATGCGCGTCGATGCGCTTGAGGTAGTGCTCGGTCAGCTCGCGCGACGAAAACTTCTTGGCGCGCAGGCCGTCGGACAGTTCTTTGATGGAAAGCTTGTGCATGTGCATCCCGGATGGGGTGAAGCCGCAGCGGACCGCGAGCGTAAGCCCGCGGCCCGGCCCTTGAGGTCGGCGGACCGGCCGCGGCTATTCGATGACCTTGGGAACCAGATACAGGCCACCCTCGGTCTCCGGCGCGATCGCCTGGAAGGCCTCGCGGCGGTCGGCCTCGGTGACGGCGTCGGGGCGCAGGCGCTGGTGCATGTCCAGCGGGTGCGCCATCGGCTCGACGCCGGCGGTATCGGCCCGCGACAGCTGGCCGACCAGGTCGAGGATGCTGGACAGCTGCGCGGTGTAGGCCGCAATGCGCTCGGCGGGCAGTTCGAGCCGCGCCAGATGGGCGACCTGCTTGACGTTTTCGGAGCTCAGGCTCATCGGCTTGGGGGCAGTTTCTGACAGGACGACGGGAAGGCGGCCGAAAGGCAAGGGAACGCTGTTGCGACAGGGTTTGCACCGGGCTGTCGGCCGCGGAAAATGGTTTATGATGTGGCGAGCCCTAATTCTACTGGAATGCGAGACCGCGCACCGCTGCCTGGCAGCGTAGTCAGCGCACCGCATTCCCCGCCCCTGCAAACGCTTTCTCGACCAGGCCATCGCGATGTTCGACGCCGTACGCCGTCTTTTTGTCAACGATCTCTCCATCGACCTCGGCACCGCCAATACGCTGGTCTACGTGCGTGACGAAGGCATCGTCCTCAACGAACCCTCGGTCGTCGCCATCCGCATGGACTCGCGCGGCGCCAAGAAGGTCGAGGCGGTCGGCATCGAGGCCAAGCAGATGCTCGGCCGCACGCCGACCAACATCACCACGGTGCGGCCGCTGCGCGACGGCGTGATCGCCGACTACACCGTCACCGAGAAGATGCTGCAGCACTTCATCCGCAAGGTGCAGAAGGGCCGGATGACCCGGCCGATGACGCGCGTCGTCGTCTGCGTGCCCTACGGCTCCACCCAGGTGGAGCGCCGCGCGATCCGCGAATCGGTGGAGAACGCCGGCGCCCGCAAGGTCTGGGTGATCGAGGAGCCGATCGCCGCGGCACTCGGCGCCGGCATCCCGATCGGCGAGGCGCGCGGCTCGATGGTGGTCGACATCGGCGGCGGCACCTCGGAAGTGGCGGTGATCTCGCTCAACGGCATCGTCTACGCCGAATCGGTGCGCATCGGCGGCGACAAGTTCGACGAGTCGATCGTCAGCTACGTGCGTCGCCAGTACAACATGCTGATCGGCGAAGCCACCGCCGAGCGCATCAAGATCCAGATCGGCACCGCCTTCCCGGGCCATGAGGTGCAGGAGATCGACGTGGTCGGTCGCCACCTGGCCGCCGGCGTGCCGCGCAACTTCACGATGAACTCCAACGAGATCCTCGACGCGCTGCAGGAACCGCTGTCGGGCATCGTCAAGGCGGTCAAGCAGGCTCTGGAGCGGACGCCGCCGGAACTGGGCTCGGACGTCGCCGAGCGCGGCATCGTGCTGACCGGCGGTGGCGCGCTGCTGCGCGATCTGGACAAGCTGATCTCCGAGGAAACCGGCCTGCCGGTGATCATCGCCGACGATCCGCTGACCTGCGTCGCCCGCGGCGGCGGCATGGTGCTCGACATGCTCGACCGCCAGTCGGATTTCTACTCTCTGGACTAAGGGGTTCCCGCGAAGGCCGCGCCGCGAGCGCGGCCTTCGTCGTTTGGTGTGATCGCCGCAGCGGCAACGTCTCATTGCCGCAAGCGGCGGTGATCTCTAAGCTTCGGTCAGTTTTTCGTCAGCCACGCGGTCCGACGGCACGCCCTTGAACTCGCTGCACGACTCCTATCACCGGCCGCTGTTCCCTCGGGGTCCCGGGCTCGGACTCAAGACCTTCTTCCTCCTGCTGCTGGCGCTGACGCTGATCTTCTACGACATGCGTGGCGACACGCTCAAGCCGGCGCGCGCCTGGACCGCCTATGCGCTGACGCCGGTGATCTGGCTGGCGCAGGTGCCGACCAAGCTGATCGCGATGGCGCGCGGCATCGATACGCGCAGCAGCATCGAGCGCGAGAACCGCGAGCTCAAGGACCGCCAGTTCGTGCTGTCGGCGCAGCTCAGCAAGATGGAGGCCCTGGAGGCGGAGAATCGCCGGCTGCGCGAGCTGCTGGCCTCGTCGGCACGGCTGCCCGATCAGGTCATCGTCGCCGAGATCATCGCCGTCAATCAGGACCCCTACCGCCACCAGATCACGCTGAACCGCGGCAGCCGTGATGGCGTCTATCGCGGCCAGGCGCTGGTCGATGCCTACGGCGTGATGGGCCAGGTGGTCGACCTGTCGCCGAACAGCAGCAAGGCGCTGCTGGTCACCGATCCCGACCACGGCATCCCGGTCGAAATCAATCGCACCGGCCTGCAGACCATCGCCATCGGCCTCGGCGACGAGCGCGGCCTGCGCTTGCCGTTCCTGCCCAGCAACGCCGATATCAAGAACGGCGACCTGCTGGTGTCGTCCTCGCTGGGCGGCCGCTTCCCGGCCGGCTACCCGGTGGCGACCGTCTATGACGTCAAGCCGGTCGCTGGCGAACACTTCATGGAGGCTTACGCCTATCCAGCCGCCAAGCTCGGCCAGGGCCGTCAGGCGCTGCTGGTGTGGAATCCCAACCTGCAACCCCCCAGCGGCTCGCCGACGGCCGGCGAGGTCCCCGAACCGGCAGTTCCGGCCGACGCGCCGCCCTCCGCCGCGCATCCCGGTGGCCCGACTGCGCCGCCGCGATCGCAGACGCAGACGCCCGCCGCCGATCCCGTTTCGCCCAGCCCCGCCGCGACGGCGGTGCCGGCGCCACCCGCGTCAACCGGCGCCACGCCGGCACCGGCCGCGGCTCCGGCCGCAGCCGCAGCGCCGAGGACCGTGCCGTGAGCCGGCCGAGTCCGCAGGCGGTCTGGGCCGCCTTCCTGCTGAGCCTGCTGGCCGGCCTGATGCTGCAGCTGGTGGAGCTGCCGGACAGCCTGTCGGCGGCGCGGCCGCTGTGGATGCCGATGATCCTGGCCTACTGGGCGCTGCGCGAGCCGCAGCTGCCGTCGCTGGTGCCGGCCTTCCTGATCGGCCTGATGCTCGACGTGCTGTACGCGGCGCCGTTCGGCCAGCATGCGCTGGGCTTGGTGGCGATCCTCTACATCGTCGTGCGGCTGCGCAGCTTCTTCATCATGTTCCCGTTGTGGCAGGCGACGCTGGCGCTGATCCCCGGCTGGGCGCTGTACTGCTTTCTGATGTTCTGGATCGACGGCGCCACGCATCACCAGCCGGAGATCTGGCTGCGCTGGCTGCCGGCGATCTCCACCTCCTTGTTCTGGCCGCTGCTGTGGAGCCTGATGGAACTGGTCCGCCAGCCCGGCGAAGAAGAGTAGGCGGACGATGCTTTTCCGCCGGCGCCGCGACGCGCTCAAGAACATCCGCTCGGAACGCGACGCCTTCCTGCGCCGCACCGCCGTCGCGGTGGTGCTGTGCCTGGCCGGCGTGGTGATGCTGATCGTGCGGCTGGTCGACCTGCAGATCGTCGAGACCCAGCACTACCAGACGCGTGCCGACGAGAACCGCATGCGCGTCACGCCGGTGGCGCCGGTGCGCGGCCTGATCTATGACCGCAAGGGCACACTGCTGGCGCAGAACCAGCCGGCCTTCGTGCTCGAAGTCACGCCCGAGCAGGTCAAGGACATGGACGGCCTGCTCGAGCGGCTGCGCAGCGTGGTGACGCTGACCGACGCCGACATCGCCCGCTTCAAGGACCTGAAGCGCAAGTCGCCGCGCTATCGCGGCGTGCCGCTGCGGCTGAACCTGTCGATGGAGGAAGTGGCGCGCTACGAGATCGACCGCCACCAGTTCCCGGGCGTGGAGATCAACGCCGGCCTGACCCGCAACTACCCGCTCGGCGCCAGCGGTTCGCATCTGGTCGGCTACGTCGGCGGCATCAGCGTCGACGACCTCAAGCAGGCCAAGGACGAGTCGCAATACCTGGGCCTGACGCAGATCGGCAAGACCGGCGTCGAGAAGAGCCAGGAAGACCTGCTGCGCGGTGTTTCCGGGGCCAAGATCATCGAGGCCAACGCCTATGGCCGGCCCTTGCGCGAGCTCGACTACCGGCGCGGCTACCCGGGCCGCAACCTGTACCTGACGATCGACACCCAGGTGCAGCTGGTCGCCGAGAAGGCGATGGGCGACTTCAAGGGTTCGGTGGTCGCGCTCGATCCGCGCAACGGCGAGGTGATCGCGATGGTCAGCCAGCCCGGCTTCGACCCGCAGCTTTTCGTCGGCGGCATCGACAACACCACCTATCAGGCGCTGGTGAAGGACCCGAGCCGGCCGCTGTTCAACCGCTCGCTGCAGGGGCTCTACCCGCCCGGCTCGACGATCAAGCCGGCGATGGCGCTGGCCGGGCTCGAGTACGGCGTCGTCGACGCGCAGCACAGCGAGTACTGCCGCGGCGACATGACCCTGCCGAATTCCTCGCGGCACTACCGCTGCTGGAAACGCAGCGGCCACGGTACCGTCGACATGACACGCGCAGTCATGGCGTCCTGCGACATCTACTTCTACCAGCTGGCGATCAGCCTGACGATCGATCGCATGTACGAGGCGATGACCGGCTTCGGCCTCGGCCACCAGACCGGCATCGACCTGCCGCTGGAGAAGGCCGGCCTGTACCCCTCGCGCGAATGGAAGCGCAAGGCGCGCCGCGAGAACTGGTACCCCGGCGAGACACTCAACGTCGGCATCGGCCAGGGTTACACGCTGACCACACCGCTGCAGCTGGCGCAGATGACCGCGCGCATCGCCATGCGCGGCGTCGGCTTCAGGCCGCATGTGGTGCACGCGATCGAGGACCCGATCACGCGCAAGCTCAGCCAGGTGCAGCCGGAGGCGCTGCCGGCCATCGTGCTGAAAAACAACGCCAGCTGGGAGCCGGTGATCGCGGCGATGGAAGGCGTGGCGCAGCAGCAGGGCGGCACGGCGTTTCAGATCGGCCGCCGCGCGCCCTACCGTATCGCCGCCAAGACCGGCACCGCGCAGGTCGTCGGCCTGCGCCAGGACGGCAAGGCGCCCACCCAGGAGAGCCTGCCGGAACATCTGCGCGATCACGCGCTGTTCATCGCCTTCGCACCGGCCGACGACCCGCGGATCGCCGTGGCCGTGATGGCCGAGCACGGCGGCCATGGCTCGTCCGCGGCCGGCCCGATCGCCCGGCAGGTCATGGACCAGTACCTGCTCGGCTACGTGCTCTACGGCAACGAGAATGCGATGCAGCCGAGCAGCGCGGTGACACCGGCCACCGTGCCGGAACAGACCGCCCCGATCGAGGCACCGGAAGAGGAGATCGACGAATGATCGCCGAGCTGCTGCTGTCGGCGCGCAAGCGCTCCAACAAGCCGGAGCCGGGTCTCGCCGACTGGCTGGAAAGCTGGCATATCGACATCTGGCTGCTGCTGCTGCTGCTGGCGATCGCCGGGCTTGGCATCTTCGTGCAGTACTCGGCGTCCGGGCACTCGGTCGACGGCGTGGTCAGCCAGGCACAGCGCATCGCTCTGGGCCTGGCGGTGATGGCGGTGATCGCGCAGGCGCCGCCGGATCTCTACCGCACCGTCACGCCCTGGGCCTACAGCGGCAGCATCGTGCTGCTGGTGCTGGTCGAGCTGCTCGGCGACCATGCCAAGGGCGCGCAGCGCTGGCTCGACCTCGGCTTCATCCGCTTCCAGCCCTCGGAGCTGATGAAGCTGGCGATGCCGACGACGATCGCCGCCTTCCTGCACGGCCGCCGCCTGCCGCCGAACCTGCTGACCATCCTGGGCACGCTGGCGCTGATCGGCCTGCCGGCCGGGCTGATCGCCAAGCAGCCGGACCTCGGCACCGCGCTGCTGATCGTCGCCGCAGGCGGCTTCGCACTGTTTCTCGGCGGCCTGCAGTGGCGCTGGATCATCGGCGCCGCCGCCGCGCTCGGCGCCGCCGCGCCGCTGCTCTGGGAGCACCTGCAGGACTATCAGCGCCAGCGCATCCTGACCCTGCTCGATCCGGAGAGCGATCCGCTGGGCGCCGGCTATCACATCACGCAGTCGATGATCGCGATCGGCTCCGGCGGCCTGTTCGGCAAGGGCTGGCTCAACGGCACGCAGGCCAAGCTGGATTTCCTGCCGGAGGCCCATACCGATTTCATCTTCGCGGTCTATTCCGAGGAGCTGGGCTTTCTCGGCGTGCTGGTGCTGCTGGCCCTGTACCTGGCCGTGGTCGGCCGCTGCCTGTGGATCGCCGCGCGCGCCCAGGACACCTTCCAGCGCCTGCTGGCCGGCGCGCTGGGCATGACCTTCTTCATCTACATCGTCATCAACATCGGCATGGTCATCGGCCTGCTGCCCGTGGTCGGTGTACCCTTGCCCCTGGTCAGCTACGGCGGCACCTCTGCGGTCTCGCTGCTGGCCAGCTTCGGCATCCTGATGTCGATCCACACTCACCGGAAGCTACTCGCCAACTGATGCCTGGTTTCTCCCGCATGCGCACCGCCTGGCTGGCCGCTGCCCTGCTCCCCGCTTTGGCCCACGCTGACTACAGCGGCCATCCGCGCGTGCCCGAGCTGTACGCGGCGCTGCGCCAGCAGCACGGCTTCGGCGAGGCCGAACTGGCCGGCGTCCAGGCTGCGCTGGCCGCCGCCCAGCAGTTGCCGCAGCTGATCGTGCAGGAGCAGAAGGCGCCGGAGAAAACCGAGACCTGGACGCAGTACGCCCGGCGCATCGACAGCTCGCGGATTGGCGCCGGCGCCGCGCTGCTGCGCGAGCACCACGAGGAACTGGCACGCGCCGAGCTGGAGTACGGCGTACCGCCGGCGATCATCGCCGCCATCCTCGGCGTCGAGACTCGTTACGGCCGTATCACCGGCAAGATCCGCGTGCTGGATGCGCTGGCCACGCAGGGCCTCGAACACCCGACGCGCTCGCCGTTCTTCTTCGACGAGCTGACACAGTTCTTCGTGCTGTGCCGTGACCATGGCGTCGACCCGCAGGCGCCGCGCGGCTCGTATGCCGGCGCGATGGGCGCCGCACAGTTCATGCCGAGCAATTACCGCAAGCTCGCCATCGACTTCGACGGCGACGGCAAGCGCGATCTGTGGGCATTGCCCGATGCGATCGGCTCGATCGCCAACTATTTCACCCGCTATCACCCGTTCTGGCGCTGGCGGCGCGGCGAACCCGTGGCGGTGCCGGCCCGCCTGAGCGGCGATCGCCTGCCAGCCGGCGCGGTGCCGAACTCGCGCGAGCACTTCTATCGCGTCGGCGATCTGGCCCGCGCCGGCATTCATGCCGAGGCCGAACTGCCGGCCGACACCCTGGTCGGACTCATCGAGCTGCCGCTGGACGATGGCAGTCACGAGTACTGGCTGGCCTTTCCGAATTTTTACGCCGTGATGACCTATAACCCGCGCATCTTCTACGCGATGGCCGTGACACAGCTGGCCCAGAAAATCGAGCAGGCGGCGACGCCGAGCGCGGCCGCCTCGCCGTGATCGCCCGTCTCCGACCTCTGCTGGCAGCAGCGCTGCTGCTGCCGCTGGCCGCCTGCGTGAGCCCGCAAGCACAGCCCACCCGCAAGCCGCGTCCGCCGCAATATCCGCCGGCTACGCAGCCGGCACCGCCAGGCAGCAGCAGGCCACCGGCCAGCAGCGCGCCTTCGGCACGTCACGGCACGCGACCACAGGTGCGCATCACCGAACCCGACATCAAGGACGGCCCGCCGGACCCGCGCGACATCCCTTACGACGTGGCGATGACGCCGGACGCGGTGGTGCGCCGCGAGCCGCGCAGCGCCTCCGGCAATCCGGTCGAGTACGAGGCTTTCGGCGAGATCTACCGGATCCTCGACTCCACCGATGGCTTCCGCGAACGCGGCCGCGCCTCCTGGTACGGCAAGAAGTTCCACGGCAAGAGCACCGCCAGCGGCGAGCCCTACGACATGTTCGCGATGACCGGCGCGCACAAGACGCTGCCGATTCCCAGCTACGTGCGCGTGCGCAACCTGGAAAACGGCAAGACCGCGGTGGTACGCATCAACGATCGCGGGCCCTTCCATTCGGAGCGCATCATCGATCTGTCCTACACCGCCGCGGTGCGCCTGGACATGCTCGGTGGCGGCTCGGTGGCGGTGGAGATCGAAGCCCTGCAGCCGACCGAAAGCGAGCCGACACTGGCCGCCTCGCCGGCACCGGCCAGCAACGGCAACCGCTGGGTGCAGGTCGCCGCCTACTCCAGCGCCGCCAATGCCGAGACCATGCGCAGCCAGCTGCTCGACAGCGGCCTGCGCGATGTCGACGTGCGCTCCAGCATGGGCGGCGCGCTGCATCGCGTCGTGATCGGCCCGTTCAACAGCCTGGACAGCGCCAAGCAGGCCCTGTCGAAACTGCACGAGGCCGGCTACCCCGGCTTTCTGCGTATCGAGTAGGCCGCCACGTGCCGCTGCCCAGTCCCTTACACTTTGGCGCCTGACCCGCGCCCTGCTTCTTCGAGATCGCCCGCTGTGACCAAGCTCCTACTCCGCGCCGCGCTCAGCGCCAGCCTTGCCCTCCTTGCCGGCCTGTCCGGCGCGGCACACGCCGAAGCCGTGCCGGAACCCCCGGCGATCGACGCCACCGCCTACGCGCTGATGGACTACAGCAGCGGCGAGCTGATCGCCGCGTCCAACCCGGACGCGCGCGTCGCCCCGGCCAGCATCACCAAGGTGCTGACCTCGTACATCGTCTTCGACGAGATCCGCCAGAACCGCCTGAAACCGACCGATCAGGTGTTGATCAGCGAGAAGGCGTGGCGACAGGGCATCGACTCGAAGGAATCGCGGATGTTCGTGCAGGTCGGCACCAGCGTGCCGCTGATCGACCTGCTGCGCGGCATCATCATCCAGTCCGGCAACGACGCCACCCTGGCGGTGTCCGAGCACGTCGCCGGCAGCGAAACGGCCTTCGCCGAGCTGATGAACCAGTACGCGGCGCGGCTCGGCATGAAGAATTCGCACTTCGCCGATGCCTCCGGACTGCCGGACCCGCAGCACTACACCACGGCGCGCGACCTGACGATCCTGTCGCGGGCGCTGATCCACGACTTCCCCGAGCAGTACAAGATCTTCTCGGAGAAGGAGTTCACCTATAACAAGATCAAGCAGCCCAACCGCAACCTGCTGCTCAACCGCGACCCCAGCGTCGACGGCATCAAGACCGGCCACACCTCGGAAGCCGGCTACTGCCTGCTGACCTCGGCGGTGCGCGACGGCCGCCGCCTGGTGGCGGCGGTGATGGGCACCAAGAGCTGGGCCTACCGCGAACAGGCCAGCCTGGAGCTGCTCAACTACGGCTTCCGCTTCTTCGAGACCGCGACGCTGTACGGTCCCGAGCAGCCGGCACAGGAACTGCGCGTCTACAAGGGCGCCAGCGACACCATCAAGATCGGCACGCTGGAGCCGGTCGGCATCGCGCTGCCGCGCGGCCAGAGCGACAAACTGCAGGTCACGACGCAGATCGACACGCCGATCGTCGCGCCGCTGGCCTCCGGCCAGCCGCTGGGCACCGCCACCGTCACCCTGGAGGGCAAGGTGCTGAAGACGATCCCGCTGGTGGCGCTGGCGGAAGTGGCGGAAGGCGGCTTCTTCCACCGCCTGTTCGACACCATCGCACTGTGGATCGCCCGGCTGCTCGGCTGA
>CAMLDZ010000101.1 GCA_946478985.1 uncultured Solimonas sp.
TCGCTCGTGTACGTCCAGTACACCGCGCTCGTCCTTCCTTGCGCTGCGCCAAAACCGTCTCCGTCACAGCGGCGGCCATAGCGTTAACAGGCCCTAGTAGACGTCGCGCCGGTAGCGGTTTTCAGCGATCAGACGCTCGTAGCCGTGTGCGCCCAGCACCTCGCGCAGCACGGCGTCGACGGCCGGCGCCATGCCGGCAAGGCTGCCGCAGACCAGCACGTGGGCGCCGGCAGCCACGTAGTCGCGCAGATCGTCCGCGCAATCGCGCAACAGGTCCTGGACGTAACGATGCGGCCCGCCGTCGCGAGAAAACACCGCGTCCAGGCGCGTGATCTGGCCGGCGCGCAGCGCCGCACTGATATCATCATGGAAATGGAAGTCGCGCTGCCGCTGGCGCTCGCCGAACACCAGCCAGTTGCGCGTCTGCCCGGCCGCGATGCGCGCGCGCCAATGGGCGCGCAGGCCGGCGATGCCGGTGCCGTTGCCGATCAGCAGCAGCGGTGCGTCCAGCCGTGGGTCGAGGTGAAAGGCGCTGTTGCGGCGGATGCGCAGCGCGATGTCGGACTGCAGCGCCGCCCAGGCGCTCAGGAAGCCCGAGCCCAGGCCGAGCTGGCCGTCGCGGTGCCGCGTCTGCCGGACCAGCAGTTCGAGACAGCCATCGCCGGGCAATGAGGCAATCGAATACTCGCGATGCGGCAGCACGTCCAGCGTCTGCAGCAGCGCCGCCGGCGCAAGGCCGCGCAAGGCGAGGCGCGCGGCGTCTGACGGCAGGCGGCGACGCGACAAGGCCTCGTGCAGCGGCTCACCGTCGACCGCCTGCTGCAGATCCAGGCCCAGCGCCGCGGCAAACGCGGCGACTTCGTCGGGATCGTTGCGCGGACCGATCTCGGCGATATCGCCGGCCTGCCAGTCGGCGTCTGCGGCGTTGCGTGCGATCAGCCCGAGCCGGTAGACCGGCTGGCCCAGACTGCCCGGGTTCAGGCATTCCCGCGCGGCCAGACGCCAGCACTGATAGACCGGCGGCGCCCAGTCCGCCCATTGCGCCGCGGTGTCGCCGCCGAGCAGCGTATGCAACTGCTGTTGCCAATGCCGCAGCGCGCCGTCATCGCTGCCGTCGACCTCGACACGATCGAACAGCGGGCGCGCGCCGCACTGCTGCAGCCAGAGATCCAGCGTGCGGCCGAAGGCGCAATAGTTGCGGTAGCTGCTGTCGCCCAGGGCCAGCAGGCCGTAACGCAGGCCCGCAAGCGCCGCCGGCGCGCGCATCTGCTGCTGCACGAAGCGATAGCAGGCATCGGGTGCATCGCCCTCGCCCGTCGTGCTGGCGACGAACAGCGCCTGCGCCGCCGAGCTCAGCTGTTGCGGCACCAGCGTCGCCAGCGCGAGCAGCTGCACCGGTCTGCCGGCGCCCTGCAGGGCCTCGGCGGTCTGCCGCGCCAGCGCCTCGGCACGGCCGGTCTGGCTGGCATGAATGACGAGGATGGCATCGTCCGCCGCGCTCGCCGGCGCGGCCTGGCGCCGCTGCCGCCATATCGCCAGACAGAAGCCAGCGTACAACAGCACCGTGGCGCCAGCCGCGGCCAGGCGCGCACGGTCGGTCGCCACCGTCACCACGGCCGCTGGCTGCCAGGCCAGCAGTGCGCCCAGACAGGCCAGCAGCGCGAAGGCGGCGAGCAGATTGCCGATATCGCCGCCGCGGCCCCAGGAACGCGAACCCGCCGTCATTGCAGCAGGCGCGCGAAAGCCGGCGAGCTGTGCTCGCGCCAGCACGATGTCGTTGCGTCGCGGTAGAGGAAACGCGCGGCGATGTCCTGCCGCTGCGCGTAGGCCGGGCCGTCGACCGGCCCCAGGACCATCAGCGCGGTCGCCAGCGCATCGGCATCGATGCAGCGACGATGCAGCACCGTCACCGACGCCAGGCCGTGCTCGACCGGCCGACCGCTGCGTGGATCCAGGGTATGCGAGTAGCGGCGCCGGGCGTGCTCGAAGCCCTGGCGATAGTCACCGGAGGTCGCCACCGCCAAGCCGTCGAGCGCAGCGACGAGCGGCTCCGGCAGTTGCATGGCCGCGGCGGCGGGCGGCGCTTCGAGGGCCACCCACCAGGGCTGGCCGTCCGGCTTGCAGCCTTCGCCATACAGTTCACCGCCGATCTCGACCAGAAAATGCCGCCGTCCCTGCTGGCGCAGTTCGTCGGCGATGGTGTCGACCGCGTAGCCCTTGGCGATCGACGACAGATCCAGGCGCAGACCACCGGGCTGTTCAAGCTCCCGCGTCGCGGCGTCGAAGCGCAGTCGCGACCAGCCGGACTGCGCCAGCAGCGCGGCGATTTGGCTGCCTTCCGGCGGCGCCTGGCGCCGCGGGGCCGGCCCGAAGCCCCACAGATCGACCAGCGCGCCGATCGCCGGATCGTAGGCGCCGCCGCTGTCCTGCGCCAGCTGCAAGGCCCGCTCCAGCACCGCCGCGCAATCGGCCGGCAAGCGATGCCGGCTACCGGGCGCGGCCGTGTTGTAGCGGCTCAAAGCCGAGTGTGGATCCCAGGTGCTCATCTGCTCGACAAGGGCGTCGAGCCGCGCCTGGATCGCTGCCCACAGCGGCGCGCGCACGTAACCGTGCGGCGCGACCAGCTTCACCGTCCAGTGCGTGCCCATGGTGCTGCCGGCCAGCGTGCAGATTTCGCCAGCCTCCGGTCCGGCCTGGACCGCGGCGCTGAACTGCTCGGGAATCAGGACTCGATTCATGGCTGGGGCAAGGCCGCAAACGCCACGGCCCGCGCCCGGCGCGACGAAGCCGGACGCGGGCCGTGGCCGTTACGAGACGGCGCGATCAGGGCGTCAGCACCTCGAAACTCGCCGTGTAGGAAAGACGACGCTGCTTGGCCGGCTTCTCGGCCTTGTCGTCCTGTACCGAGGCCGATACCCAGTACAGGCCCGGCTGCTGCCAGTCCAGCGTGAACACGCCCTCGGCATCGGTCTTGGCGACGAGCTCCTGCGCACCGTTGCGGTAACGGGTGCCATCGGCCACCGCTTCGACCTCGATGCCGGAGACCGGCTTGCCATCGAGCAGCAGCTTGAACTTCGCCGGCTCGCCCACGTACAGATCGTTGACGCCGGTGACCGGCTGCAGCTCCAGACCCTTGCCGCTGGCCTTCAGCTCGCTCGGCTTGCCGGCGGTGGCGAAGGTCTCCAGACGGCTGATCGACTGCATGACACGCAGGTCCTTGGCCTTCTTCGGCACTTCCTTGGCAAAACCCTCGGCACTGAACGGCTGACCGCGCGGCGGCCACATGCGGCGCTGGCCGTTGTCGTCCCACACCGCCGAGATGTTGCTGTTGACTACCGCGATACGGTAGGTGCCTGCCTGCTGCAGCTGCAGGTCGAACACACTGCGCAGCTTGCCGGTCGACAGGTTCTCGGGCGTCACGACGCTGCCGTCGGGCGCGGTGATGACGAGCTTGTCGAGACGGCCCGGACTATGGTCCTTGATGAACGGATCGGTCGACACACCGGCATCGACGGTGATCCACTGGCCGGTGCTCAGCACGGTCTTCGACGGCGCCAGCCAGGGCTTGTGGGCCTGCGCCGCCAGTGGCAGCAGCAGCGCGGCGGCCAGCAATAGCGATGGTGCATGCAGTTTCATGTCGTTCTCCGGATCAGTCTCAGGGCTTCAGCGTCAGGCGCAGCACGCCGAGTTCGCTCTTGCCCTGTGCCTTGAGTTCGCCAGCCGACGTCGCCGGCCAGTCAAAGGGAATTTCCAGCAGCTCGCGGCCGCCGTCCTCGCGCGCCGCTTCGGCGATCAGCTTGTAGTGCCCCGGCGCCAGTTCGCCGAGCGGCGCCTGACCCTGGCGGAAACTCAGCTGGTGCTCGCCGACCACGCGAGTGGCGCCGCTGACGCCATCGACCGGCAGGCTCAGCTCGCGTCCGCCGCGACGCCACCACTGGCGCAGATCCGGCAGCCACTTGGTACCGCCCTGGGCATTGCCGGGCGCAGCCTGGCCGCCTGGCGCGCCTTCGGCACGCTGGCGTGGCTGCTGGTACCAGACCGCCAGCTGCGCGGCGACGCTGCGATCGTCACGTTCCAGCCAGACCGCCACATATGGGCGGTGATACTCCGCAACATCGAGCTGCGGAATCTGTAGCGTCACGCCCAGCTCGGTGGCCTGAGCAGGTGCCGCGATCAGGCTGCCGCAGATCGCGGCCAGAGGAAACGCCGCAGGAGACGAAATACGCATGACAAAAATCCTTGTTCCTATCGATACACGAAGAGCGTCAGTGGATGAACAGCAAGGCCAGCAGCAACGGCAGCACGAAACCCAGCGCCACCAGCGGCCAGGTCATGCCGCGCTGCGCGGCATGCAGCTTGAGGAGGAACAGCCCGCTGCCGGCGAATACCAGACAGGCCACGGCGAACACGTCGACGAACACGCTCCACACCAGGCCGGTGTTGCGGGCCTTGTGCAGATCGTTGAAGTAGGCGATCCAGCCGCGATCGGTGCGCTCGTATTCGATCTCGCCCTCCGGCAGCGTCACGCTGAGCCAGGCGTCACCGCCGGGCCGCGGCAAGGCAAGGTAGACCTCGTCGTCCGACCAGTCGGCCTCATGCGTGCCCGGGGACAGCGACCACTCCGCACTCAGCCATTCCAGTAAAGCCGGCGGCAGAGCTCCGCCCGCATCACTGTCGGCTTGCGCGATGATCGCCTCGCGCACCGGCAGCGGCAATATCGCGTGACGCTTCGTGACCTGCGGCTTGGCCTTGATCTGGCCGGCATGATTGAGCGTGATGCCGGTGGCCGCGAACAGCAGCATCGCGATCAGACAGATCGCCGAGCTGATCCAGTGCCACTGGTGCAGCGTCTTGAGCCAGTAGGCGCGTCGCGCCGCCTGCTCGATGCGCCGCTGCGGCGCCGCTGGCGCCGCGCGCGCCTCAGTGGCCATGCGCCGCGGCAGCAGCGGAGGGGTCGGTGACGAAACCGATCTTGACCAGCCCCGCCTTGCCCGCCTCGCTCATCACCTCGGCGATGACCTCGTAACGCGAGTCGCGATCGGCGTGCAGATGCAGTTCCGGCGTGACCGGCTGGCGGCCGGCTTCCTGGAGGCGCTCGATCAGCTGCTCGCGCGCCAGCGGCTCGCCATTCCAGTACAGATCGCCGTTGGCCTTGATCGCCAGCTGCACGTTGTCGACCTTGGTGACGTTGGGCTGACTGCTCGCCTTGGGCAGGTCGATCTTCACTGCATTGGTCAATAGCGGCGCCGAGACGATGAAGACGACCAGCAGCACCAGCATGATGTCGACCAGCGGGATCACGTTGATCTCCGCCATTGGCGCACTGCCGCGATTGCCGTTGAAGCTGCCGAATGCCATGGCTTCAGCTCCGCGGTACGGTCGACTTCAGCGGCGTCACCGTGCCGCTGGCGTTGTCGATCTTGGCGCCGGTGGCCAGGAAGGTGAAAAGATCGTGCGCGAAGGCATCCAGCTGCGCCAGCACCACGCGATTGGAGCGGACGATGAAGTTGTAGCCGAGCACCGCCGGGATCGCCACGCCCAGGCCGATGGCCGTCATGATCAGCGCCTCGCCGACCGGGCCTGCAACCTTGTCCAGCGTGCCGGCGCCGGAAATGCCGATCGCCAGCAGCGCGTGGTAGATGCCCCAGACCGTGCCGAGCAGACCCACGAACGGCGCGGTGGCGCCCACCGAGGCGAGGATCGTCAGGCCCGATTCCATCTTCGCGGTTTCCTCGTCGATGGTCTTGCGCAAGGTGCGCGTGACGAAATCCGAAGCGGAGCCGGCCTCGTTGAGGCGGTTGATGCCATGGCGCTCATGATGGCGGCTGGCGGCAATGCCGTGGTAGGCCAGATGCGAGAACGGCTCGTCCGGATGCTCGTGCTCCAGACGCAGCGCCACTTCGTTGAGCGACGGCGCGTTCCAGAAATACTCCAAGAACTTGGCGCTGCGGCGGCGAGCGCGCCAGCCGGCGAACGCCTTGGTGACGATCAGGTACCAGCTGGCGATCGATGCCAGCACCATCAGCACCAGAATCGTCTTGGCGACGCCATCGGCGCCGGAAAGAAAGTGGCCGAAGCCGAGACCTTGTGCATCCATAGCGTTAGTGTTTCTTCAGTTCGAAGGAGAGAGGGATCTTGACCCAGGCGGCCACCGGCTGGTCGCCCTGCTTGGCCGCCACGAAGCGCCAGCGCTTCTTCACCACGTCGACCGCCGCCGCATCGAGCCGCGAGAATCCGCTGCTCTGCTCGACGCGGACCTGGTCGGCGGTGCCGCCCGGACTGACCAGCACCAGCAGCAGGACGGTGCCTTCCTCGCGCAGCCGGATCGACATCTGCGGATAGGCCGGTGCCGGATTGTTCAGGTATGCGGCGACGAAGTTCGGCGGGATGACGACCGGCTCCGGCGGACCGGGCTCGGCCTGCGGCGGTGGCGGCGGCGTTTCCTCGACCGGCTCCGGCTCCTCGATCGGCGGCGCCTCGATCGCCGACGGTGTCGGCTTGGTCGTCGCCGCCATGCGCGGCTTCGGCTCCGGCTTGACCGGCTCCGGCTTGGGTTCCGGCGGCGGCGGTTCCGGCGGCTTGGGCTGCTCGGAAATGAAACTCACCATCATCGCCGTCGGCACCGGCGGCGTCGGTTGCGAGCGGGTGATGAACAGGCCGCCGATCGCCACGACATGGATCAGGCCGATCGCCATGAATACCAGCACGCGCCCACCCCGCAGCCCGCCCGGGCGGCGCAGATACTGCGGCATCAGCACTTGCGCGGTCATCGCCTCAAAGCTCCGCCCAGCGCCGCAGCAGGTTGTGGTAGACGCCGGTCAGCTGCACCAGCGCCGGATGATCGGCCACCGACTTGTTGAGGCTCTGCAGCGCGGCATCCATCTCGAACAACAGCGTGCGCTGGGCATCCTCGCGCACCAGGCTCTGCACCCAGAAGATGCTGGCGATGCGCGCGCCGCGCGTCACCGGATTGACCTTGTGCAGGCTGGTCGACGGATACAGCACCAGATCGCCGGCCGGCAGCTTGGCGGCATGCGCGCCGTAGGTGTCTTCCATCACCAGTTCGCCACCGTCGTACTCGTCCGGTTCGCTGAGGAACAGCGTGCCGGAAAGATCGGTACGGACGCGATAGCCCTTGCTGCGCACGTCGCGCACCGCGGTGTCGACATGCATGCCGAAATTGCCGCCGCCCTGATAGCAGTTGAACAGCGGCGGGAATACTTTCGACGGCAGCGCCGCCGACAGGAACAGTTCGCTGCGGCCCAGCGCCTTGAGCACGACCTCGCCCAGCTGCTGGGCGACCGGGTGCTCTTCGGTGAGCTGCAGGTTCTGCTTGACCTTGGCCGCCTGCGGTCCGGCCGTGACGCGGCCGTCCTGCCACTCGGTCTGTGCCAGCACCGCGCGCATTTCGGCCACCTGTTCGGCGCTCAGAACCTTGGGAATATGCAGCAGCATCGGCAAGGACTCTCGATCAGCGTGCGGAGGGCCTCCCGCAGACGACGGAAGGCCCTCCTTCTATCACATCAGGCCGGCATCGGACGGGCATCAGAAGCGGACATTCAGGCTCAGCAGGTACGACTGCGCGATGCCCGGGATGTAGCGCGAACCGCCGTTGTTGATGGCCGCAAAGTACTTCTCGTCACCCAGGTTGTAGCCGTTGAGCTGGACCGTGACGTTGCGCGTTGCCTGGTAGGCCACCATCGCGTCGAACACGGTGTAGCTGCCCACTTCGTAGACATTGGTGTAGCCGACCTGCCCCGTCGTGGCGGTGACGGAGCCTTCCGGATTGTTGGTTTCCGAGCGCGTCTGCGAATCGACGTACTGCGCGCCGAAACCGAACTGCAGCTTGTAGGCTTCCAGGTTGTAGGTGGTCCACAAGGTCGCCGTCAGTTCCGGCGTGAAGCGCGCACCGGCGCCTTCCGAGGTCTCCGTGCCCTGCTTGATGTCGGCATCGAGCTTGGCCACGCCGGCGGTGATGTTCCAGGCCTTGGTGATCTGGCCGACTGCGGCCAGTTCCACGCCTTTGACCTCACGCTTGCCGTACTGGATCACGATGTCCGGATTGTCACTCGCCCGCGCCAGATCATTCTTGTTGGTGCCCTTGAAGATCGCCGCCGTTGCCGCCAGGCGGCCGTCCAGCAGATCCCACTTGGTACCGATCTCGGTGTTCTTGGCCTCTTGAGGATCGAGCGCCGGGTTGTTGATGTTGGCGTTGGCCGAACCGTTGGCGCTGTTCTGCGCGGCCAGCGAGAAGTTGGCGTCGCCAGGCGGCTTGAGCGAGGTGGCGTGCGAGACATAGACGCTGCTGGCATTGGTCGGCTTGAACAGCACACCGGCCTTCCAGCTCAACAGGTTGTCGGCATCTTCGACGCGCTGCGGAACCTGCGTGCCGGCCGGCAGCGGCGGATTGCTGGTCGCCGTGGCGATGCTGACGCTGTCGGTCTCGGCGTTGTAGCGCTCCCAGCGCAGGCTGCCGTTGATGAACCAGCGATCCTGGATCTGCGCGGTGTCGAACACGTAGACCGCGGTAGTCGTGGTCTGGCCGTTGGAGAACGCACCGTTCTTCTTGAAATTGGAGCGCTCGGCGCTGCGATCCGGGTTGTACAGGTTGGCCTGCAGCGTCGCCGGCGGGATCGTCGGGTCAGCCGCATAGCTGGGCGTGAGCTGCTTTTCGTGGATCAGCTCAAGGCCGCCACCGAGCGAATGCTTGATCGCACCGGTCTGGATCTCGGCGGTGAGATTGGTCTGGTTGGTGAGGATTTCGTTGGTACGGCCCGTGCCCTGTACCGAGCGAGTGACACGATACTGCTCAGGATTCAGCAGGACCAGCGGCTCTGCCGGCGGCGTCGGCTGCGTCGTGGTGCCATCGCCATTGGTGCCCAGCTTGCTGTCGGACAGCGTCACCGCGTTGACGCCCGTCAGCACGCGCTGCTGCTCGCTCTTGCCGTATCGGGCGATGTTGCGGATCACGAAGCCCGGCTTGAGGTCGTGCTCGAACTTGGCCGTGACCATGTTGGCTTCGATGTTTTCGAAGTCCTGGGCGAAGCCGTAGTAGTTCTTGGAGCTTGGCGCATCGACCGTGCGGCCGGCGGCATCCAGCGTCTGCTGCAGCGGATTGACGACGGAATTCGAGAAACGATAGCCCTCGCGGCCCACCGTCGGCACGCCGCCATCAGGCGTATTGTCCTGGCGGATGTGCTGCGAGAAGAGATAAAAACGCGTCGGCGTGCTCAGGCCGAAAGCGATCGAGGGCGCCACGCCCCAGCCGCGGCGCTCGATGAAATCACGTCCGGCGACACCACCGTCCTGGCCCATCACGTTCAGGCGCACGGCCGTGCTGCTGCCGATCTGCTCGTTGATGTCGGCGGTGATGCGGCGGCGATCCGCCGTACCGTAGCTGACGGTGCCGGCGCGGAAGTCCTCGGCGCTCGGCAGCTTGCTCGCCAGATTGACGTAACCGGCCGTCGCACCGCGGCCGTTGTCGGCACCGGCCGGGCCTTTGACGACCTCGATCTGCTCGATATTGAAGGTATCGCGCACGGCCGTGCCCAGATCGCGAATGTTGTCGAGGAAGATCGCGTTCTGCGTATCGAAGCCACGCATCGAGATCGCATCGCCGCTGGTCGAGTTGCCGTTCTCGCCCTGCAGCAGCGTGATGCCCGGCGTATTGCGCAGCGCTTCCGTCAGCGTGGTGGCGACGCGCTCCTGCAGCACTTCCTTCTTGATGACGGTGATCGTCTGCGGGGTATTGACCAGCGCTTCGGTGTACTTCGGCGACGAGACCGTCTCGGCTTTGTACGGATTGGGCGCGGCATCCGCCTCGACCTTCACTTCCTTGAGCTGGGTGGCAGCGGCGGCCGACGGGGCCGGAGCATCCGCCTGCTGGGCAACGGACGGCAGGGTGTACACCGCCAGCACCGCGGCGGCGATCGGGCTCAGATGAAACTTCATTTTTCTTCCCTTTAAGTGCGCTTGACGCAGACGAACCAGGGCCCCACAGCGCCTGGCCGGATCGAATCGCGATCGGCTGGGGTCCGCTTGGGTGCGGTTCTTGGCAATCGACGATGAGATTCTATCTGAGAATCATTTGCAATAAAAGTATCTCGCGCTCTTGAGCATGACGGCACGCCGCGGGCCAGCAGCCCGGCGGGATCCAGGTATGGCGGGCGCACGGCGCCTCGTGGGCGCGCCAGAGGCCGCCCTCCGCAATCGGTCCCGATTTACTTGCCCGTCGAGGCCGCGTCCGGCTTCTTGAAGTCCGGCATCGGCGGAACCAGCTTCTGCGCGTCGACCCGCGCATCGAACCAATTCATCCGCCAGTCCAGATGCGGTCCGGTCGCCCGCCCCGTCATGCCGGACAAGGCCACCACCTCGCCGCGTCTGACGCTCTGGCCGAGCTTCACGTCCAGTTGCGACAGGTGCAGGAATGCCGACATCAGGCCGTGGCCGTGGTCGATCATCAGCGTGCCGCCCGTGAAGTACATGTCCGGACTGGCGAGCACGATCACACCGTCGGCCGGCGCGCGGACTTCGGTGCCGCTCGGGATCGCCACATCGACGCCGTAGTGCGGCTGCTTGGCTTCGCCGTTGAGGATGCGCTGGCTGCCGAACACGCCGGAGATGCGGCCGGTGGCCGGCCAGACGAAGGGCTGCGCGAAACCGCCCAGATCGCTGTCGTGCTTGCGCGCGGCGGCGACCAGACGCTGGTCTTCCTTGATCCGCGCCAGCACTTCGGCCGGCGGTGTCACCATCTTCGGCGGCAGGCCGTTGATGCGCTGGATGTCGTAGGTCCGCCTGGCGACCGGGTAGCGATAGGTCTGCGGCATCGCCTCGCCCGGCAGCTGCAGCTTCAGCTCGGCCTCGGCGGGCGCGTCGCGATCCAGGCCGAACACGAACTGGCCATCCGCCGACAGCCGCAGCAGGCGACCGTTGAACCAGACCCTGGTGCCGGCCGGCGCGGTGCCGAACAGCACCGCGCCTTGCTGCCAGTCGCCGCGCAGCTCGAAGCCGCTGGCGGATTCGGCTGCGTGCAGCGCTGCGGCGGTCATCAGACCCACCATGCTCACCAGCACCGTCATCGCCTGCCGAATCCGCATCGCGAAACTCCTCGTTGTTAGTGCAGCGTTAGTGCAGCGCCTGCAGCCGGGCCAAGGCCTCGGTCAGCGGCAGCGTTTCCTGCCGCTCCTCGCCGCGGAAGCGCAAGGTCACCGTGCGCTCCTCGGCCTCTTTGCGGCCGACGACGACGATCACCGGAATCTTCTGCAGCGCGTGCTCGCGGATCTTGTAGTTGATCTTTTCGTTGCGCAGGTCGGTCTGCGCACGGATATCGGCGTCCTTGAGAATCGCGCAGACCTCGCTGGCGTAGCCGTCGGCATCGGAGACGATCGGCGCGACCACGGCCTGCACCGGCGACAGCCAGAACGGCAGCGAGCCCGCATGATGCTCGATCAGGATGCCGATGAAACGCTCCATCGAACCGACGATCGCGCGGTGCAGCATGATCGGCCGCACGCGCTGCGAACTTTCGTCGATGTACGAGGCGTCGAGCCGCTCCGGCATCATCGGGTCGTACTGGATGGTGCCGACCTGCCAGGAGCGGCCGATCGAATCCTTCAAGTGATATTCGATCTTCGG
>CAMLDZ010000102.1 GCA_946478985.1 uncultured Solimonas sp.
CGCGCGCCAATCTGCCGACCGAGATCGCGGCCAAGGAGGTCTGGGTGGACTGGAACAAGCGCGAGATCGTTTCCGACAAGCCGGTGCGCGCGCGCGCGCCGGGACGCGTGCTGCTCGGCGACAGCTGGAGCAGCGACTTCGCGGCCACGCGGGCCAAGCTCAAGGGCAATGTGCAGGTTGAATACGATGCACCGCAACGTTAAGCGCACTCTCCTCTTCGGCCTGCTCGCCGGCCTGCCGCTGCACGCTGCGCTGGCGCAGGAGCCGGCCCGCGACAAGCCGAGCAATCGCGAGCAGCTCGAATCGCTGCGACCCACCGGCACCGTCACGGTCAAGGCCGACCGCGCCGAGTGGGTGCAGGACAACGCCATGAAGTACGCCGGCAACGTCAAGTTCGACTCCAATACCCTGTCCATCCGCGGTGACGAGATGGAGGTCAAGCAGGCCGCCGACGGACAGTTCGAAGCCTGGATCCGCGGCAAGCCAGCAGTGCTCGACCACGCCGCCGACCCCAAGGCGGTCGGCGCGGCCGCGCAGGCGGTCAGCGCGCAGGCGCAGCAGATGCACTACGACTCCAGGACCGGCACCATCGACCTGTCCGGCGACGCGCGCCTCAAGCGCGGCAACAACGATGTCAGCGGCGCGACGATCGGCTACATCGTGCCGGAGCGCCGCATCCGCGCCAGCTCCGGCGGCGGCGGCCAGGTGACGGTGACCTTCGAACCACCACCGCCGAAAGCCAAGGCCGACAGCGCTCCCACGAACAACAACAAGAAATCCGAGCAGCCATGAGTGCCTCGACGCTGGCCGCCTACGCGCTGGTCAAGAAATACAAGAAGCGCACCGTCGTCCGCGACGTCTCGGTCAAGGTCTCATCAGGCGAGATCGTCGGCCTGCTCGGCCCCAATGGCGCCGGCAAGACCACCTCGTTCTACATGATCGTCGGCCTGGTGCCAGCCGACGGCGGCCGCATCGAGCTGGACGGCCAGGACATCACCGCGCTGCCGATGCATGCGCGCGCGCGCCGCGGCCTGGGCTACCTGCCGCAGGAAGCCAGCGTGTTCCGCAAGCTGTCGGTCGCCGACAACATCCTGGCGATCCTCGAACTGCGCAGCGATCTCGACCGCGACGGCCGCCACGCCGAGCTGGAGCGGCTGCTGTCGGAGCTGCACATCACGCATATCCGCGACGCCGAAGGCCAGGCGCTGTCCGGCGGCGAGCGTCGCCGCGTCGAGATCGCCCGCGCGCTGGCCGCCAACCCACGCTTCGTGCTGCTCGACGAGCCGTTCGCCGGCGTCGATCCGATCGCCGTCGGCGACATCCAGAGCATCGTCCATCACCTCAAGGAACGCGGCATCGGCGTGCTGATCACCGACCACAACGTCCGCGAGACGCTGTCGCTCTGCGAACGCGCCTACATCCTCGCCGAAGGCCAGGTGATCGCCGAAGGCTCGCCGCAGACGCTGCTGGAAAACGAAACGGTGCGCCGCGTCTACCTGGGCGAGCAGTTCAAGCTGTAGCGCCACCAGCCTTACGCGCTGCGCCGCCGGCAGCAGACAGCCGCCATTCACCGCAGGCGCGCACTCTCGCACCACGTTTCGTGCGAGAGCGTCCATGCAAATCTTCCGCTGCGATCACTGCGGCAGTTTCATCTTCTTCGAGAATTCGCAGTGCACGCGCTGCGGTCACACGCTGGCGTTTCTCCCGGACCGCCTGCGCATGGCGGCGCTGCAGGCCGACGGCGACACCTGGCACCCCGCCAAGCCGCACAAGAAAGACCGGGCACGCTACCGCCTCTGCGCCAACTATCAGGCGCATGACGTCTGCAACTGGACAGTCGCCGCCGACGATCCGAACCCCCTCTGCCTGTCGTGCCGGCTGACGCAGGTGATTCCGGACCTGCAACCGCCCGGGCATCTGCAGGCCTGGTACCGGATGGAGATCGCCAAGCGGCGCCTGCTGTACACGCTGATCGGGCTGGGCCTGCCGATCCAGGCGCGCGAGGACGACCCGCAGCATGGCCTGGCCTTCGAATTCCTTGCCGATCCGCCGCCGGGCGAAGGCGACGGCAAGCCAGTGCTGACCGGCCATGCCGATGGCCTGATCACCATCAATCTCGCCGAGGCCGACGATGCCGAGCGCGAACGCCGCCGCCTGCGGCTGCACGAGCCCTACCGCACCCTGCTCGGCCACTTCCGCCATGAGATCGGTCATTACTACTGGGATCAGCTGATCGCCGGCTCGCCGCGCCTGGACGCCTTCCGCGAACGCTTCGGCGACGAGCGCGAGGACTACGCGGCGGCGCTGCAGCGCCACTACGAGCAGCCGGCCGCCGACTGGGCGCAGCAGTACATCAGCGCCTATGCCAGTTCGCACCCCTGGGAGGACTGGGCCGAGACCTGGGCGCACTACCTGCACATGATCGACACGCTGGAAACCGCCAGCGCCTGCGGCCTGTCCTTGCGCAGCGAACCGGCCAGCGCAGAATTCGAGGCCCCGCAACCCCAGCATGAACCGTTCGACGACATCATCGAGCGCTGGTTTCCACTGACCTTCGCGCTCAACAACCTCAACCGCGGCCTCGGCCAGGCCGATGCCTATCCTTTCGTGCTGCCGCAGGCAGCGATCGACAAGCTGCGCTTCGTCCACGAGACGATCGTGGCCGCGCGTCCGCAGACCTGAAACACCCGCTTCCGGCTTGCCTGTTGGCGAACCGCGCCAGGTACCCGCGGATCAAGACAGCTGCGCAAAGCGCAGCGTCTGCCCCGGCACCAATTGCGCGGCGCGCGCCAGGCTCGCCGGCGTCAGCACGGCGATGCACGGGTAACCGCCGGTGGTCGGGTGATCGGCGAGGAACAGGATCGGCTGGCCGCTGGCCGGCACCTGCACCGCGCCGTGCGCGATGCCCTCGCTGGCCAGTCGCGGCAGATCCGCGCGCGGCGTCAGCGGCGTTTCGGCCTGCACGCGCACGCCGACACGATTGCTGTCCGGCTGCACGCGGTAGACCTGCGCGCAGAGCAGTGCGAGCGCATCGCTGCTGAAGCGATCGTCGCGCGGCCCGGCCCTCAGCAGCAGCGTCGGCTCGGCCGTGAACGACGGCTCCGGCAGCACCGCATGCGGCCAGCCGCGGCGACAGCCGATCGATAGCCGGTCGCCAGCCACCAGCGGCAACGGACCCAGCCCTGACAAGGTGTCGTGCGAGCGACTGCCGAGCACCGGCAGGATGTCGATGCCACCGGCGACCGCCAGATAGCCGCGCAAGCCGGCGCGCGCAGCGCCGACCCGCAGCGTCTGCCCGGCGCCGAGCTCGTGCACCACGCCGCGCCCCAGCCAGACGCCGTCGAGCCACATCGGCATGTCGGCGCCGGCCAGCGCGATCCGCGCCGCGGACGTGAAGTACAGCTCGGCGCCGGCCATGGTGAATTCCAGCGCCGCCGCGTTTTCCGGATTGCCGACGCGCGCGTTGGCGCGGCGCAGCGCCGGCCGGTCGGCGGCGCCGCTGCGCGGCACGCCCAGATGCGCGGCGCCGGCACGGCCCAGGTCCTGCACCGTCGTCAGCGGGCCGGGGCGCAGGACAAGGATCACAGCGCCTGTACCGGCCGGAATCGCACGCGCGCACCCGGCGTCAGCAGCGCCGGCCGCGCCCGCGACAAATCCCACAGCGGTGCCGCGGTGCGGCCGAGCAGCCGCCAGCCGCCCGGTGATTCACGCGGATAGATGCCGCAGTAACGATCGGCCAGCGCCACCGCGCCGGCCGGCACGCGCGGCCGCGGCGTCGGCATCCGTGGAATCGCGCCGAGCTGCGCGGAGCCGCCGCTGAGATAGGCGAAGCCGGGCGCGAAGCCGCAGAACGCGACCGTCCATTGAATGCCGCTGTGCGCAGCGATCAGGCCCTCGCGATCGAGTCCGGTCAGTTGCTGCAATTCGGCCAGATCAGCGCCGTCGTAGACCACCGGAACGTCGATGGCGGGCGCCTCGTCCGCCGTATCCGGCGCATCGAGCGACCACTGGCAGGCCTGCGCCGCCAGCGCCGCGGCGCGCGGGCCGATCAGCAACACGGTGGACTCGGCCGGCACGATATCGCTGATGCCCAGCAGCGGCTGGCGCAACAGCGCCGCGTACAGCGCCTGCACCTGGCGCAGGCCATCGACTTCCAGCAGCACCGCGTACGCACCTGCCGGGCGGCAGCGGATGGCGTTCACGCGAAGGCGCCGATGACCACGCCTGCCTGCTCCAGCGCCGCGCGCAGTGCGCGAGCCAGCGCCGGCGCGTCCGGTGTATCGCCATGCAGGCACAGCGTGTCGATGCGGCCGGCGCGCAGGAGTCGCAATGCCTGTTCGAGCATCGCCGCCGGCTCGACGAGCAGCGCACCCGGCATGCCGCGCGGGATCAGGCCTCCATCGGCCTCGTAGCCACGGTCGGCGAAACCTTCGCGGATCGCCGGCAAGCCGGCGGCGGCGGCACGCCGCAGCAGCAGCGAATCGGGCAGCGCGACCACCGGCAAGGCGCGGCCAAAATCCTCGATCGCGCCGATCAGCACCTCAGCGACCGCCGCGTCGCGGCAGGCGCGGTGATACAGCGCGCCATGCGGCTTGACGTAGGCGACCGGCGCCGCCGCTTCGAGCGCGCGCAGCTGTTCGAGCATCTGTGCGCGCAGTAGCGCGGGGGCCACGTCGAGATCGCGGCGGCCGAAATGCTCGTGATCGTCGTAACTCAGATGCGCGCCGATGCGCACACCGTGCTCTCTAGCGGCCAGGCCAAGCCGCCGCATCGACACCGCATCGCCGGCGTGGAAGCCACAGGCGACGCTGGCACTGCTGACCACGCCGAGCATCTGCGCATCGAGCGCGGCGCCGGCCGCGCCGGGGAGTTCGCCGAGATCGGCGTTGAGGTCGAGCTTCATGGCGGCACGCTCGGCGATTCGCATACTGCCGTCAAGAACACACCCGGCCGTCCAATCCTTCGCCCGTGCGCAAATGAAGAAGGCCGCCTCAAGGGCGGCCTTCCTGCTCGTCATGCGATGGCGCCTTGGCGCGCGTCGCAGACGCCGCGCAAAGCCGGCCGAAACGCGCGGAGTCGCCATTGTGAGCAGGGCCGAGCTCGTGTTCGCCGCGCACAGCCGTACATGAGTACGGCGAGCACGGCGGACGCGAGATCGGCCCGCGCCGCAGGCGAATCCGCGCGTTTCTAGCGCGCGTCGCGCTTGGCGCCGGTGCGCAGGCGCAGGCCGTTCAGACGGATGAAGCCCTCGGCGTCCTTCTGGTTGTAGGCGCCGCGATCGTCCTCGAAGGTCGACAGCGTGGCGTCGAACAGCGAGTCCTTCGAACGGCGGCCTTCGTTGTAGACCGCGCCCTTGTAGAGCTTGAGGCGGACTTCGCCGTTGACGCGTTCCTGGGTGTTGTCGATCAGCGCCTGCAGCGCGCGACGTTCCGGGCTCCACCAGTAGCCGTTGTAGATCAGGCTCGCGTACTTGGGCATCAGCTCGTCCTTCAGATGCGCCTGTTCGCGATCCAGGCACAGCGATTCGATCGCGCGATGCGCCTTGAGCAGGATGGTGCCGCCCGGGGTTTCATAGCAGCCGCGCGACTTGATGCCAACGTAACGGTTCTCGACCAGGTCCAGACGGCCGATGCCGTGTTCGCTGCCGAGCTTGTTGAGGCGGTCGAGAATCTGGAACGGCGTGCCGCGCACGCCGTCGATCGCCACCGCGTCGCCCTTGTCGAACTCGATGGTGATGACCTGCGCCTGGTTCGGCGCGTCCTCCGGATTCTTGGTCCAGCGCCAGATGCTGTCATCCGGGCTCCACCACGGATCTTCCAGACCGCCGCCCTCATAGCTGATGTGCAGCGCGTTGGCGTCCATCGAGTACGGCGAGCCGCCGTCCTTCTTCTTGGCGATGGGGATGTTGTGCTGCGCGGCGTAGGCCAGCAGCTTCTCGCGCGAGTTCAGGTCCCACTCGCGCCACGGTGCGATGACCTTGGCTTCCGGCCACAGCGCATAGGCGCCGAGCTCGAAGCGGACCTGATCATTGCCCTTGCCGGTGGCACCGTGGCTGATCGCGTCGCAGCCGGTCAGCTTGGCGATCTCGACCAGACGCTTGGCAATCAGCGGCCGCGCGATCGAAGTGCCGAGCAGGTACTCGCCTTCATACAGCGCATTGGCGCGGAACATCGGGAAGACGAAATCGCGCGCGAATTCCTCGCGCAGATCGTCGATGAAGATTTCCTTCACGCCGAACTGCTGCGCCTTCGGACGGACATGATCGAGTTCCTCGCCCTGGCCGATGTCGGCGGTGAAGGTCACCACCTCGGCGTCATAGGTGTCCTGCAGCCACTTGAGGATCACCGAGGTGTCGAGGCCGCCGGAGTAGGCGAGCGCGATCTTGCGGCGCGAGGAACTTTGCTTGCTCATGGTCGTCAGACAAAAAAGCTGTTGTGGGATGCGGCGGTAAGCAGCGGCGACGGCGATCGGGGGCAAACGGACCAAGGCCGCGGCCACCGGACCCGCCGGGCGCGCGATTATAGGGCCCTTCGGCCCACCCTGCGGCGAGCAGGTATCATGCACGGCCGGCGACGCACGCCGGCGCCGCGGCGCCGAATGCCGGCCGCGGCACCCAGCGAATCCGCCGTCGCACCGCGAGCGGTTCCGAATCGATACAAAAAGTAGATAGGGCGGATGGCAAGCTGATGTCTGGACCGATGTCTGAAGCGATGTCTGAAGGGGCGGCGCCTGCCGAGCGCAAGTACAAGATCGGTCACCGCTTCCGCGGCTTCCTGCCGGTGGTGGTGGACGTCGAGACCGGCGGCTTCAACGCGCAGACCGACGCGCTGCTCGAAGTGGCGGCGGTGATCCTCGGCGTCAACGAGGCCGGCGATCTCGTCCGCCGCGAAACCGTGTTCGCCCATGTCACGCCGTTCGCCGGCGCCAACATCGAGAAGGCGGCGCTGGAGGTCAACGGCATCAAGGTCGACAACCCGCTGCGGCTGGCGATGCCGGAGCGCGAGGCGCTGGATCACATCTTCCGCCCGGTACGCCGCGCCGTTTCGGAAAACGGCTGCACGCGCGCGGTGCTGGTCGGCCACAACGCGCATTTCGATCTGGGCTTCATCAACGCGGCAGTCGCGCGCAGCGGCTGCAAGCGCAACCCTTTCCATCCGTTCAGCGTGTTCGACACCGCGACACTGGCGGGCGCCACGGTCGGCCAGACCGTCCTGGCGCGCGCCCTGCAGACCACCGGTCTCGGGTACGATGCGGAGTCCGCGCATTCGGCGATCTATGACGCCGAGAAGACCGCCGACCTGTTCTGTCTGCTCGTGAACCGGTTGCGGCCCCTGTTCGAACAGATGAGCGGAACCCCGACGCCGCCGGCGGCCACGGATTTGGTGGCTGGCGCTTCCGACATCACGCAATGACGGACCGAACACGAACCACGATGGCTCGTAGACCTTGCCGTAAAACCCGCTTCCGCCATCTGGCGCAGATCGCGCTGCTGGCCATGCTGCCGCTGGCCACCGCCCTGCCGGCCGCCGCCTTCGACTTCAACGACGTCGCCAAGCGCGCACAGCAGCTGGCGGAGAAGCCCTACGTGGCCAACGGCGTGCAGTTGCCCAAGCCGCTGACCGACCTCAACTACGATCAGTACCGCGACATCCGCTACAAGGGTGACAAGGCGCTCTGGCATGGCAGCAAGCTGCCGTTCGAGATCCAGTTCTATCACCCGGGCCTGTACTTCAACCAGATCGTCAAACTCAATCTGGTGACTGCCGACGGCGTCCGCAAGATTCCGTTCCAGGCCGAGAACTTCGACTACGGTCGCAACAATCTGGATCCGGACAAGCTCGGCGAGCTGGGCTTTGCCGGCTTCCGCGTGCACTACCCGCTCAACAGCAAGGACGCCAAGGAAGAGCTGATCGCCTTCCAGGGCGCCAGCCTGTTCCGCGCGCTCGGCAAGAACCAGGTCTACGGCGAATCGGCGCGCGGCCTGGCGATCGACACCGGTGAGCTGTCAGGCGAGGAATTCCCGATCTTCCGCGAGTTCTGGATCGAATGGCCGCGCCAGGGCGATCAGGAGCTGACGATCTACGCGCTGCTGGATTCGCGCCGCGTCACCGGCGCCTACCGCTTCAAGGTGCGCCCGGGCGATTCGACGGCGACCGACATCCGCATGCGCCTGCATTTTCGCGAGAGCATCGGCAAGCTGGGCCTGGCGCCGCTGACCAGCATGTTCCTGTATGCCTCGCACCAGCCGCCGGCCACCGAGGATTACCGGCCGGAAGTGCATGACTCCGAAGGCCTGTCGGTGCAGACCGACAACGAATGGATCTGGCGCCCGCTGGTCAATCCCAAGCGCCTGCTGATCACCTCGTTCGGCGCGATGAACCCGCGCGGCTTCGGCCTGATGCAGCGCGATCGCGACTTCGCGCACTACGAAGACCTCGACAACCGCTACGACCAGCGGCCCAGCGTCTGGGTGGTGCCCAAGGGCGACTGGGGCCGCGGCCGCGTCGAGCTGGTGCAGATCCCCACGCGTGATGCCACCAACGACAACATCGTCGCCTACTGGGTGCCGGAGCAAGGCCCCACCGCCGGCAGCACGCTGGAGCTGGAATACACACTCTTCTGGCAAGCCAGCCAGGAAACCAAGCCGCCGCTTGCGTACGTCTCGCAGACACGTCGAGGCCGCAACGCCGACAACACGCTGCGCTACATCGTCGACTTCCAGGGCGGCCCGCTGCAGTTCCTCAAGCCGGACCAGAAACCGGTGGCCGGCGTCTGGCTCGGCGACAACGGCGAGCTGATCGAGCGGCAGCTGCTCAAGAACGACGCCACCGGCGGCTGGCGCATCCTGATGCGCGTGCGCCGCAACGACGAGACCAAGCCGCTGGAGATGCGCGCGGTCCTGCGCAATGGCGACGACAACATCTCCGAAACCTGGGCCTACGTGCTGCCGCCCGAACCGCGCTGAACGCAGGCTGCCGCGCATCAGGCCGCGCCCGCCCGGGCAGCGGCCTTTTTCGTGGCCGCCGCCGGTTCATGCCCGCTTCAGCGATCGGCGGGCCTCATAGCCCCGGCGTATGGAGCGCGCCCGGGGGCTCGGCAGCAGCGCCGCTTATCCTTACACTGCAGGCCCACGTCGTACCGAAGCCTGGACCCGCTGCGCTGCGGGGTCCGCGCGATCACCAAGTCTCGAAATCGTGAATCAGCCGAGTTCGGCGCCGACGCGCCACGTCACCGAATACCTGCGTGCGCTGTCTGCGGCGACCGGCGAGCTTGCGGTGGAGCGCCCGCGCGACGCCGGCTCCGCGGCCGAGGCCGATGCCGCGTTCGCCGCCCTGCACAGCGAGCTGGCCGGCGGAGAGCACGGCGAGGTCGAGCTGGTGACGCTGCATTCGGCCCGAGCGCGCGTGCTGGGCCGGCTGCATCCCGCCGAGCCGGGGGACGCGCAGATCGAGACCGTGCTGCAGCCGCCGGACATCCGCGCCCGCCTGCAGACCACGCCGCCCCTGGTGCGCGCCTCGATGGCGCCCACGCCCTGGAATCTCAATCCGTTCCGGCAGATCTACAAGGCGCTGGCCAATCTGGCCGAAGGCCGCGGCCGCCGCGGCCTGGCCAGGCGCGGTGACGAGGTGCCACCACCGGCGCCGGCGGCCAAGGTGCAGGGTGCCGGCCCGTTCGCGACCCGCTGGCGCTGGACCGCCACCTTCCGTCGCCTGCTGCTGGTCGCGCTGATCGTGGCGCAGACCGTCGGCGCCACCTACCTGATGTCGGCGGTGATGCCGTACAAGGGCCGGCACTGGCTGGAGCTGACCAGCCTGGGCCTGTACGCGGTGCTGTTCGCGTGGATTTCCGCCGGCTTCTGGACCGCGGTGTTCGGCTTCTGGGTGCTGCTGAGCAAGCGCGACAAGTACGCCATTTCGCGCACCGCCGCGCCGGACACGCCGCTCAAGCCGGGCCGCAATACGGCGATCCTGATTCCGATCTGCAACGAGGACGTCGCGCGCGTGTTCGCCGGCATCCGCGCCACCTACGACTCCGTCGCGCGCGCCGGCCTGCGCGATTCCTTCGATTTCTACGTGCTGTCCGACAGCGGCAAGGCCGACGCGCGCGCGGCGGAAGTCGCGGCCTGGCTGTCGCTGTGTCGCGCCGTCGACGGCTTCGGCCGCATCTTCTACCGGCGCCGCATCCATCGCATCAAGAAGAAATCCGGCAACGTCGCCGACTGGTGCCGGCGCTGGGGCAGCAAGTACCAGCACATGGTGATCCTCGACGCCGACAGCGTGATGTCGGGCGAATGCCTCAAGCGCCTGGTGCAGCTGATGGAGGCCAACCCGACCGCCGGCATCATCCAGACCGCGCCGCGCGCAGCGGGCCGCGAGACGCTGTACTCGCGCATCCAGCAGTTCGCCACCCGCGTCTACGGCCCCCTGTTCACCGCCGGCCTGCATTTCTGGCAGCTCGGCGAAAGCCACTACTGGGGCCACAACGCGATCATCCGCGTCGCGCCGTTCATGCAGCACTGCGCGCTCGGCCGCCTGCCCGGCCGCGGCGGCCTGGCCGGCGAAATCCTCTCGCATGACTTCGTCGAGGCGGCGCTGATGCGCCGTGCCGGCTGGGCGGTGTGGATCGCCTACGACCTCGACGGCAGCTATGAGGAAATGCCGCCGACCCTGCTCGACGAGCTCAAGCGCGACCAGCGCTGGTGCCAGGGCAATCTGCAGAACTTCAAGCTGTTCTTCACCAGTGGCCTGCACCCGGCGCATCGCGCGGTGTTCATGACCGGCGTGATGGCCTATCTGTCGGCGCCGCTGTGGTTCATCTCGCTGGCGCTGTCGACCGCGCTGCTCGGCATTTTCATGATGGCCGAGCCGCAGTACTTCACGCAGCCCTACCAGCTGTTCCCGACCTGGCCGGAATGGCACCCGGAATGGGCGATCCGCCTGTTCGCCGGCACCATGACGCTGCTGTTCCTGCCGAAGATCCTGTCGGTGCTGCTACTGATCGTGCAGCACAAGGTCGCGCGGCCGTTTGGCGGCCGCTTGCGGCTGGCCGCCAGCCTGGTGATGGAGATGCTGTTCTCGGCCTTGCTGGCGCCGATCCGCATGCTGTTCCACACGCAGTACGTCACCTCGGCCTTGCTCGGCATCGCCGTGCAGTGGAAGTCGCCGCCGCGCGAGGACGCGGCAACGCCGTGGAGCCAGGCGCTGGCGCGCCACGGCGGCGGCATGGTGCTGGGCCTGGCCTGGCTGGGGCTGGTCTACTACCTCAACCCCAAGTTCCTGTGGTGGCTGCTGCCGGTCGCCGGCAGCCTGATCATCGCCATCCCGCTGTCGGTGTGGAGCTCGCGCTCGTCGATCGGCCGCTGGATGCGAGAGCACCGCTTCTTCCTGATCCCCGAGGAATCGATCGCCCCGCGCGAGCTGCGCTGGCTCAAGGCCGGCTTGCGCCGCGCGCCCGAGTATCCCGATTTCCGCGCCGCTGCGGTGGAGCCCTTCGCCAACGCCCTCGCCAGCCTCGCCGGCCGCCGCCGCGAGAAGCTGCCGGCGCGCAACAAGCAGGCGCTGCTGACCGCTGCCGATGAGGCCGCGCGCCGCGATCC
>CAMLDZ010000103.1 GCA_946478985.1 uncultured Solimonas sp.
CGACCACCACCGTGGTCTTCTCACCGAACACCAGCTTGCCGACCTCGACAAAGCCGAGCATCTCGCCGTGGCTGACCTCGCGGGCGTAGACCTCGTAGGTCCGGCCCTGGTTGATGAAACTGACGCGGTAGAGACGCTGCTTGCTGGCCATGGTCGGGAACGCGGGCGGCTGGGAGCGTCATAGTTTAGTTCAGCGCGCCTGTGACCGAATCGCTTGCAGTCCGGCGCGACGACGTGGACAGTGCCGCCACCATGTCAGCCAAATCCCTGTCATCCAAGCTGTTCGACGAAGTCACCGGCCTGCTGCAGGAGGCCGCCGCCAGGATCATCGTGCCGGGCTTTCGCTCGCTGCAGGCCAGCGAGATCCGCGAGAAGACGCCGGGCGAAGTCGTCACCGTGATCGACGAACGCGCCGAACGCTTTCTCACGCCCGCGCTCGCCGCGCTGCGCAGCCGCTCGCGCGTGGTCGGCGAGGAAGGCACGGCCGTCGACCCGACGCTGCTCGATCACGTCGATCATGGCGAGGTCTGGGTCGTCGACCCGCTCGACGGCACCGCCAACTTCGTCGGCGGCAATCCGGACTTCGCGGTGATGGTGGCGCTGTTGCGTGACGGCGAGACGCTGGCGAGCTGGATCTGGTCGCCGCTAAAGGACGAGCTGTGCATCGCCGAACGCGGCTCCGGCGCGCTGCGCAACGGCGCGCCGCTGCGCGCGCGGCAGGATGGCGGCGCACTGCGCGGCATCGTCAAGACCGGTTTCCTGCCGCCGCCGCTGCGCGAGACCGTGCGGACGCGGGCGCAGGATCTGCCGGGCGCGCACAACGGCTTCGGCTCGGCCGGCATCGAATACCCTCTGCTGGCGCGCGGCGAGCAGACTTACGCGCTGTACTGGCGGATGCTGCCCTGGGACCACGCGCCGGGCACGCTGCTGGTCAGCGAGGCCGGCGGCCACGTGGCGCATTACGACGGCAGCACGTACAAACCGGCGGTGCGCCAGGGCGGCCTGCTGGTGGCATCGAGCCGCGAGGCCTGGCAGCAGACGCATGCGGCGCTGCTGGCCGCGGAGTTTCCGCTGGTCAAAGCGGCGCGCTGAGCCACGGGCGGCGATCGCCGGCATGCGTTCCGCCGGCTGTGGTGGCGGTTCTACAATGCGGCTCCGCCTGATTTTTCGCCGCAAGCCATGAGCCTTCCCGAACCGGCCACTCTGCCGCGCAGCCCGACGCTGCAGACCAAGCTGCCGCGCGTCGGCACGACGATCTTCACGGTGATGAGCCAGCTCGCGATCGAGCACGGCGCGGTCAATCTCGGCCAGGGCTTTCCGGACTTCGAGCCGCCGCAACGCTTGCGCGAAACGCTGGCGCGCGCGCTGCAGGATGGCAAGAACCAGTACGCGCCGATGGCCGGCATCCTGCCGCTGCGCGAGCAACTGGCGCTGAAGGTGGAGCGGCTGTACGGCGCCCGGATCGATCCGGCCAGCGACATCACCGTCACCTCCGGCGCCACCGAGGCGATCTTCGCCGCGGTCGGTTGCGCGGTGCGCGCAGGCGACGAGGTGATCGTCCTCGACCCCTGCTACGACAGCTACGAGCCGGCGATCGACATGCAGAACGCGCGCGCCGTGCATGTGCCGCTGCGCCAGCCGGACTTCGCGGTGGACTGGCAGCGCGTGCGCGAGGCGATCACGCCGCGCACGCGGATGATCATCATCAACTCGCCGCACAACCCCAGCGGCGCGACCTTCAGCGCGCAGGATCTCGACACGCTCGCCGGGATCGTCCGCGACACCGAGATCCTGGTGCTGTCCGACGAGGTCTACGAGCACATCATCTTCGACGGCCGCGCCCACCAGAGCGTGCTGCGCCACGCCGAACTGGCGGCGCGCAGCTTCGTCGTCAGTTCCTTCGGCAAGACCTATCACTGCACCGGCTGGAAGCTCGGCTATTGCGTGGCGCCACCGGCGCTGTCCGCCGAGTTCCGCAAGCTGCACCAGTACCTGACCTTCTGCAGCTTCCACGCCGCGCAGTGGGCGCTCGCCGACATCCTCGAACACGAGCCGCAGCACCATCTCGAACTGAGCCAGTTCTACCAGCACAAGCGCGATCACTTCCGCGAACTGCTGGCGCCGTCGAGGCTCAGGCTGCTCGACGTGCCCGGCGGCTACTTCCAGCTGGTCGACTACTCGGCGATCAGCGAGTTGTCCGATGTCGACTTCGCCCAGCACCTGGTCCGCGAGCGTGGCGTCGCGGTGATTCCGGTCTCGGTGTTCTACGAAACGCCGCCGGGCTCGCGCATCGTGCGCCTGTGCTTCGCCAAGAACGAGGCGACGCTGCAGGCCGGCGCGGAGGCTCTATGCAAGCTCTGAGCCTCAGCCTGATCCAGGGCGACACGCGCTGGCACGATGCCGCCGCCAACCGCGCCTACTACGGCGAGAAGATCCGCGAGCTGGGCGGCCGGACCGACTTGATCGTGTTGCCGGAAACCTTCGCCACCGGCTTCACCAATGCGGTCGACGAGCAGGCCGAGGGCATGGACGGCGCCACGCTGCCCTGGCTCGCGCGGCTGGCCGCCGAGACCGGCGCTGTGATCACCGGCAGCCTGGTGATCGCGGAAAACGGCCAGCACTACAACCGCCTGATCTGGATGCGCCCGGATGGCAGCCACGCGCAGTACGACAAGCGCCATCTGTTCCGCATGGCCGGCGAGCACAAGCGCTATCAGGGCGGCAGTGCGCGGCTGCTCGTCGAACTCAAGGGCTGGCGCATCCTGCCGCTGGTCTGCTACGACCTGCGCTTCCCGGTGTGGTCGCGCAACCGCCGCGACGAGTCCGCCGCCGGCGGCATGGACTACGACCTCGCGCTCTACGTCGCCAACTGGCCGGCGGCGCGGCGCGGGCCGTGGCGCACGCTGCTGCGCGCGCGGGCGATCGAGAACCTCAGCTTCTGCGTCGGCCTCAACCGCGTCGGCAGTGACGGCAACGGCCATCCCTACGCCGGCGACAGCGCGGTGATCGATCCGCTCGGCGAGGCGCTGGTCGATCTGGGCGCCATCGAGCAGACCGCGACGCTGAGGCTGCAGCCGCAGACCTTGCTGACACACCGCGAGAAATTCCCGGCGTGGATGGACGCCGACGATTTCAGCCTGAAGTCCTGAGCGGGCCCGCTCAGAACTCCCAGTTGATGCGCAGGCCCCAGGTGCGCGGCGGCGCCAGCGAATCGTGGCGGCCGAAGTCGGTATGGAACTGCGCGAGCTTGTACTGCTCGTCGCCGAGATTGGCGCCGAACAGCGTCAGCCGCGCCGACCACGGCCGGTACAGATAGCTGATGCGCGCATTGACGAGCTCGTAGGCGTCCTCGAAGGTATTCGGCGTGTTCTGCGCGAGGTAGTAATAGCCCGAGTTGTAGTAGTAGTCGCCGGCCAGCTCCAGCGCGCCACCGGGCACCTCGAAGCTCTGCACCAGCGAGAAGTTGCCGCTGAACTTGGGCGTGCGGACGATGCGGTTGCCGGCGAAGTCGCCGTTGTCATAGGCCAGACCGTCGCCGATGCCGCCAAGCGAGAAACAGCCCGGTGGATTGTGCTCATCGCCCGCCTCGCAGAAGCCGCGCGCGTTGTCGTACTCGCGATACTTGGCATCGAGCCAGCTGGCGTTGCCGCTGAGCGTCAGGCCCGGATCGAGCGTCGGCAGCGGCTGCCAAATCGCTTCGACCTCGGCGCCGCGAATGCGTGCCTTGCCGGCGTTTTCCAGGTTGACCGCGCCGCCCGAGGTGAACGACATGAAGCCGGTCTGCAGATTCTTGATGTCGTTCTGGAACAGCGCGGCGTTGAAGCGCAGCGTGCGCCTGAACCACTCCGACTTCAGGCCGAGTTCGTAAGCCGTGACGCGCTCCGGCTTCACATACTCCGGCTGCGCGAAGATGTTGATGATGTTGTAGGTGCCGCTCTTGTAGCCCTGCTGGAACGAGGCATAGAGCAGCAGATCCCTGGCCGGGCGCAGGTCCAGCGAGACCTTGGGCGAGACGTTGTCGGCGCTGGTCCTGGCCGGATTGAAGGCATAGTGGATGGCGGCGTCCGGCGTGCCGACGTCGACTTCCGAGCGCAGCAGTTCGCGCGTTTCGTGCTGCCAGCGGCCGCCTAGCGTCAGGTCGAGCCAGTCGGTGAGGCGGGTGGTGGTCTGCAGGTAGGCCGAGTAGGACTCGGTGTCGAGCAGGCCGGTGAAGAAGAAAGTCAGCGAATCGGGCAGGCCGTCGAGCAGACCGCCGACCGGACCGCGCGCCGCCTCCGGCAGGGTGCCGACGAGACCGTCGATCGGCAGGCGCGCGACATCCAGCAGCCGCAAATAGCCCGGATCATAACCGCCGCGGCTCCTCAGGTAGTACAGGCCGCCGACCCACTTGAGCCAGTCGGCGCCCCAGCTCTCGTCGTTGGAGGTGATCTGCAGCTCGCTGGTGACGAAGCGCTGGAACTCGTTGTCGGCGCCGTAGGTGGCGATCGGCTGCGCGGTGCCGTCGAAGTCGTAGACGTAATCGTAGGCGCGCACCTTGTAGAAGCTGGCCAGCCACTTCACGTCGATGCCCGGATGGTTCCAATCGAGCTGGCCGTAGTAGGCGTAGGTGTCGGTGGTGAGTTTGGGCTGCGAATTGGCGGTGATCACGTAATCGCGCGTTTCGGCCGGCAGCGTCGCACCGAGCGTGCCGGTCGGATCGACGTTGGCGGCGACCGTGGTGCTGGTGCCGCGCTGCTGCGCGACCAGGCCGGTCAGCGTCAGGTGCAGGCTATCGCTGAAATCCAGCGCCGCGCGCAACCGCGCGCCCTTGTTGATCTCCGCAGGCAGCTCGTCGCCGCGAGCATTGTCCCAGTCGTAATAGCTGTCGCGGCGGTTGTAGAACGCCGACAGGCTGCTGGCGAAACCGTCGCCGAGCGCGAGATTCACGTTACCGCGCGTGCGTGTGTCGCCGTAATTGCCGTAGCTGGTCTGCACCGAGCCGCCGGTCTCCGCACCGGGCTGCTCGGAGAAGATCGCGATCGCGCCGCCGGTGGAATTGCGGCCGAACAGCGTGCCCTGCGGCCCCTTGAGCACCTCGATGCGCTCGATCGCGCCGAACGACTGCGCGATGCTGTGGCCGGACGGAAAGTACACGCCGTCCAGATAGGTGGCGACGCTGGGCTCGGCCGAGGGGATGAAGATGTCGGTGCCGATGCCGCGCAGGTAGATCAGGTTGTAGCCGCCCAGATCGCTGAACTGCAGGCCCGGCACCGCCTGCGCCAGATCGCGCACGTCGACGATGCCGCGTGCGTCCAGCTGATCGCCCGAGAACGCCGACACCGACACCGGTACGTCCTGCAGCGGCTCGGCGCGGCGCCGCGCCGTGACCACCACCTCTTCGAAAGCACCCGGCAGATTCGCCGGCGCTTCGGCGGCTGGCGGCGGCGCGGGGGTTTCGCCGCCGACCGGAATCGATGGCAAGACCTCGGGGTTCGCGACTGCGTCGTCGGCCTGCGCGGCCGGCTCGGCAACCGCGTCGGGCTGCTGCGCGAATGCCGCAGCGACGGCCAGCAAGCCGAGCGCGGTGCTCGGAATCAGGGAAACACGCCGCGGGATGGGCATGACGGGAACTCTTGAGAAAGGCGAACGGCCGCGAGCGGGCTGGAACGGCGCGCAGCCTAGTCAGGCGCTACCCGGCTTGGGAAAGAGTTCTTGGTTATGCCTTTATTCCGCCGCAGCCCGTGCAGCCTCCGCAGGCACAGCAGACGCCCATCAGCGCCGACGGCAGCGCCCATGCCACCATCATTTCAATAGTTCTTGATACGTTCAAACAATTCAATGATCATTGAATTATGAACCCCGAACTCGCCGTCCTCCGGCTCGCCGCGCTGGCGCAACCCTCCCGCCTCGCCGTCTTCCGCCTGCTGGTCCAGAAAGGCCCGGCCGGCATGCCGGCCGGCGAGATTGCTGAACATTTGGGCGTGGCTCCCAATGCCCTGTCGTTCCACCTCAAGGAGTTGAGCAAGGCGGGAATGCTCACATCCCGGGCCGAGGGCCGGTACATCTATTACGCAGCGGACTTTGCGGCGATGAACGCCCTGCTGGAATACCTGACCGAGAACTGCTGCGTCGGCAGCGCCACAGCGTGCGACACACCGGCGATGTGCAAGCAATGCTGATGGCGAACAAGGCCGGAATCGCGTCGGCGACACCGGGCGGCTTGAACACGCTGCGTGGTCGGGCCGAGGCCGCGCATCTGCCCCTTCACCTGCACGCGAGCCTTGCCCGCCGAGCATCGGCGCCGAGGCTTTCGTTCCGCCACAAGGACACCGCCCGGCGTGCCCTGCCCCTGCCGTTCCGCTTTCATGGAGCCCCTTCACGTGACGATCAAACGCTATAACGTCCTGTTCCTCTGCACCGGCAACTCCGCGCGCTCGATCCTCGCCGAGGCGGCGATCAACGCGCTCGCAATCAGCCGCGAAAAGTTCGTCGGCTACAGCGCCGGCAGCCATCCGAGAGGCGAGGTGCATCCCTATGCCCTCGAATTGCTGGAGCGAAGCCACATCAGCACGGCGGGACTGCGCAGCAAAAGCTGGGACGAGTTCGCGAGCGCAACGGCGCCCGCGCTCGACTTCGTGTTCACCGTCTGCGACCAGGCCGCGGGCGAGCAGTGTCCTTACTGGCCCGGCCAGCCGATGACGGCACACTGGGGCATGCCCGATCCGGCGGCGGTCGAGGGCGCGCCGGAGCAGATCCGCAAGGCGTTCGCCGATACTTTCACGGTGCTTCGTCGCCGCATCGAGCTGTTCGCCAGCCTGCCGCTCGACACGCTCGATCGCATGGCCCTGCAACGGCAGGTCAAGGAGATCGGCCGCGCATGAGCACGAAAACACCAGCCGCCGGTCTGGGCTTTCTCGACCGCTTCCTGACGCTGTGGATCTTCCTGGCGATGGCGGCGGGTCTGGCCCTGGCCAGCACGGTGGGCGGCCTGCCGCAGCAGCTCGATCGCCTGTCCATCGGCACCACCAACATCCCGATCGCCATCGGCCTGATCGTGATGATGTATCCGCCGCTGGCCAAGGTTCGCTACGAGGAGCTGCCGCAGATCTTCGGCGAGCGCCGCATCCTGCTGCTGTCGCTGATCCAGAATTGGCTGATCGGGCCCTTGCTGATGTTCGCGCTGGCGGTGCTGTTTCTGCGTGACCATCCGGCCTACATGAGCGGCCTGATCCTGATCGGCCTGGCGCGCTGCATTGCCATGGTGCTGGTCTGGAACCAGCTCGCCTGCGGCAGCTCGCAGTACGTGGCCGGGCTCGTTGCGTTCAATTCGATCTTCCAGATCGCCTTCTTCAGCACCTATGCCTGGTTCTTCCTGCGCGTGCTGCCGCCGCTATTCGGTCTCGAAGGCAGTGTCGTCGACGTCAGCTTCTGGATGGTGAGTCGGGCGGTGCTGATCTATCTCGGCGTTCCATTCCTGGCCGGCTTCCTGACGCGCCGCCTGCTACTGAAAGCAAAAGGCGCCGCCTGGTACGAACAGACCTTCCTGCCGCGCATCGGACCGCTGACTCTGATCGCCCTGCTGTTCACAATCGTCGCGATGTTCAGCCTCAAGGGCGATCAGGTCGTGGCGCTGCCGCTGGATGCCTTGCGCATCGCCGTGCCGCTGGCGATCTACTTCGTCGTGATGTTCGCCATCAGCTTCGCGATGGGGCGCTGGATCGCCGCCGATTACCCGCGCACCACCGCCATCGCCTTCACCGCCGCCAGCAACAACTTCGAGCTTGCCATCGCGGTAGCCGTCGCCGCCTTCGGACTCGCCTCGCCCGTCGCCTTCGCGACCGTCATCGGCCCTCTGGTCGAAGTGCCGGTCCTGCTCGCGCTGGTGCATGTCGCGCTGTGGCTCAAGCGCACCCGCTACTGAAAAGCCGTCGACTGAATTCATGAACACCGATATCGTGATCTACCACAACCCGGACTGCGGAACCTCGCGCAACACTCTGGCGATGATTCGCAACGCCGGCATCGAGCCGCATGTCATCGAGTACCTGAAGACACCGCCGAGCCGGGCGATGCTGAACGCCTTGCTGGCGCGCATGGGCATCGGCGCCCGCGAGCTGCTGCGCGCCAAGGAGAAGCAGGTCAGCGCGCTCGGACTCGACGATCCCGCGGTGAGCGCGGAGCGCCTGCTCGACGCCATGCTGGAGCATCCGATCCTCATCAACCGCCCCATCGTCGTCTCGCCGCTGGGCGTGCGGCTGTGCCGGCCGTCGGAACAGGTTCTGGATCTGCTGCCGGCGCCACAGCAAGGCGCCTTCAGCAAGGAAGACGGCGAGCCTGTGATCGACGACCAGGGCCAACGGATCACCGACGGCGGCGCGCGATGACACGCGTACGGGACTTGCCGGCGCCCGACGAGCTGCCGGCGCTGAACCCGGCCTTCGCGCAGCGGCGGCCGGCCGACGGACTCGGTCCGCTCGATCCTGCGCCGCGCATCCTGCTGCTGTACGGCTCGCTGCGGCAGCGCTCGTTCTCGCGCTTCGCCACCGAAGAGGCGGCGCGATTGCTGCGCTATTTCGGCGCCGACACCCGCATCTTCGATCCGTCCGATCTGCCGCTGCCGGATCAGGTGGCCGGCGACGATCACCCGGCGGTCAAGGAATTGCGGGCGCTGGCGATGTGGTCCGAGGGACAGGTCTGGTGCAGCCCGGAGCGTCACGGCCAGATCACCGGCCTGATGAAAGCGCAGATCGACCATCTGCCGCTCAACATGGGCGGCATGCGCCCCACGCAGGGACGCACGCTGGCGGTCATGCAGGTTTGCGGCGGATCGCAGTCGTTCAACGCGGTCAATACGCTGCGCCTGCTCGGCCGCTGGATGCGGATGTTCACGATCCCCAATCAGTCCAGCGTCGCCAAGGCGTTCGAGGAATTCGACGCCGCCGGACGCATGCGGCCGTCGTCCTACTACGATCGCATCGTCGATACGATGGAGGAGCTGGTGCGGATGACCGTGCTGCTGCGACCGCATGCCGCCCAACTGGTCGACCGCTATTCGGAACGCAAGGATGCGGGCCGTACCGTCGACCGCCGCTCGGATCTGTCTGCCATCGCCACGGCACCTCAGTAGCGTGCCGCCAGCGGTCTAGGGCCTGTTACCGCGATGGCCGCCAGTTCGCCGAGGCGGCGCAGCGCACGCTCGACCGGCGGGGTCATCGTGCGGCCGCAGTTGAGGCGCAGCGCGTTGCGGTAGCGGCCGCTCGGCGAGAACAGCGGGCCGGGTGCGAAACTGATGCCCTCCGCCAGCGCGCGCTCGTGCAGGCGCAGGCTGTCGGCGCCGGTCGGCAGCTCGACCCACAGCACGAAGCCGCCCTGCGGATGCGCGATCCGCGTGCCGGCCGGAAAGTGCTGCTGCACCGCCTCGGAGAAGCGGCCAAGCTGCGCCTCGCTGGCCTGGCGCAGGCCGCGCAGGTGGCGCTGGTAGCCGTTGCGATCGAGAAAATCGGCAATGGCCTGCTGCATCGCCATCGGCGTCGCCACCGTGCTGGTGAACTTGGCCAGCCGCAGCGGCTCGATCAGCGCGCCGCCGAGGATCCAGCCGACGCGCATGCCGGGCGCCAGGGTCTTGGAGAACGAGGAACACAGCAGGATCGGCGGCTGCTCGCCGCCATAGGCGCGCAAGGGCGCCGGCCGCTGCGCGCCGAAGTGCAGGTCGGCATAGACCTCGTCCTCGATGATCGGCAGCCGATGGCGTGCGCACAGACGCAGCAATGCGCGCTTCTGCTCGTCCGGCATGGTCGCGCCGAACGGATTGTTGATGTTGACCGACAGCAGCAGTGCGCGGATCTCGCCGCGATGCTGCGTCAGCGCCTCGGCCAGCGCCGGCACCGACAGGCCGTCGCGCGGATGCGTGGCGATCTCCAGTGCCTTCATGCCCAGGCTTTCGATCACCTGCAGGAAGCCGAAGAAGGTCGGCGACTCGACGGCGATGACATCGCCGGGCCGGGCCACCGCACGCAGCGCCAGGTTGAGCGCCTCCATGCAGCCGTCGGTGATCAGCACCTCGTCGGCATCGACCTCGCAGCCCAGGTCGGCGTAGCGCCGGGCGATGCCGCGGCGCAGCGCTTCGAGTCCGAAAGCATGGCCGTACTCGGTCAGCGCCTGCGGGTGGCGGCGCATCGCTTCGGCCAGCGCTCGCTGCAGGCCGCGCACCGGGAACCAGTCCGCTTGCGGTACCGCCGAGCCCAGCGGCACCAGCGTCGGACTCGCCGTCGCCCGGACCAGATGGCTGAACAGGCTGTTGACGCGCACCTGTTGCGGCCGCGGCGCGGTCCGGCTCATCCGCAGCGGCTGCGCCGCCGGCTCGCGCAGGCGCACGTAGTAGCCGGATTGCGGCCGCGCCTCAATGTAGCCGCGCCGTTCCAGATGACGCAGCGCCGCCAGTGCGGTCGTCGGGCTCAGCCGCCGCTGCTGCGCCAGCAGGCGCACCGACGGCACGCGCGCGCCGCTGCCGAGCTGACCGCTGGCGATCTGCGCGGCGATCTCGTTGGCAACGCTGATATAGCGCGGGCTGCTGTCGGCGGAAGCGGGCGGCTGGTCGTCGGCCATGGCGCGAAACTGTTATTGCCGGATTGGCGGAAAAGTGTATCTGTAATACCTGCGCGCGGGTGCCTACGCTGGCGACCCCTTACTGCTGGACCGGTCCTTCGCCATGGACACCCCGCTCGCCCTGCTGCCCGCACTGGCGGCGCTGGCCTTTGCCAGCTCGATCACTCCGGGCCCCAACAATCTGATGCTGATGCAGTCCGGCATGCGCTTCGGCCTGCACCGCACGCTGCCGCATCTGGCCGGCGTGGTCGGCGGCTTCGCGGTGCTGCTGGCTTGCGCCGATGCGGGGCTCGGCGCGCTGGTGCAGCGTTATCCGCTGGCCGCCGATATCGCCGCCGTCGCCTGCGCGATCTACCTGCTGTGGATGGCGACGGCGCTGCTCACGGCGCCGGGCATCGACGACCGCACCGGCGCCATCGCCACGCCGATGCGCTGCTGGCAGGCGGTGCTGTTCCAGTGGGTCAATCCCAAGGCCTGGTCGATGGCGGTGTCCGGCGCAGCCTTGATGGCGCCGGCACAGGCGGAGCCGCTGCTGCGCGCCGGCTGGCTGCTGGGCGTCTATGGCGCCATCAACCTGCCCTGCGTGCTGGCCTGGGCCCTGCTCGGCGCGCAGCTGCGCCGGCACCTTCAGCAGCCGCTGAGGCGCGGATTGTTCATCACAGTGATGGTTCTGCTGCTGGTGGCGACGGCGCTGTGGATGCTGCGGCCGCTGCGCATCGCCCTGCACGCCTGCGCCCTCGTGCCCTCGGAACCGGCCCTGGCGCTGGGCCGCTAGGGCCTGTTAACGCGATGGCCACCGCTGTGACGGAGACGGTTTTGGCGCAGCGCAAGGCGCGAGGAGCGC
>CAMLDZ010000104.1 GCA_946478985.1 uncultured Solimonas sp.
GTACACGGCGCTCCTCGCGCCTTGCGCTGCGCCAAAACCGTCTCCGTCACAACGGTGGCCATAGCGTTAACAGGCCCTAGCGCAGGATGTCCCAGGCAAAGCGCGCGATCAGCGCCGCGACGATGCCGATGAAAACCTTGCGGACGAAGCCGCTGCCCAGGCGCAGAGCCAGCCGCGCGCCGATCACGCTGCCGGTCAGATTGCACAGCGCCATGGGCAGCGCGAACTCGTAACGCACGTGGCCGTGCGTGGTGAAGTAGACCAGGGCGGCGAGGTTGGTGACGACGTTGATCAGCTTGGCGGACGCCGATGCGGCGAGGAAGCTGAAACCGAACAGTCCGGCAAATGCGAACAACAGGAACGAGCCGGTGCCCGGGCCGAGCAGGCCGTCGTAGAAGCCGATGCTGCTGCCGGTCAACAGCGCGGCGATCAGCGTCGCCCGAGCGCCCAGGCGCGGCGCGTGCAGCGCGCCCAGGTCTTTCTTCCACAAGGTGTAAGCCAGCACTGCGAGCAACAGCATCAGCACCAGTGGACGGAACCAGTCGACCGGAATCGCCGCGGCGGTGCGGGCGCCGACGAAACCGAACAGCAATGCCGCTGCCGCCGTCGGCAGTATCGCTCGCCAGTCGAGTGGAGCCCTGCGCGCGTATTGCCAGGCGGCCGCCGCCGTACCCCAGATACTGACGAACTTGTTGGTGCCGAGCAGGGTCGCCGGCGCCAGTTGCGGCAGCAGCACGAACAGCGCCGGCACCTGGATCAGTCCGCCACCGCCGACGATCGAATCGACGAAGCCGGCAAGCAGCGCAAAGCCGCAGAGCAGCCCCAGTTCTGGCGTCATCGGCGCTGGACCTGGCGGCGCACCGCAAGGCGGCGGCTGAGGGCCTGGCCTACAGCAGCGCCGCCACCTTGGACGGAATCTTGAAGCGTTTGCCGATCAGCAGCTTGTTGACCAGTGTGGTGATCCACTCGCGCGAGGTCGAGAAGCTGCGGATGATGATGAAGACCTCGTCGCCGTCGCGGACGATCTCGTAACGATCGACCGCGGCGTCGACAGGATCACGCTCGCCGCGCAGCAGCGCGCGGAACGTCAGCTTGCTGTGCGTGGTGTCGATCTGGCAGTCGAGCACTTCGCCGTATTCACCGAGGCGATCGTTGACGTACGCCTTGATGCCGACGGCAAGCGCGCCATCCTTGATCGACTTGGCCATGCGTCCCAGCATCCGGGCTTCTCCTGAGCGGCTGCGGCCCGAGCGGGCCCATAGCCCTACAGGATATCCGATGCATACGCCGCGAGCCGCGAGCGCTCACCACGCGCCAGCGTGACGTGGCCACCGTGCGGCCAGCCCTGGAAGCGATCCACCACGTAGGTCAGGCCCGAGGTGGTCTCCGACAGGTAGGGCGTGTCGATCTGGCCGAGGTTGCCCAGGCAGATCATCTTGGAGCCGGGGCCCACGCGCGTGATCAGCGTCTTCATCTGCTTGGCGGTGAGGTTCTGCGCCTCGTCGATGATGATGTAGCGGTTGAGGAAGGTGCGGCCGCGCATGAAGTTCAGCGAGCGGATCTTGATGCGCTTGGCCAGCAGATCGTTGGTGGCCTGGCGCTCCCAGTCGCCGCCGCTGCCGTTCTGCGTCAGCACTTCGAGGTTGTCCATCAGCGCGCCCATCCACGGCGCCATCTTCTCTTCCTCGGTGCCGGGCAAGAAACCGATGTCCTCGCCAACCGGCACGGTGACGCGGGTCATGATGATTTCGCGGTAGCGCTGCTCGTCCATGGTCTGTGCCAGGCCCGCGGCCAGCGTCAGCAGCGTCTTGCCGGTGCCGGCGGTGCCGAGCAAGGTGATGAAGTCGACGTCCGGGTCGAGCAGCAGGTTGAGCGCGAAGTTCTGCTCGCGGTTCTTGGCGTGGATGCCCCAGACACTGGTCTTGGCGGCGCGGTAGTCGCGCACCACGCGCATCTCGGCCGTGGTGCCCTCGACCTTGCTGACAACCAGCTCGATGCCCTTGTCGTCGTCGCCGTCGGGAATGAAGAGAAACTGGTTGACGTACCAGTCGCGCACCAGCGGGCCCTTGATGCGATAGCAGGCGCGGCCGCGGCTGTCCTGCCAGCTCTCCAGCTTGTCGCCGTGGGTCTGCCAGAAATCGCCCGGCAGTTCCTTGTAGCCGGAGTACAGCAGGTCCAGGTCATCGAGCACCTGGTCGTTGTGGTAATCCTCGGTGTGGACGCCGACGATCGCCGCCTTGATGCGCAGGTTGATGTCCTTGCTGACCAGCGCGACGTGCCGCCCCGGATGCTTGGCGTGCAGGTCCAGCGCGTTGATCAGGATGCTGTTGTCCGGCTTGTTGCCGGGCATCAGGCCGGGCAGCGCGGATTCGGTCGGGCGGGTCTGGAAGAACAGCTTGCCGGTCGCCGGCTCGCCGGTCTTGCCACGGCCATGCCCGTTGAGCGGGCCGCGCGTGCCGGGCAGGGGCAGGCCCTTCTCGATCTGCGCGTGGTTCTTGTCCTGCATCAGCTCGTCGAGGAAGCGGCTGACCTGACGGGCGTTGCGGGCGATTTCGCTGGTGCCTTTCTTGGCGGCATCCAGCTCTTCCAGAACGATCATCGGGATGAAGAGGTCGTGCTCTTCGAAGCGGAACAGCGCGGAGGGGTCGTGCAGGAGGACGTTGGTATCGAGGACGAAGATCTTGCGCTTGCTCATCGTGCGGACAGGACCGGGCGCGCGCGATGTCTTGCCGCGCCGTCTAGGAGGGTGGAAGACATCGGGCCGATGCGGCGGATGCGCATCGGTTCGGCTGAGCTCGAAATGAAGCGGGCAGTACTAATTTTTTCGGTCAGAGGGTGCCGCGGAAACCGCGCCGGATTCCCCGGCGTCCGGCTTCAATCTAGCCCATGCTCCGGCGATAAAAAAGTGCTTTTCAGCGCGACGATTTCTGGGTACCGTGGCAATCCACCCGGCCCGCTGCGCCAGCCCGGCGGTTCAGAGCGCCTTCACCGCGGCGAGCACTTCGGCGGCGTGGTTCTTGACCTTGACGCCACGCCATTGGCTCTGCAGCACACCCTTGCCGTCAAACAGGAACGTGCTGCGCTCGACGCCCAGGTACTTGCGGCCGTACAGCGACTTTTCCTTGATCACGTCAAAAGCCTGGCACAGCGCCTCGTCGGCGTCGGACAGCAGCGCGAACGGGAACTGGAACTTGGCCACGAAGTTGTCGTGCGACTTCACGCTGTCGCGCGAGACGCCGACGATCTCTGCGCCGGCCTTCTGGAACTGCGCGTACAGATCACGGAAATCCTGGCCTTCCTGCGTGCAGCCGGGCGTGTTGTCCTTGGGGTAGAAGTAAACGACCAGCGCGCGGTTCTTGAAGCTGGTGAGGGTGACGGTCTGGCCGCCGCTGGCCGGCAGCGACAGCGCCGGGATCTGGTCGCCGACTTGCAGGCTCATGTGCAGGGTGCTCAGGTCTTGATCGGATCGAGCATGCCGTCGGCATTGAGGTCGTCGCACAGATCCATGAAGGACTCGCGCAGCGCCTGCGGATGCTGGTTGACCGGCACGTGCAGCACCATCTGCACGCTGGCCATCTCGGCGCCGGTGTAGGTGGACTGGTACTTCTGCGTGGAGATTTCCACGACCTCGACGTCCTGATGCTGGAAGAACTCCAGGATGTTGACCAGCAGGTTCGGGTCCTGCGGCGCCACCACCTCCGCCGCGTACGGGCGGAAATCCGGATTGACCGGGCGCGCCTCGCAGCGCTCGAAGCGGACCTGCAGATCAAGCTTCTCGGCGATGCCGGGCAGGGCGGTTTCGAGCCGGCCCAGCGTGCTCCAGTTGCCGGACACCAGCAGGTTGGCGGTCAGGCGGTCGCCGATCTGCGCGATGCGGCAGTCCTCGACCTCGCCGCCGCGCTCGCGGATGGCTTTGAAAAGTTCCAGCGGCACATTGCCTTTCGGCTTGCCGATGACGGAAACGGTGAGCAGATTGTCGTTGGCGGACATGAATGGGACGGCCAGGTAATGGCGCGTATTGTAGTCGCGGCCGCCGACGAGGTGGACTATTCATGGTGCTACGCCGGGGGCGGCGCTGCGGCTATACTTCGCGTCCCTCGCAAACCAGTGTCCCGCCGCAGCGCATGATCAAGGGCAGCATCGTCGCCATCGTCACCCCCATGTTCCCCGACGGTGCGGTCGACTGGGACAGTCTCTCGGCGCTCGTCGACTGGCACATCGCCGAAGGCACCGACGCGATCGTCGCGGTCGGTACCACCGGCGAATCGCCGACGCTGGAGGTCGAAGAGCACATCGACGTCATCCGTCGCGTCGTCAAGGTCGCCAAGAAGCGCGTGCCGGTGATCGCCGGCACCGGCGCCAACTCCACCAGCGAGGCGATCGAGTGGACCGCGGCCGCCAAGGACGTCGGCGCCGACGCCGCGCTGATGGTGACGCCGTACTACAACAAGCCGCCGCAGGAAGGCCTGTACCGCCACTACAAGGCGGTGGCCGATGCGGTGGAGATCCCGATCATCCTTTACAACGTGCCGGGTCGCACGGGTTGCGATCTGCTGCCGGCCACGGTGGCGCGGCTCGCACAGCTGAAGAACATCGTCGGCCTCAAGGAGGCCAAGGGCGATCTGGCGCGGATCAAGGATCTGCTGGCGCTGGACCTGCCGCGCGATTTCGCCATTTATTCGGGCGACGACGCCACCGCCTGCGAGTCGATACTGCTGGGCTGCCATGGCGACATTTCAGTGACCGCCAACGTCGCGCCGCGCAAGATGCACGAGATGTGCGCGGCTGCGCTTGCCGGCGACGCGACGAAGGCAAAGCGCATCGATACGGAACTTCAGCCCCTCCATCAGCATCTGTTCGTCGAACCTAATCCGATCCCCGTCAAGTGGGCGCTCAACGAGATGAACAAGATTCCTGCCGGCCTGCGCTTGCCGCTGATTCCCCTGGATCCCTCCCACCACGATCTGGTGCGGTCGGCGCTGCGTACCGGCGGCTCGCTGTGAGCGCCGCCAAGTGGCTGGGCGCCGCCGGCGCCGTCGTGCTGCTGGCCGGCTGCAGCCTCAACCAGCGTTGCGAAGGCGTGCAGCGTTACCAGGAAGCCGAAACGCTGCCGACGCCGTCCGCCATCGACGGCCTGACCATTCCGGATTCGCCGGCGGCGATGCGCATCCCCGCCGCGCCGGCCGAGCCGGTGCCGTACGGCCGCAAGCTCACGGATCCGAACACCAAAGAGACTTACACCAGCTGTCTGGACACGCCGCCGCGTATCGCGCTGCCGGAAAAGACCAAGACCAGTAAGGAACGCGCCAAGGAAACGCGCGAGAAAATTCAGGACATCAAGCCCACCAAGGCCGAGTGATGGCTATAATCGCGGCCCATTGCGCAGCCGGCCGCGGTTCGCTGCAGATGATCCGGAGAGATGTCCGAGTGGTTGAAGGAGCACGCCTGGAAAGCGTGTATACGGTGAATGCCGTATCGCGGGTTCGAATCCCGCTCTCTCCGCCAATATGGCGTTTCCAGAACCCTCTGGAACTCAGAAAACCCCTGCCTGGCAGGGGTTTTCTACATGTGCCGATACCTCGGTGCCGGCGGTGAAGCCGATCATCGCCCCCCTCGATGTCAAGGCATGCTGGCGACTGGCCTGGCGCGCGGTGTTGTGCGTGCTGCTGGTATCGGCGCCCACGCTGCTGCTGGGTAACAGCGTCGACCATCCCCTCAATCCTGATGTTCTGCTTGCCGTACTGGCCTGCGCGGCGCTGGCCTCCGTATGGCGCGCGCGGCTGGCGATGCCGTGCGCGCTGTTGCTGACGGCGCTGCTGTTGTTGCGGCTCGCCGAGGCCGGCACGCAGCAGGCACTGGCACGGTCTTTCAATCTGGCGATGGACTGGCAGCTGGCGGCACCGCTGCATGACCTGCTGCGCCGTAATCTGGGGCCGCCGGCATACCTCGTGGAGCTCGGCGTCGCATTGGGCCTGGCGGTGCTGACATGGATACTGGCGCAGCTGCTGCGCCGTCCAGCTCCGCGCAGCGCTGGCTGGTTGCTGCTGCCATGGCTGGGCGTGACCCTGATGTGGCCGCAGCAAGCGGCACCGTTGCTGTCGGCCGGCGCGACGCAGCTGCAGCGTGGCCTCGCGACCTGGCAGGAGCGTCGCCGTTTCGAGCCGACGCTGGCCGACGATCCGCTGGCGGCGATCGCCGACACCGATCTGTTCTCGGCGCTGCGCGGGGTTGACGTAATCGTCGCCTTCGTCGAGTCCTATGGCGCCGACACGCTCGACGATCCGCTGCACGCCGCGCAGGTCCGTGCCGAACTCGACAGCTGGCCGCAGCGCTTCGCCGCGCAAGGTCTTGCGGTGGCCAGTGCGCGATTCACGTCGCCGGTGCAGGGCGGCCAGTCCTGGTTGCCGCAAACCACGCTGCTCAGCGGCCGCTGGATCGACAGCCCGTTGCGCTACGCGCTGATCACCCGCGAAGGCCGCCAGCCCGGCATGCTGCCCCGCGATTTCGCACGTGCCGGCCATGACAGCATCGCGATCCGGCCGGCCAATGTGATGGCCTGGCTGGAGGCACCGGCGTACGGCTACGGCAAGATCATCGACGCCGCGGCCAGCGGCTATCGCGGGCCGGCGTTCAATTGGGTGACGATGCCGGACCAGTACACCTGGTCGCGGCTGCAGCGCGAGCGCGAACGCGAACGCGGCGGACGCGCGCGCTACATCGACGTCGCGCTGCTCAGCAGTCATGCGCCGTGGACGCCGATCCTGCCGCTGCTCGACGACTGGTCGCAGATCGGCGATGGCAGCGTCTACGCGCAGTGGGCGGGCAGCGGCGAATCACCCGACCAGCTGTGGCAGGACCCCGCGCGCGTGCGCGAGCACTACGCGATGGCGCTGCACTACTCGCTGGCGGTGATCGGTGCCTATGTTCAGCGCCATGTCGATGCGCACAGCCTGTTGATCGTGCTCGGCGATCATCCGGCGGCGCCGCTGGTCACCGGCGGCCCGCAGCACGAGGTGCCGATGCATGTGATCAGCGGCGATCCGGCGCTGGTGCAGCGTTTCATCGATGCCGGCTTCAGCGCCGGCAGCATCCCGCCGCAACGCAAGACGGCGCCGCCGCTGAGTGCCTTCCGCAGCTGGTTCGCGAATGCCTTCAGCGGCTCAGGCGAGCGGCGCGTGCTGCTGCCGGCCGAGCAGCCAGATCAGGTCTCGGCCGAACGAGCAGATCAGTAGCAGCAGCGCGATCGCCAGCAGCGGCGCGGCGAGCGCCGCCGGTGTCCACGGCGCCAATGCCAGCAGCAGCGCAGCGAGCTGGATCACGCAGACCAGCTTGGCGAAGAAGCTCGGCGGCACCTCGCCGCGCAGCCGCGGCCACGCCAGGGCCGCAGCCAGCAGCGCGTAGCGCATCAGGCCGATCGCCAGCACCCAGACGCCGGCACGCGCGCTGAGCCAGCAGGCCAGGCTCATCACCAGCACGAAGAACGCATCGAGTTCCATGTCGAAGGCCGCGCCGAACGGCGAGGCGGTCTGCGTGTGCCGCGCCACCGCGCCGTCGATGCCGTCGAGCAGCAGCGCCAGCAGGCTCAGCACGCAGCACGGCAGCGCATGCGCGCGCAGCCATTCCGGCACCACCAGACAGCCGGCAATCGCTGCAATCAGAAGACCGCGCAGATAGGTGAGGCGATTGGCGGGGCCCAGGCCGCGCAGCGCGCTGCCCGGTGTCCAGAAGCGCAGCACCAGCAGCGCGATGATGGCCGCAACCGCCAGCGCGGCGAGCGTCGCGCCGAGCGGCAGCGACAGCATGGTGGCGATGGCCGCCAGCAGCAGCGAACCCGCGCCCAGCTCGACGGCGACGCGCTGTCGCGATTTGCGTAGGCTTGCGCTTTCCATCTTTGCTGCCGCTCTCCATGTCCAAGCGCAAGGCGCGCGCGTTCTGGGTCCTCGCACCCGGCCGTGGTGAAATCCGTGACGAAACACTCGCCGCGCCGCAGCCGGGGCAGGCGCTGGTGCGCACGCGCTACAGCGGCATCAGCCGCGGCACCGAGAGCCTGGTATTCCAGGGCCGGGTGCCGGCCAGCCAATACACGCTGATGCGGGCGCCGCACCAGGCCGGCGAATTTCCCGGGCCGCTCAAGTACGGCTACATCAACGTCGGCATGGTAGAGCAGGGGCCGGCCGAATGGTGCGGCCGCCGTGTGTTCTGCCTGTATCCGCACCAGACCGAATACGTCGTGCCGGTCGAGGCGCTGCTGCCGCTGCCGGACGATCTGCCGGATGCCCGAGCGCTGCTCGCCGCCAACATGGAAACCGCGATCAATGCGCTATGGGACGCCGCGCCGCGCGTCGGCGACCGCATCGCCGTGATCGGCGCCGGCGTGCTCGGCACGCTGGTCGCGAGCCTGGCGGCGCGGATCGCCGGCACGCAGGTGCAGCTGATCGACATCGACCCGGCACGCGCCGCCGTCGCGGCTTCGCTCGGCGTCGGGTTCTGTTTGCCGGACGCAGCCGCAGCCGACTGCGATCTGGTGTTCCACGCCAGCGCTTCGGAAGCCGGCTTGCAGCTGGCCTTGCGACTGGCGGGCCTGGAGGCGGAGATCATCGAGCTGTCGTGGTTCGGCGACCGCAGCGTCGCGCTGCCGCTGGGCGAGGCCTTCCATGCGCGGCGGCTGACGATCCGCGCCAGTCAGGTCGGCCAGGTCTCGCCGTCGCGCCGCGCGCGCTGGTCTTACTCGCGACGCCTGCAGCTCGCGCTCGAACTGCTGCGCGACGCGCGCTACGACGCGCTGCTGGGCGAGGAATCGGCGTTCGACGATCTGCCGCAAACGATGGCGCGGCTCGCCGTCACGCCCGGCAGCGCGCTCTGCCATCGCATTCGCTACGAGTCCTGAAAGTCACCACCGGAGTTCCTGCATGTTCAGTGTCACCGTCCGCGATCACGTGATGATCGCGCACAGCTTTCGCGGCGAGGTCTTTGGCCCGGCGCAGCGCCTGCACGGCGCCACCTATGTGATCGACGTGACGTTCAAGCGCCCCGAACTCGACGCCGACGGTCTGGTGGTCGACATCGGCCTGGCCAGCCGCGCGGTTTCGGCGGTGCTGCGCGCGTTCGACTACCGCAATCTCGACGACGAGCCGGTGTTCAAGGGCATCAACACCACCACCGAATATCTCGCCAAGTACGTGTTCGACCGCGTGGTCGACGCGATCCGCGCCGGTGAAGTCGGCGAGACCGCGCGCGGCCTCACCGCGCTGGCCGTGGTGCTGCGCGAGTCGCACGTCGCCGCCGCCGGCTACGAGGCGGCGCTGTCGCTGTGATGTCGCCGCGCTGATGCCCCCGCGCTGATGCCCAGGCTGCATCTGCTGGTACCGGGGCCGCTCGATCGCGCCAGCGGCGGCTCGCGCTACGACCGCCGCATGGCGCAGGAACTGCGCGCGCTCGGCTGGACGGTCGAGGTCGCCGAACTCGCCGGCGCATTTCCGGATGGCGATGCGCCGGCGCGGCAGGCGCTGCGGGCCGCGCTCGCCGCGTGCCCGGACGATGCCTGCGTGCTGATCGACGGTCTCGCCGGTTCGGCGCTGCCGGAGCTTCTGGCCGCCGAAGCGGCGAGGCTGCGGATGCTGCTGCTGATCCATCTGCCGCTGGCCGAAGCGGTCGCGCTGAGCGCGGCGCAGCGCGCCGAGCTGCTGGCGCGCGAAACCCGCGCGCTGGCGCAGGTGCGCGGCGCCGTTGTCACCAGCCCGTACTCGCGAGGCTGCCTGCTGCGCTACGGCGTCGCGCCGGCACGCATCGCCGTCGTGCAGCCGGGCACCGATCCGGCGCCGCCTGCGGTAGGTAGCGGCAGCGCAGGGCCGCAACTGCTCTGCGTCGCCGCGGTCAGCGCGCAGAAGGGTCATGACGTGCTGATCGAAGCGCTCGCGCTGCTGCGCGACCGGGCGTGGACGCTGCGCTGCGTCGGCGCGCTCGATGCCGCGCCGGATTTCGTCGCGAGCCTGCGCGCACGCATCGCGGCGCTGCGGCTGGCATCGCGCGTGCAGTTCAGCGGCGCGCTGGATCAGGCCGGCGTCGCCGACGCCTACGCGCAGGCCGACCTGTTCGTGCTGCCGACGCGGCTCGATACCTACGGCATGGTGCTGAGCGAGGCCGCGGTGCGCGGCCTGCCGATCGTCAGCACGCGCAGCGGCGGCATCGCGCAGACGCTGCCGGCCGATGCCGCGCTGCTGGTGCCGCCGGAGGACGCGCTGGCCCTGGCAGACGCGCTGCGGCGCGTGCTCGATGACGAGGCCTTGCGCGAGGCATTGAGCAAGGCCGCGCTGCGCGCGCGCTTCGACAGCTGGCCGCAGGCCGCGCAGCGCCTCGCTGCCGCATTGCTGGATCTCGCCGGCGCATGAAGCGGCTGCTGCGCCTGGGCGTAAGCGCAGCGCTGCTCGTCGCGGTGTTCGTTCTTGTCGATCGCGAGCATGTCTTCGCGGCGCTGCGGCAGCTGCCGCCGGCGCTGCTGCTGCTCGCGCTGGTGCTGGCCGCGGTGCAGATCGCCCTGGCTGCGGCGCGCTGGTCGTACACCGCCGCCCGGCTCGGCGTGCCGCTGCGTTTCATGCGGGCGTTCGCCGAATGCTACGCCGCCAGTTTCATCAACCAGGTCCTGCCCGGTGGCGTGCTCGGCGATGTCTCCCGTGCCTGGCACCACGCGCGTGCGGTCGATGCGCGCGGCGCGGCGGTGCGCGCCGTGGTCTTCGAGCGGGTCATGGGCCAGCTGGCGCTGGTATTGGCGACGCTGCTCGCCTGGCTCGCGCAACCGCAGCTGCTGACGCTGCCCTTGCTGCAGGCCGTGCTGGTCGTGGCACTGGTCTTGTTGCTGGCAGCGGTGTGGCTGCGCCGCCGTCGCCGCGCCGGCTGGCTTGCCGACACGCTGCGCGATCTGCGCCGCGCCTGGTGGCCGCCGGCTGTGCTGCTGCGGCAGCTGCTGCTGTCGTGGCTGCTGCTGGCGACCTTGCTGCCGGTCTACGTGCTCGCCGCGCGCAGTGCCGGCGTGCAGGCCTCGCTGCCGGTGCTGCTGCCGCTGCTGCTGAGCACGCTGCTGGCGATGGCGATCCCGCTCGGCTTCGCCGGCTGGGGCTGGCGCGAAGGCGCAGCGGCGCTGGCCTGGACCGCCGCCGGCCTGGATCCGGCACAGGGCGTCGCCGCGTCGATGCTCTACGGCGTGCTGGCGCTGGCCGGCAGCCTGCCGGGGGCGCTGCTGCTGATCCGGCTGCGCTAGGGCCTGTTGACACTATTCAATTACGGTTGTTCTGTTGAATACTTCTGCGAT
>CAMLDZ010000105.1 GCA_946478985.1 uncultured Solimonas sp.
ACCGACGAAGGGCGCGAGCTGAATCGCCGCGTCGAACTCAAGGTGCTGGAAGCGACCGGTGGTGCGGTGACCGTCGAACAGTCGGGCAAGCCCGATGAGACGATCCCGGCCGTGCCCGCACCCGCGGCTGCGGCTCCGGTCGCCGAGCCGGCACCGGCGGCCGAACCGGCGCCGATGACGGAGATGGATCACAGCGCGATGACGGCCCCGGCTGAGGCGCCGGCAGCGGCAGCGGTCGGCGGCTCGGCCGTCAGCATCGAGAACATGGCGTTCACGCCGGCGGTTCTCGAAGTGGCGGCCGGCAGCTCGGTGGTCTTCACCAACAACGATGGGTCAAACCACATCGTCACCTTTGCGGACGGCACCAAGAGTCCGCGACTGCCGATGGGCAAGACCTTCGAGCGGAGCTTCAGTACGCCCGGTGAATACCCGTATGCCTGCAGCATCCATCCGGAGATGACGGGCAAGGTCATCGTCAAGTAGACTCCGCGCGCCGAAAAACGGGTCCGTCGACATCGACGGGCCCGTTTCGCGTTTCTGGTATTCGCGCACGGTTTTCGAGCGTTGTCCGAATCGTTTTCGTGCCTCTGGCACTGAGATGACGCGACATCGAGTCACTTGTGCCGGATTTGGATGCATGGCAGTGCTGATTTTGAGCGCCGTGTACCGTCAGAACGCAGCGACAGCCGTCATTTGCACCGCTTTGAGCGGTGCAGGACCAGCTGTGGCATGCGCGTTGCATGTTTTATGGAAGGCGGCTCAAAGACGAACCTGCCTGCTGTTTGAAAGAAAAGATCCGCGGTCAACGACGCCCGCTCTACTGCCTATTCAGGAGTCGAGATGTCGAAGGCCACGTCCATCAAGCTGTTCAGCTTCAGCACGCCGCAGATGCGTGCGTTCCACCTGAGCTGGCTCGCGTTTTTCGTCTGCTTCTTTGCCTGGTTTGCGGTCGCGCCCTTGATGCCGGTCATCAAGGAGGAGTTCGGCCTCAGCAAGGACCAGATCGCCAATATCAATATCGCTGCCGTCGCGATCACCATCCTGACGCGGCTGATCATCGGTCCGATGTGCGACAAGTTCGGGCCGCGCAAGACCTATACGGCGCTGCTCGCGCTCGGTGCCGTGCCGGTGATCGGCATTGCCCTGGTGCAGAGCTACGGCGGCTTCCTGTTCTTCCGGCTGCTGATCGGCGCCATCGGCGCCAGTTTCGTCATCACGCAGTACCACACCTCGGTGATGTTCGCGCCCAACGTCGTCGGCACCGCCAACGCGGCGACCGCCGGCTGGGGCAATGCCGGCGGTGGTGTCACGCAGACGCTGATGCCGCTGGTGCTGCTGGCGGTGCTCAGCTTCGGCGTCGAGAAAACGCTCGGCTGGCGCATTTCGATGCTGCTGCCGGGCGCGCTGATGCTCATCGTCGCGGCGCTGTATTGGAAGTACGGCCAGGACTGCCCGGAGGGCAACTACAGCGAGCTGCGCGCCCGCGGTGTCGAGATCGAGAGCGGCAAGAAGGGCGGCTTCGCGGTATTCAAGGCAGCTTCGGCCAACTATCGCGTGTGGATGCTGTTCGTCACCTACGGCGCCTGCTTCGGCCTGGAGCTGTTCGTTCATAACGTCGCCGCCAGCTACTACGTCGACAAGTTCTCGCTCGATCTGAAGACCGCCGGCATGGCGGCCGGCAGCTTCGGTCTGCTGGCCCTGTTCGCCCGCGCGCTCGGGGGCATCGTCTCCGACCGGGTGGCGCGGATCAAAGGTCTGGACGGCCGTACGCTGCTGCTGTTTGCCCTGATGCTCGGTGAAGGTATCGGCCTGCTGTGGTTCTCCACCGTGGACACCGTGGCGATGGCGGTGATCGCCATGATCGCCTTCGGCCTGTGCACGCACATGGCCTGCGGGGCCACTTATGCGCTGGTGCCGTTCATCGACCGCAAGGCCCTCGGCGGCGTTGCCGGCATCATCGGCGCTGGCGGCAATGTCGGCGCCGTGGCAGCGGGCTTCCTGATGAAGGGCGTCGGCGACGTGCAGAAGACCTTCTTCTATCTCGGCGCCTTCGTCGTGGTCTCGGCCTTCTGCGCGATCGCGGTGCGCTTCACCCGCACGCACAAGGAGTTCGAGGAAAAGCTGTACCAGCAGGCGGTGGCCGAACGCGCGCTGTCGCGCGGGTCGGCGCCTGCCGGCGCCGTGGCGAGCGCCGGCTGAAGCGGTACGCAAGGCAAGCTGCTCTCTATAACGATAAGTGACGCTGAACCGGACTATGAATACGCAGAAAGTGGTAGTGATCGGCCACGGCATGGTGGGCCACAAGCTGGTGGAGGCGCTGGTCGACCAGCCGGGCCTCGACATCACGGTGCTCGGCGAAGAGCCGCGCCTGGCCTATGACCGCGTGCATCTGACGGACTTCTTCAACGGCAAGACCGCCGACGATCTGTCGCTGGCGCGGCCGGAGTTCGCCGATGCCTACGGCATCAACATCCGCCTGAATGCCAAGGTCACCGCGATCGATCGCGCCGCCAAGACGGTCAGCACCGCCAGCGGCGAGACCTTCGCCTACGACAAGCTGGTGCTGGCCACCGGTTCCTTCCCGTTCGTGCCGCCGATCCCGGGCAAGGATCGTGGCAACTGCTTCGTTTATCGCACCATCGAGGATCTGGAGGCGATGCAATCGGCCGCCAACGGCGCCAGGACCGGCGTGGTGGTCGGCGGTGGCCTGCTCGGTCTGGAGGCAGCCAAGGCGATCAAGGATCTGGGCCTGCAGACGCACGTGGTGGAATTCGCGCCGCGGCTGATGGCGGTACAGGTCGATGATGGCGGCGGCCGGCTGCTGCGGCGCAAGATCGAAGCGCTCGGCGTCACCGTGCACACGCAGAAGAGCACCACGGAGATCGTCGATGGCGAGACGGCCTTCCACAAGATGAAGTTCGCCGACGGCTCCGCGCTGGAGACCGACATGATCGTGTTCTCCGCTGGTATCCGTCCGCGCGACGAGCTGGCGCGGCTTGCGGGCCTTGCGGTCGGCGAGCGCGGCGGCATCAGCATCAACGATCAGTGCCAGACGTCCGATCCGGACGTCTACGCGATCGGCGAATGCGCGCTGTGGGGCGGCAAGATCTTCGGTCTGGTCGCACCGGGCTACGAGATGGCGCGCGTCGCTGCCGACCACATTCTCGGCAAGGCGGCCCTGAAGTTCCTCGGTGCCGACATGAGCACCAAGCTCAAGCTCATGGGCGTCGACGTGGCCTCGATCGGCGACGCGCACGGCGCCACGGCCGGCAGCCTCGCTTACCAGTTCAGCGACGAGGTCAAGCAGGTCTACAAGAAGCTGGTGGTGTCCGCAGATCGCAAGAAGGTGCTTGGTGCGGTGCTGGTCGGCGAGGCCGCCGAGTACGGCGACCTGCTGCAGATGATGCTCAACGGCCTGGATCTGCCCGAGCAGCCGGAGCAGCTGATCCTGCCCAGCAGCGGCGGTGCAGCCAAGGCTGGCGGGGGCGTCGGCGTCGACGCCTTGCCGGCCGAGGCGCAGATCTGCTCGTGCAACAACGTCTCCAAGCAAGGGCTCTGCGACGCCATCGCCGGCGGCGCGACCACACTGGCGGCGCTGAAGAAGTGCACCAAGGCAGCCAGTTCCTGCGGCGGCTGCGCGCCGCTGGTCACGCAGGTGCTCAAGGCGGAACTCAAGCGCCAGGGCGTCACCGTCAACAACCACCTCTGCGAGCACTTCCCGTATTCGCGCCAGGAGCTTTATCACCTGGTCCGCGTTGGCAAGCTCGAGTCGTTCGAGCAGGTGCTGAAGAAGCATGGCCGCGGTCTGGGCTGCGACATCTGCAAGCCGACGCTGGGCTCGATCCTCGCCAGCTGCTGGAACAACTTCGTCCTGCAGAAGCAGCATGCCAGCCTGCAGGACACCAACGACTACTACCTCGCCAATATCCAGAAGGACGGCACCTACTCGGTGGTGCCGCGCGTGCCGGGCGGCGAGATCACCCCGGACGGCCTGATCGCGATCGGCGCGGTAGCCAAGAAATACGGCCTGTACACCAAGATCACCGGCGGCCAGCGCATCGATCTGTTCGGTGCGCAGGTGCACCAGCTGCCGCTGATCTGGGGCGAGCTGATCGAGGCCGGTTTCGAATCCGGCCACGCCTACGGCAAGTCGCTGCGCACCGTAAAGTCCTGCGTCGGCAGTACCTGGTGCCGCTATGGCGTCGGCGATTCGGTGGGCCTGGCGATCGACCTGGAAAATCGCTACAAGGGCCTGCGCTCGCCGCATAAACTCAAGTTCGCGGTATCCGGCTGCACGCGCGAATGCGCCGAGGCGCAGGGCAAGGACGTCGGCGTCATCGCCACCGAAAAGGGCTGGAATCTCTACGTCTGCGGCAACGGCGGCATGAAGCCGCGGCATGCCGAGCTGATCGCCTCGGACCTCGATACGCCGACGCTGTACCAGTACATCGACCGCTTCCTGATGTTCTACATCCGCACGGCCGACCGCCTGCAGCGCACCAGTGTCTGGCGCGACAACCTCGAAGGCGGCCTGGACTACCTCAAGGACGTGATCATCCACGACAGCCTCGGCATCGGCGCGGAACTGGAAGCCGAGATGGCGCTGGTCATCGACACCTATCAGGACGAGTGGAAGACCGCGATCAACGATCCGGCCACCCTCAAGCGCTTCCGCACTTTCGTCAATGACGATGCGGCGGACAGCAACGTGGTGTTCGTGCAGGAGCGTGGCCAGATCCGTCCGGCACGCGAGGAAGAGAAGGCGCAGTTCAAAGGTATCGCCTTGGTGTCGGCGCCGGCCACCGCCGAGGAGGGCGCATGATGAACGCCCCGACCACCTGGCGGCCGATCTGCGCGATCGACGACATCGTTCCCGACACCGGCGTCGCCGCGCTGGTCGACGGCAAGCAGATCGCGGTATTCCGTCTGCGTGCCGACAACCGCGTCTACGCCATCGACAATGGCGACCCGGTCAGCGGCGCCAATGTGCTGTCGCGCGGTCTGGTCGGCGATCTGCAGGGCGAGCGTGTGGTGGCCTCGCCGATCTACAAGCAGCACTTCAGCCTGGCCACCGGCCGCTGCCTTGAAGACCCCGCTTACACGGTGCGTGCCTATCCGGTGCGTGTCGAGGACGGCATGATCTGGCTGGATCCGTCGCCGCTGCGCAGCTATGTCGCGCCCCCCAAGCAGCGCAACGAGCGGTCGCGGCTGGTCGTGGTCGGCAACGGCATGGCCGGCATGCGCGTGGTGGAGGAGCTGCTCGAAGCGGCGCCGGACCTGTACAGCATCGAAGTCTTCGGCGCCGAGCGGCATGGCAACTACAACCGCATCCTGCTGTCGCCGGTGCTGTCCGGCGAGAAGAAGGTGGCCGACATCCTGATGCATCCGCCGGCCTGGTACGAGGAGCGCGGCATCGTCTTCCACGCCGGCGATCCGGTGGTGGCGATCGACCGCCGCAAGCGCATCGTCCACGCCAAGTCCGGCAGGCAGACGCCGTACGACCGCCTGCTGCTGGCCACCGGCTCGTCGCCGGTCGTGCTGCCATTGCCGGGCAAGGATCTGCCGGGCGTCACCACCTTCCGCGATCTCGACGACGTCGACGCGATGATCGCCGCCTCTTCGCAGTTCAAGCGCGCGATCGTCATCGGCGGCGGCCTGCTCGGTCTGGAAGCCGCGCACGGCCTGGCCAAGCGCGGCATGAAGGTGTCGGTGATCCACCTGATGGATCGGCTGATGGAGCGCCAGCTCGACAAGCCTGCAGCTGAGCTGCTGAAGACCAAGCTGGAGAGCCGCGGCATCGATATTTATCTGAGCGCGCAAACCGAAGCGATCCTGGGCACGGAGCGCGTCACGGGGGTGCGCCTGAAAGACGGTACCGAGATCGCGGGTGATCTGGTGGTGATGGCCGTCGGCATCCGCCCCAACATCGAACTGGCCAAGAACAGCGGCCTGCGCTGCGACCGCGGCGTGGTCGTCGATGACACCATGCAGACCTTCGATCCGCGCATCTACGCGGTCGGCGAGTGCGTGCAGCACCGCAATCGCACCTACGGTCTGGTGGATCCGCTGTGGGGCCAGGCGTATGTCTGCGCCGCGCAGCTGGCCGAGCGCGGCCATATGCGCTACCGCGGCTCGCAGCTGGCCACGCAGCTCAAGGTCGGCGGCGTCGAGGTGTTCTCGGCCGGCGACTTCGAGGGCGGTGACGGCGCCGAGGATCTGGTACTGCGCGATCCGCAGCGTGGCGTCTACAAGCGCCTCATCCTCAAGGACAATCGCGTCAAGGGCGCGGTGCTCTATGGCGATGCACGCGACGGCGCCTGGTACTTCGAGCTGATCAGCGAGAACCGCGACATCAGCACGATCCGCAACCGTCTGTTGTTCGGCCGTGAATTCGCCCAGCGCGACTAGTCGCGCGATAAGGATTGCGATGTCTTTTCTGGAAACGGAAAGCTCGTGGGTTCGCCGGCGAGTCTATCGGCGGGCTGCGCCTGTTGTCATGATGGCGGCCCCATGAGTTCGGTCGCCACCACTTGCCCCTACTGCGGCGTCGGCTGCGGCGTGCTGGCGCGTGCCGATGCGCGGCCGGTCGCCGGCGACGGCGCGCATCCGGCCAATCTCGGCCGGCTGTGCGTCAAGGGCAGCGCGCTGGCCGAGACCCTCGTCGAGCAGAACCGCCTGCTGCATCCGATGATCCGCCAGAGCGGCCTGGGCACTCCCGAGGCCATGCGCCGCGCCGGCTGGGACGAGGCCCTGGATCTGGTGGCGCGCCGTTTTGCGCACACCATCGAGGCCTACGGCCCGGACAGCGTCGCCTTCTATGTCTCCGGCCAGCTGCTGACTGAAGACTATTACGTCGCCAACAAGCTGATGAAGGGCTTCATCGGCTCGGCCAACATCGACACCAACTCGCGGCTGTGCATGTCGTCGGCCGTGGCCGGCCACAAGCGCGCCTTCGGTGAGGATGTCGTGCCGGGCTGCTACGAGGACTTCGAGCAGGCCGACATGATCGTGCTGGTCGGCTCCAACACCGCCTGGTGCCATCCGGTGCTGTTCCAGCGCATCGCTGCTGCCAAGGAGAAGCGGCCGGATCTCTATGTGGTCGTGGTCGATCCGCGGCGCACCACCACCTGCGATATCGCCGACCTGCATCTGCCGCTGGCGCCCGGCAGCGATGTGCGCCTGTTCAACGGCCTGCTGGCCTGGCTGGCGGCGCACGGCGCGATCGACGCGAAGTTTGTCGCCGAGCACACCCGCGGTCTCGACGCCGCGCTGCGCGTGGCGCAGGGCAGCGCCGGCGACATCGAGCGGCTGGTCCGCTACAGCGGCCTGCAGCGCGACAAGCTGGAAACCTTCTTTGCCAGGTTCGCGGCGACCGAGAAGGTCGTCACGCTGTTCTCGCAGGGCGTCAACCAGTCGGGGCAGGGCACCGACAAGGTCAACAGCATCATCAACTGTCACTTGCTGACCGGCCGCATCGGCCGGCCCGGCATGGGGCCGTTCTCGATGACCGGCCAGCCCAATGCCATGGGCGGGCGCGAAGTCGGCGGCCTGGCCAACACCCTGGCCGCGCACATGGAGCTCGGCGACGCCGACGACCGCAGCCGTGTCCAGCGCTTCTGGGCTTCGCCGCGGATCGCGCAGCAGCCGGGCCTCAAGGCAGTGGATCTGTTCGAGGCGGTCTATGACGGCCGCATCAAGGCGATCTGGATCATGGCGACCAATCCGGTGGTCAGCCTGCCGGACGCCAACCGCGTCCGCGAGGCGCTGCGCCGCTGCGAATTCGTCGCCGTCTCCGACACCGTCCGCGATACCGACACCGCCGCTCTTGCGCACGTGCTGCTGCCGGCGGTGGGCTGGGGCGAGAAGGACGGCACGGTCACCAATTCCGAGCGCTGCATCTCGCGCCAGCGCGCCTTCCGACCGGCCAGCGGCGAAGCCCGGCCGGACTGGTGGGCTCTGGCCGAAGTCGGCAAGCGCATGGGCTGGACCGCGGCTTTCGACTATGCCGATCAGCACCAGATTTTCGACGAGCATGCGCGGCTGTCGATGTTCGAGAACGACGGCCGCCGCTTTTTCGACATCCGCGGCCTCAGCGGCCTGACGCGCGACGAATACGACGCCCTGGCACCGATCTGCTGGCCGGTGCGCGAGCGCGGCGTCGGCACGCAGCGCTTGTTCGGCGACGGCCGCTTCGCGCATCCCGACGGCCGCGCGGCGTTCGTGCCTACCGCGCCGGTGGCGCCGGCGCACGCGCCGGACGAGCAGTACCCGCTGGTGCTCAACACCGGCCGCATCCGCGATCAATGGCACACCATGACGCGCACCGGCCTGGCGCCGACGCTCGGCGCGCATCTCCCCGAACCCTTCATCGATCTGCACCCGGCCGATGCGCTGTCCAGCGGCGTCCGGGAGAACGGCCTGGCCCGCGTCAGCTCGCAGTGGGGCAGTGTGGTGGCGCGGGTGCGCCTGTCCGGCGAGATGCGCCGCGGCCAGATCTTCGTGCCGATTCACTGGAACGAGCAGTTTGCATCCGACGCGCGGATCGGTGCGGTGGTCAATCCGGTCGTCGATCCGATCTCCGGCGAGCCGGAGTTCAAGCACACGCCGGTGCGCGTCGACGAGTTCCGTGCCGACTGGCAGGGCGTGGTGTTCTCGCGCGAGCCGCTCGACACCGAGCAGCTGGCCTGGTGGGTGCGGGTGCAGACCGCGCAGGCGCAGCGCTACGAATTCGCCGGTCGCGGCCCTTGCGCCGATCGCTCGCGATGGGCGCGCACGCTGTTGCGCGTCGAGGCGAGCGATGCGGACTGGATCGAGTATCGCGACGACAGCGCCGGCATCTATCACGCTGCCTGGCTGGTCGATGGCCGCCTGCAGGGCTGTGTCTATATCGCGCCGCCGGCGATGCTGCCGCAGCGCGGCTGGCTGGCCGACCTGTTCGTGCGTGTGCGGCTGACGCCGCGCGATCGCCAGAGTCTGCTTGCCGCCGCGCCGATCGGCGCCGGCGCCGACGCCGGCCCGCTGGTCTGCAGCTGCTTCCGCGTCGGCCGCAACACCATCGTCAAGGCGATCCGCGAGCAGAACCTGACGACGCCCAAGCAGGTCACTGCCTGCGTCAAGGCCGGCGGTAACTGCGGTTCCTGCGTGCCGGAGATTCGTTCGCTGATCGCCGAGTGCGCGGTGGCCGACGAAGCGCTGGTCTGATTCCCGCCCTCCGCGGTCCGTACTGAAGGCCTGAGCTTGTGCGGCGTCGGCATGCCCGGGTGGCGCAACCGGTTATTCACGCGGGTGAATAACGTGGCAAAAGCCGGCGTAGAATGTCCGCACGCACCTGCACGAGATGCCGCGCGTCTGCCGATGAACCCGAAGTCCCGCCAGCCTGCCCAAAGCGATACCAGCCGGATCGAAGCTGTGATCCTGGCGGGCGGTCGTGGCCGGCGCATGGGCGGCGCCGACAAGGGGCTGCTGCCGCTGCAGGGCCGGCCGCTGGTGGCGCATGTGCAGGCGGCGCTGCAAGCGCAGGTGGCGCGGCTGGTCATCAGCGCCAACCGCAACCGGCGGCAGTACGCCGCGCTGTCGGGTGTCGAGGTCTGTGCCGACCGCTGGGAAGATTTCCGCGGTCCGCTCGCCGGTATCGACGCCGGTTTCGCGGCGACGATGGCGCCGTGGCTGCTGGCAGTGCCGGCCGACATGCCTGGCCTGCCGGACGATCTGGTGGCGCAGCTGCGTGCCGGGCTTGCCGACGGCACGCGCGCGGTTTATGCGCAGATCGACGGCGATCCGGTCTATCCCTTGTGCCTGCTGCACCGCGAGCTGGCCGCCGATCTGCACGACAGCGTGCAGCGCGGCGAGCATGCGGTTGGTCTCTGGCTGCGCCGCCATACGGCGCGCGCGGTGGCGATCCATGGCTGGGCGGCGCTGCCGCGCAACCTCAACACCCCGGAACGGCTGTGCGAGGCACAAGGCGCGGCCGCGGTGTGGATGCACGAATGAGCGCCGCCAAGCTCCTCGACCAGCACGGCCGGCGCAAGCGCAAGCTGCGCATCTCGCTGACCGACCGCTGCAACTTCCGCTGCCGCTACTGCATGCCCGAGCATCCGCAGTGGCTGCCGAAAGCGCAGATCCTCAGCGTCGACGAGATCGTCCGCGTCGCACGGATCATGGTCGCCGACGGCATCACGCACATTCGCCTGACCGGTGGCGAGCCGCTGCTGCGGCGTGATCTGCTCGAGGTCGTGAAAGCGCTGAACGGCCTGCGCGCGCACGGCTTGCAACGCCTGTCGATGACCAGCAACGCCTCGCTGCTGGCGCCGCTGGCCGCGCCCCTGGCGGCGGCGGGGCTCGATGATCTCAACATCAGCCTCGACAGCGTCACGCCGGCGGTGTTCGCGCGCATGACCGGCCGCGAACTGGCGCCGGTGATCGCCGGCATCGACGCCGCCGTCGCCGCCGGCCTGCCGCTCAAGCTCAACAGCGTGCTGCTGCGCGGCGACAACGACGGCGAGATCGTCGCGCTGAGCGCCTGGGCGCGCGCCCGCGGATTGCCGCTGCGCTTCATCGAGTACATGCCGCTGGACGCGCCCGGCCGCTGGCAGCGCGAGGCGGTGGTCAGCGAGGCGGAGATCGTCGCCCAGTTGCAGGCGCAGCACCGCGTCGAGCGACTGCCGCGCAGCGCCGATCCGGCGACGCGCTACCGCATCGACGACGACTACGAGATCGGCGTGATCTCCACCGTCAGCAATCCGTTCTGCGCCAGCTGCGATCGCCTGCGCATCACCGCCACCGGCGATCTCTATACCTGCCTGTTCGCCGCCAGCGGCGTGCCGCTGCGCGAGCGTCTGCGCGGCGGCGCCGTCGATGCCGAACTGACCGAGCTGATCCGCGACGCGGTCTGGCACAAGAAGGCGGGCTATGCGGCCCAGCCCGGCCCGGTCGAGCGGCCGGTGACGATGCACGCGATGGGCGGCTAGGGCCTGTTAACGCTATGGCCGCCGCTGTGATGTCACCCGCTTTGCGGCCAGGCAAGGCGCGACGAAGGAGTTTGGTGGTTCCAAATGACTGAGGAGCAACGCCGCATGGCCGCAAAGCGGGTGGCACCCCGAAGGGGCGGGACCGTTTTGGCGCATCGCGGCGTCATGACTCGCTCGTGTACGTCCA
>CAMLDZ010000106.1 GCA_946478985.1 uncultured Solimonas sp.
GGCCGCAAAGCGGGTGGCATCACAGCGGTGGCCATAGCGTTAACAGGCCCTAGGACGCGATCCCCAGCTGTTGCTCCAGCGCCGCCAGCCGCGCTTCCAGCGTGGCGACGCGTGCTTCCAGCTGTTCGACGCGGCCCGATTCGGCCTGGCTTGCGGCGCCGGGTGCCGGCAGCGGTTCCGAGACCGGCAGCACCTCGCCACCGCTGAGCAGATGTGCGAAACGCACCGCCGACTGTCCCGGTGCGCGCGGCAGCTGGCTGACGAGCGGCTGGGCGCGGTCGGCCAGATCGTTGATCGCCGCGTGCACGCCGGCATCGTCACCCGGGCCGCCGATGCCGGCCGCATTGGCGCGCAATTCGGCCAGCGTCTGCGGACCGCGCAGGATCAGCGTCACCAGCACTGCCTGCGTGTGCGGCTTGAGCAGCAGCTGGTGCAGGAACTGGTGCCGCCACTTCTGCGCGCGGGCACTGAAACTGTCGCGCACCACCAGTTTGAGTTCCTCCAGCCGGTTGAGCGCGGCGCCGATCTCGCCTTCGCTGAGATTCATCACCGGATGCCGCGAGGTCTTCTGGTTGGCGGCGACCAGGATCGCGTTGACCGTCATCGGGTAGTACTGCGGCAGGGCGATCGATTTTTCGACCAGTGCGGCGATCACGCGGGCTTCGACAGGGTTCAGCAGCAGGGCGGACATCAGCGGACCATCAGACGAGCAAGCGGACGCGCATCGTAGGCGCTCGGCTGCACTGCCGCCAGCGGTTCAAGGTCTGCCACGCCCGATCGCCGCAGCCTGCAGCGGCTGGCGCCAGACGCGCCGTGCCAGCCGGCGCAGCAGCGGCTTGAGCAGTGCGTACAGCAGCAGCACCAGAAACGGCGCCAGCAGCAGCCAGACGGCGACGCCGTAGAGCCCGACCTTGCCGTAGTCGGCGAAGAACTGCAGCGGCCCGGCGTGGAAGCGCTGCACCAGTTCGTCGACGGAAAAGATCGGCACATGCGGCTGGCCGAACAGCGTCTCGCCGGCGCGATAGAACGGCAGCAGCAAGGCCAGCTGCAGCGGCGTCATCAGGTAGTTGGCGAGCTGGATCAGCGGCTGGTTGAGCCGCAGCAGCATCGCCACCAGCGCGCACAGGCCGGTGGTGGCGCCGAAGATCGGGAAGATGCTGATCACCGCGGCCAGCGCCACCGTCAGCGCGATCTGCTCCGGTGTCATGCCCTGGCGCAGCTGTGCCACCAGCACCGGCAGCACGCGCCGGCGCAGCCAGCCACCGGTGCCGGCGTTCATACCGCCGGCGGCCGCTTCGTCCGCGATCGGCGCGCCGGCTGCCGGCGCAGCAGCAGCTCGCCGACCCGCGCCGTCTTCGGCAGCTTCCACAGCTGGATCAGCAGATAGCTCGCCATCGCGATGTTGCCGAGCGCGAAGATCAGCAGCAGCCAGATGATGCGGCCGGTCAGCGACGGTGTGCGGTAGGCGACCCATAACCAGAAGGTGAAGAAGGCGAGATAGGTATCGGTGAGGGTGGCGATGAACCAGGGGTGCATCACCAGCTCGCGCGGCGTCTGCCAGACCGGCAGCTGCAGCGAGGCCCAGATTGTGACACCGACGATCGTCAGCAGCACCAGCGAAAAACACAGGCGCAGCAGCGGGATGCGCAGCGCGCGATGCGCAGGTTTGGTTTCGGTGCTCATCAGTCGCGGTGCAGCGTGAGGTGCATGAGATCGATGCTGCCGACGCGGAAGCCGCATTCGCAGTACGCCAGGTAATAGCGCCACAGGCGCAGGAAGCGTGCGTCGAACTGCGCGACCACTGCCTCGCGCGCGGCCATCACCTGGCGGTGCCAGATCGCCAGCGTGTCGGCGTAGTCGCCGGCGTAGAACTGCGGGTCTTCCGGGCGCAGGCCGGCGGCCAGCGCCAGATCCTGGAAGTGTCCGGGCGGGCACAGCATGCCACCGGGGAAGATGTATTTCTGGATGAAATCGCGCTTGCGCCGGTACTGCTCGAAGATCGCCGGGCTGATGGTGATGCCCTGGATCGCCGCACGGCCGCCGGGCTTGAGCGCGCCGCGAATCGCCGCAAAGTAGGTCGGCCACCACTGCTCGCCGACCGCCTCGTACATCTCGATCGAGACGACGCGGTCGTACTGCTGCTGCACGTCGCGGTAGTCGCGCAGCTCGAAGTGCACGCGGTCGGCAACGCCGGCGGCGACAGCGCGTGCCTGCGCCTCGGCAAGCTGTTCGGCCGACAGGGTGATCGAATGGACGCGGCAGCCGTGGGTCTGCGCCGCCCAGATCGCGAAGCCGCCCCAGCCGGAGCCGATTTCGAGCAGATGATGCTCGGGCTTCAGCTGCAGGCGCTCCGCCATCAGGGCGAACTTGCGGCGCTGCGCATCGGCCAGGGTCTCGCTGCGCGAGCGGTCGAACACCGCCGACGAATAGGCCAGCGTCTCGTCGAGCCAGAGCTTGTAGAAGGCGTTGCCGATGTCGTAGTGATGGGCGATGTTGTCGCGTGCGCCGCGACGCGTGTTGGCGCGCAGGCGGTGGCGCAACCAGCCGTACAGGCGGCCGACCCAGTTCTTCTCGTACGGGCCACGGTAATGCGGCTCGTTGAGGTAGAGCACCATCAGCAGGCTGCACAGATCCGGCGTGTCCCAGCAGCCGTCCAGATACGCCTCGCCGAAGCCGACCTCGCCGCCGCGCAGCACGTGCCGCAGCAGGCCCATCGAGTGGATCTGCAGCACCCCATGCGGGCCGGATTCGCTGCCCGCGAAGTGGTGCAGCTCGCCGTCCGGCAGCCGCAGGTCGAGGCTGCCGACGCGCAGGCCGCGCAGCATGTACAGCATCAGCCGCAGCTGCAGTCCCTGCCGGCGACGCTTCGCTGCTGACAGGCCGCCATCGGCGCCGGCGAATTCGTGCTGCGTCTCGGTCTCGCTCATCCCCGTCTCCTGATTGCGGCATGCGTCATGGCGCCTGCCTTCCCTGTTCACGGCTTCAACTGCTCGGCCACTGCGGCGGCGCCGGCTTGCCATGGAAGCGGCCACCGCGCAGCCAGATCTTCAGTGCCTGCCAGTGGATCGCCGCCACCACCTTGAACGCCTGCAGCGGCATCGCCAGCACCTGCCGCAGCAACGCGGCGTCGTCGAGCGCGATGCGGCGCCCGGCGACCGCCGTGTCGATCTGCGTGGTACCGCGGCCGTCGTGGCCGACGATGCTCACGCGCAGCTGCTCGCCTGGCGCGTCCAGCACGAAGCGGTAATGGCCGCTGCGATCGAAGAACGGCGAGACATGGAAGCACTTGGCCTTGTCCGGCATCACTCCATACGGCAGCGGCGCGCCGCCGGATGCAAGCACGTAGCTGTGCGCCTCGCCGAAGGTGTTGCGGACCTCGGCGATCACCGCGCGCAAGGAGCCGTCGGCGTGCTCGCAGTACCACAGGCTGATCGGGTTGAAGACGCGGCCAAGCACGCGCGGAAATGCCAGCAGGCGGATGCGGCCACCGTCGAGCGCGATGCCGTGCGCGTGCAGCGTGTGCTCGGCCCAGGCGCGCAGGCCGCGGCCGTCGCCATGGTCGCGCGCGTGCAGCGACAGCAGGTTGAAGCGGTTCACCGAGAACCACCGCAAGCGCTGCGCCAGCGCATCGACGCGGTCGACGTCGACCAGCAGATAGAACACGCGGTAGACGAAGCGATAGTGCGGCGGCGCCCGGCGCGCATGCATGACGCGCGCCGCATAGAGGCAGCCGTCGCCGCCTTCGTCCGCCGTGCTCACAGTTGCGCCCAGGCCGGCAGGCAGTCGCGGTCGATGCCGGCCACGCAGCGCAGGCCGGACTTGAGGCCGTCCTCGTGGAAGCCGTAGCCGTTCCAGGCACCGGCCCACCACAGCCCGCCGCGGCCCTGCAGGCTGGCGAGCCGTGCGTGGGTCATCACGCTGGCCGGACCGTAATGCGGGTGGTGGTAGACGGTGTCGAGCAGGATGCGCTCGGCCGCGATCGGCCGTTCCGGATTCAGCGTCACCAGGTACTGCGTGTCGCCGCCGATGCCCTGCAGCAGGTTCATCCAGTAGGTGCCGGAGATCGGCCGCTCATGGATTTCGCGCGGCCAGTCCTCGCGGCGGAAGTCGACGGCGTCGTTGAGGTAGTTCCACGCCGCCCAGGCGCGGCGGCGGCGCGGCATGCTGCGCAGGTCGGTGTGCAGCACCACGCGGCTGGCGTTGTAGGGGATGCCGCCGAGCACGCTGCGCTCGTCGTCGCGCGCATCGGCGAGCAGTTGCAGCGCCTGATCGGAATGGGTGGCGCAGACCACGTGCGCGTAGCGCTGCGTCTGGTCGCCGCAGCGTACCTCCACGCCGCCGTCGACGCGGCGCAAGGACTCGACTCGCGCCGACCGCCGCAGCTGGCCGCGATAGCGCGCCATCAGCTTGTGCACGTACTGGTGGCTGCCGCCGATCACGGTGCGCCAGGTCGGCTGCTGCGTGGCGGTGAACAGCGAGTGCGCGTCGAAGAAGCGCATGAAGTCGGCCGCCGGATACTCGGCGGCCAGACGCGGCGAGCAGCTCCAGATCAAGCCGGCCATCGGCAACAGGTAGCGCGCCGACAACTCCGGCGAGAAGCCGGCGCCATGCAGGAATTCGCCGAGGCTGCCGGCCGGCAGGGTGCCGGCGCGCAGCAGCCGATTGCAGTGCGCATTGAGGCGCAGGATGTCGCAGAGCAGCCGCCAGTGCGCCGGCCGCAGCAGGTTGGACGGCTGCGCGAACACCGTGAACAGCTTGTCGCTGCCCTTCCACTCGTAGGCTCCGTTGCCGAGCGACACGCCGAACGACATATCGGTGGCACGGGTCGCCACCTCCAGCTCCGCGAACAGCGCCGTCAGGTTCGGATAGTTGATGCCGTTGAAGACGATCCAGCCGGTATCGACCGGCTGCTCGCCGCTGGCGGTCGGCACCCGCACCGTGTGCGTATGGCCGCCGATGCGGCTGTCCTGCTCGTACAGCGTGACCGCGTGGCGCTGCGCCAGGAAGTGCGCCGCCGCAAGGCCGGAGATGCCGGAACCGATGACCGCGATGTCCATGGAAACGCATACCCTCGTCTTTGCTCCTCTGTACGCGGCAATGCGTACGGCGGATGCAAGGGTTTGCGATGTGAACCCCTCAGCGGCGCGCGACACGCTCCAGCGTCGGCCACACACCATCGAGCAGCTTGCCCTGCACGGCAGCGCGCGGATGGATGCCATCGTCCTGGAAAGCGTCCGGATCGGTGGCGATCGGCGCCAGGAAGAACGGCGTGCACGGCACGCCGTTCTTGTCGGCGATCGCGGCGAAGCTGGCGGTGAACGGACCCACATAGGCCTCGCCGTAATTGGACGGCAGGCGCATTTCGAACAGCACCGGCGTGGCGCCGGCGGCCTTGCTCAGGCTGACCATCTTCTGCAGGTGCTCGCGCAGCTGCGCGACCGGCAGGGCGCGCAGGCCGTCGTTGCCACCGAGTTCGATCAGAACCACTTTCGGCTTGTGGCGGTCCAACAGCGCGGGCAGTCGCGCCAGCCCGCCGGCGGTGGTCTCGCCGCTGATGCTGGCGTTGACGACGCGTGCGGGATAGCCTCGTTCGTCGAGGCGCTTCTGCAGCAAAGCAACCCACCCTTGAGACGGCGTGATGCCGAACGCGGCGCTGAGGCTGTCGCCCAGCACCAGCCATACCGGTGCCGTCCGCGCGGACGCCTCGGCCGCCTGCAGCAGCGGCGCCAGCAGCAGCAGCGATGCGCCGGCACCGGCGCACAGCAGGCGACGGCGCGCGGGGCTCAGGGGCCTGTCGATGAAAGATCTCATCTCGATGTCATGAACCGGGTTGTCAGTGATGAAAGCGGAAGAGGCTTTGAACGTCGCAAAAGTTCCGGCAGCGGTCGCGGTGCGCGGCGTCGGCAAAGAGGTTAGCAGCGGCGGTCAGCCGCTGACGATTCTCGACGGCATCGATCTCGACATCGCCGCCGGCGAGACGCTGGCCATCGTCGGCAGCAGCGGCTCCGGCAAGACCACGCTGCTGTCGCTGCTGGCGGGCCTGGACCAGCCGACGCGCGGCAGCATCGCGCTCGACGGCACGCCACTGGAAGGGCTGGACGAGGATGCCCGCGCGGCGCTGCGCGCCGGCCGGGTCGGCTTCGTGTTCCAGTCGTTCCAGCTGCTGGCCGGCTTCACCGCGCTGGAGAACGTCATGCTGCCGGCCGAGCTGGGCGGCTTTGCCGATGCCGAGGCGCGCGCGCGTGCGGCGCTGGAGCGTGTGGGCCTGGCGGCGCGGCTCGGCCACTACCCGCAGCAACTGTCCGGCGGCGAGCAGCAGCGCGTGGCGCTGGCGCGCGCCTTTTGCGGCGAGCCGAAGATCCTGTTCGCCGACGAGCCGACCGGCAATCTCGACAGCGTCACCGGCGAGAAGATCGTCGAGCTGCTGTTCGAGCTGAACCGTGCACGCGGCACGACGCTGGTGCTGGTCACCCATGATGCGCGGCTTGCCGCGCGCTGCGGCCGCCGCATCACGCTGGCCGGCGGCCGCCTGCAGCCGTGAGACCGGCAGCCGCCTCAGTCGAGGCTGCGCAGGCGCTGCTGGCGCGCGCGCCATGCCGTCAGCAGCAGCGCGCCGAAGGTCACCGCCAGCACCAGGCTCTCTTCCCAGGGCTCCAGCGGCTGCTCGTCGCTGATCACCAGGCCCAGGCTGATCAGCACCAGCACCAGGTGCACGGCGAACACCGCCATCGACGCGCGACCCAGCAGCGCCAGGCAGCGCAGACCGTGGAACAGCGCCGGCACCAGCCACGAGGCGCTCACCGCCAGCACCACGAAGTTGACGACGCGCAGCGGCCGCAACGAAGTCTTGTCGAACAGCGCGTAGATCCAGCCGGGCCAGAGGCCGCCGAGATTGTGGAACCAGGCCAGGAAGGCCAGCGTGCAGACCAGCGCGGCGGCGCGCATCGGCGCCGACAGCTGCAGCGCGGGCGGCGGCGCCGGCTCACTGCTCAGCGCGCCGACCCACAGACCGCCGACCCACAGCAGCTGCCAGGCGAACCAGTTGAAGGCGCCGAGCGCGTGCTCGGGGATCGACGGCACGTGGATGCCGGTAGCGACATTGAAGCCTTCGAGCAGCAGGCGACGTCCGCCGAACTGCGCGAACACCCAGATCAGCACCGACAGCAGCAACAGCTTGTTCCAGCCGTCGCGTCGGCCGGCGTCGAGCAGCCAGGGCGTGGCGATGACGAAGACGATGTACATCGGCAGGATGTCGAGCAATGGCGGCTGGTACATCAGCAGCGGTGCCGCCCACAGCGCCACCGAAGGCTCCTCGAAGTAGAAGCTCAGCAGGCCCGCCAGCGCCGGCCGCTGCCCGTAGGCGGCGATCATCGCGATCACGGTGAAGGCGAACGCCAGCAGGCCCAGATGCCAGACGTAGAGCTTGCGGGCGCGCAGCAGCAGGCTGGAGCGCACCTGCTCGCGCTGGCCGGCGGCCAGCTTGCGTGCGTAGATCGCGCCGGTGAGAAACGCCGACAGGAAGACGAAGCCTTCCGCCGCCGAGACGAAGCCGAACAGCTGGCTGCTGTAGGCGGAGAAGCGCGTCGGCAGATGGGTGACCGTCATCAGCACCAGCAGCAGGCCGCGCAGCGCATCCAGTTCGCGTTTTCTCGACATCAGCCAGCGCGTTCTCATGTGGCCGCCGCACGGCCGGGGCGGCAACCGTACGCAATGCAGGACCGCCCCGGCAAGCCTTCGCCGCCGCAGCGTTTCGAATAGGACACCCTCAAGATGGCAAGTGCTTCGGCTCTGGGCTTCGCGATACGACGGTTGCGCCGCGGCTGGAACAGCGGCGAGCTGCTGATTCTGGCGCTGGCGCTGGCGATTGCCGTCGCCGCCAGCGGTGCCGTCAACCTTTTCACCGAACGTGTGCGCAGTGCGCTCGACGAGCAGAGCGGCGATACGCTCGGCGCCGATCTGGTGCTGCGCTCGCGCAAGCCGGTGCCGGACGAGCTGCGCAAGCAGCTTGCCGACGCCGGCCTGCGCAGCGTCGACGTGACGCTGTTCAGCAGCGTCGTGTTCCACGCCGAGCGCAGCGTGCTGGCCTCGGTCAAGGCGGTGGCCGACGGCTATCCGCTGCGCGGCGCGCTGCAGCTGTCCGATGAACCCTATGGCGAGCGCCGCGGCGCGCAGGGCGTGCCGGCCGCCGGCGAGGCCTGGGTCGATGCGCGGCTGTGGCAGGAGCTGGATCTGCGGCGCGACGGCGTCGTGCAACTCGGCAGTCTGAAGCTGCGCGTCAGTGCGGTGATCGACAACGAGCCGGATCGCGGCAATGGCTTCGCGGACCTGGCGCCGCGGCTGATGCTCAATCAGGCAGATCTGCAAGCTTCCGGCCTGCTAGGCATTGGCAGCCGGGCGCAGTACAGCCTGTACCTCGCCGGCGAGCGGGCCGCGGTTGCAGCACTGCGTGCGCAGCCGGAACCGGACGGCATGCGCCTGATCACGCCGGACAATGCGCGACCGGAGCTGCGCAATGCGCTGAGCAGCGCTGGCCAGTTTCTCGACATCGCGGTGCTGGCGGCGACGCTGCTGGCCTGCGCCGCGGTGGCGCTCAGCGCACGCCAGTACGGCGACAAGCTGCGCGACGAGATCGCGCTGCTCAAATGCCTGGGCGCGCGCCGCGCGTTCCTGACGCGGGCCCTGCTGCTGCAGTTGCTGCTGCTCGGCCTGGTGGCCGGCGTGGTCGGGGCGGCCGTCGCCTGGTTTGCGCAGCAACTGATCGCCAGCCTGCTCGCCGGCCTGCTCAAGCTGCAGCTGCCGCCGGCGCCGCTGGCGCCGCTGGCCGGCGCGGTGCTGCTGGGCATGCTGATGCTGCTGGGTTTTGCCGCACCGGCGCTGCTGGGCGCGCGCAATGCGCCGCCGCTGCGCGTGTTCCAGCGCGGCGAGACCGGCTCGCTGGCGACACGCGCGATCACCCTGATCGCGATTGGTACCGCCGGCGCGCTGCTGTGGCTGGCGACCGGCGATCTCAAGCTCGCCCGCTTCGTGCTCGGCGGTGCCGGCGGCACGCTGGCGCTGCTCGCCTTCGCGGCCTGGGCGCTGACGCGGCTGCTGGCGCCGCTGCGGCAGGCAGGCGGCGCCCGCGGCTTCGCCTGGCGCTTCGGCCTGGCCAACATCTCGCGGCGCCGCGGCGCGACGATCGCGCAGGTCACCGCGCTGGGCCTCGCCCTGCTGGCGCTGCTGCTGGTGTCGGTGGTACGCGACGATCTGCTGCGGAGTTGGCAGCAGCGGCTGCCGGGTGACACGCCCAACCAGTTCCTGGTCAACATCCAGCAGGAGCAGATCGAGGCGCTGCAGGCGTTCTTTGCCGCGCAGGGGCATCCGCCGCTGACGCTATGGCCGATGGCACGCGGCCGGCTCGTCGGCCTCAACGGCAAGGAAGTCAGCGCCGAATCGTTCGACGATCCGGAAACCCAGCGTTGGATCAACCGCGACTTCAACCTGTCGTGGACCGACACCCTGAGCCCGGACAACAAGATCACCGAGGGCCGCTGGTGGGGCCGCGACAGTCACGGCAAGGCCGAGCTTTCCGCCGACCAGTACGCGATCGAGCGCCTGCATCTCAAACTGGGCGACACCATGACGCTGGACTTCGCCGGTGAGCAACAGACCTTCACCATCACCAGCTTCCGCACCGTGAAGTGGGACAGCTTCAAGCCCAACTTCTTCCTGCTGGCGCCGCCCGGCGCGGTGTCCGACGCCGTGCCGCGACAACTGCTGACCAGCTTCTACCTGCCGCACGAGCGACGGCCGCTGTTGCGCGAACTGGTCGAAGCGTTTCCCAACGTCACCGTCATCGACGTCGAGGCGCTGATGAACCAGGTGCGCAACGTCATCGACCGCATCGTCAGCGCCGTCGAGTTCCTGTTCGTGTTCACGCTGGCCGCCGGCCTCACCGTGCTGCTGGCGGCGATCGAAGGCACGCGTGCCGAGCGCATCCGCGAGACCGCCTTGCTGCGGACCTTGGGCGCCAGCAGCGGCGCCATCGCGCGCGGGCTGATTGCCGAGTACGCGGTGCTCGGCCTGCTTGCCGGCGGCGTCGCCGCGCTGGCCGCGCAGACCCTGGCCTGGGTGCTGGCGGCGCAGGTCTTCAACATTCCCTACGGCCCGCGTCCGCTGCTGTGGCTGATCGGCGCCGGCAGCGGCGCGCTGGTGGTCAGCCTGCTCGGCTGGCTGTCCTTGCGCCGCGTGCTCAAGACGCCGCCGCGACAGGTGCTGGCGGCTTCGTGAAACCATCGGGCTACGGCTCCGTAGCCCGGTTCGTCGACCGCGAACCGGGGCCGGCAGCGTGAAGCTCCCGGCTTGCCTGCGGCAAACCGGGCTACGAAGCTAGAAGCGATAGCCGACGGTCAGGCCGTAGGCCAGCGGATCGATCTTGGCGGTGCCGATCTTGGCGCCGTCGAGCTTCACGTCGGCATCGATGTCGATGTAGCGCACGTCGATGCCGACGAGCCACGGTCCGCCCAGCTTGAAGTCGACGCCGGCCTGTGCGGCGAGGCCGAAGGAATCATCCAGCCGCAGCTTGCCGCCGCCGTCGAGCTGCTCGTCGAAGAACATCGTGTAGTTGAGGCCGGCGCCGATGTAGGGATCGATGGCGGCCTGCGGCAGCAGGTGGTACTGCAGCGTCAGCGTCGGCGGCAGGTGCTTGACGCTGCCGGCCTTGGCACCGG
>CAMLDZ010000107.1 GCA_946478985.1 uncultured Solimonas sp.
CTTCCACCGCCTGTTCGACACCATCGCACTGTGGATCGCCCGGCTGCTCGGCTGATCCGCCGCTACAGGAAATTGGCGCTGAGCGTCAGGTACAGCGAGCGACGCAAGCCGAGGTAGAACGAGCCGCGCTGCTCGTTGTCGGTGTACTCGCTCGGCGAAATGAAGCCGACGTAGCGCTCGTCAAACACGTTGTAGAGATTCAGCTGCAGCCGGACGCCGCCGGGCGCCTGGCGAAAGCGCAGCAGCTGGTAGCCTAGATTGAGATCGGCCGTCGCGTAGCCATCGACGCGCTCGTCGTTGGCGGCGGTCGAATAGCGGCGGCCGGTGTATTTCATGGCGCCGCCCATCGACCAGCGATCGGCGCTGTACAGCGCGTCGACACCGGCCATCAGCTCCGGCGTATCCGGCACCGAGCGATCCTTCACCGCGACGACGACCAGCTGCTGCTGGTCGCCGTCATAGGTCTGGTAGTCGTCGCGAAAGCGCGAGCGGTTCAGCGATAGCGTCGAGCCGATGCGCAAGCGCCGCAGCGGGCTCCAGTACAGCGCCAGCTCGGCACCATAGGTCTCCACGCCGCCGACATTGCGATAGGCCTCCTCGCCGACCAGGAAGGGATCGATGACCGTCAGCTCGAAAATTCTCTGCGCATAGCGAATGTGGTAGAGCGCCAGCGAGCCGCTGAGCTGCTCGCGCACGCTGCGCAAGCCGAGGTCGATGTTGCGCGAGGTCTCCGGCCGCAGATCCGAGGCATAGGCCACCGAGCCGACAGCATTGCGCGGTACCGCACTGAAGTTCTCGGCGTAGTTGGCGAACAACTCCTCGTGGCTGCCAAGCTTCCAGGTCAGGCCGAGCTGAGGCTGGAAGGGATCGCGATCGACCCGCGTCAAATCGGCATGGGTCTGCGTGTTGAACGCCCGGGTGTTCGGCAGCCCTTCGAAATGACGCTCGACGTGCAGACCCTTGAAGCCGGCGTCGACTGTCAGCGCGCCGCCGAGCCAGCGGCTGGAATCGCCAAGGTAGAGCTGCGTGACGCGCGTATCGAAGTCGCGATCGTAGTAGACGATGATCGGCGCGCCTTCAGTCTGCAGCGCGCCATCGTCGTCGACGTTGAACAACGGGCGCCGCTGCGAGAACCGGTAGCGCTCGTACCAACCGCCAAGCTGCAGCGTGTGCGTTTCCGCCGACCAGCTCAGTTTGAACGTGGCGCCGCCGCGATTTCCCGACAGCGTCTCGCGACGCGCGGTGATGCCCCGGCCGTCATATGGCGCGATGTCGGCCCGGTCGGGAACGCCGGTGTCGGCCGCGGTCGCGGCGGCGTACAGCGACTGCGCCGAGCTCGGAGCGACGCCGCCGAGCCCGTAGCCCTGCTTGCGCTCGTAGTACGGCAGCAACTCCACGCTCAGATTCGACGTCAGCTCCCTCTGCACCAGCAGACTGAGCAACTGGTCTTCGCGTCCATTGGTCCACATCTCGTAGTGCAGCGCGTCGAGTTCCGGATCGCCGCTGAGTTCGGGCCGCAGATCGAAGAACGGATTGACGTGTCCGCGCGCGTCATAGGTCTGCATGTCGTGGTCGTCACGGTTGCCGTAGCGGTAGCTCAGCCGCAGCCTGCCGCCTTGCAAGGCCTGTTCGAGCTGCACACTGCCGTGCTCGACGTCCATGCCGGCGCGGCGGTTATCGAACTGCACCGCGCGCGTGCGCGAGCCGCTGAAGCTGGCGATCGGCCCCCCGTGCCACCAGGCCGGCGTGTCCAGATGCGCATAGAGGCGCGTCAGTTCGTTGGCACCGACGGTGTTCGACAGCACCGCATTCCAGGCACCCAACGGCGTCGAGGTGAAGTAGCGCACCGAGCCGCCGAGCGCATGGTACGAAGGCATCGTCACATCGCCCGAGCCCTGCGCGACCGTTAGCGAGGCGAGATCTTCGGTATCGACGAAGCGGCTCGGCGGACTGCCGTCGCGCAGGTCGTAGCTCTCCAGCGGGACCCCGTCGAGCGAGATACCGACCTGCTCGCTGCCGAAGCCGCGGATCCGCACCGAGTTGCCGAATTCGTAGAGGCCGAACGGATCGGACATTTGCACATTGATGCCCGGCAGATTGCCGAAGAAGGCCTGCACCGCGACACCCGGCGCCTTGCCGGCGATTTCCTGCGGCACCACGGTGTTGGAGGCGCGCGTGTGGCCGCGGCCGATGATGATGATGGTGTCGAGCAGACGGCTCTCGTCGAGCGGCTCGGCCGCGCTGTCGTCGCGCTGCGCCACCACCACGGTGTCGCTGCCGATGACCTGAAACTGCAACGCAGTACCGCGCAGCAGTTCGGTCAAGGCCTCGGCCGCAGTGGCGCGACGGCCGAAGCCGGGCGACTGCAGCGCCTGTAGATCCTGGGCGGCGGTCACGACCTGGATCTGCGTGAGTTCGGAGAAGCGCGTCAACGCGGTGGCAAGGGGCTGCGCCGGAATATCGAAGTCGAGCACCACCGCCAGATCGGCGCGGGCCAACCCGGCGTGCATCGCCAGTGCCAACATGCCGCCGTACAGCATGCATCCGGCCCCGTGCCATGACCGATGCCCGTCCTTCATACCGTGCCGCCGGCCTCCAGTTTCGCCATTGAAACCCGCGGAGCCCTTCCGCCATCCGGACCGTCAGTCCGGCGGTGCCGGGCCCGGACCGGCGGACGCCGATGCTGCCGCCGCGGCGCCGTCAGCGCGGCCAGGCCAGGGGTAGCCGCGATGCGGACGTTAAAAGAGCCCCGGAGACGCCTCTTGCCGATGAACTGCAGGGAGGGTGATGCAAATGGCAGGCCACGGCATGCGGCGGCGCTCCGTCCACTTCGGTGCCGCCGCCAGGGCCTTCGACGTCGCCGGGGCAATCCCCTGGGGAGGGGTTCGGACTGTCTGCCGGCGCGCCGCAGCGCGCCGGCAGCGCAGAGCTCAGGGACGCACCGCGATCACTTCGATTTCCACCAGGAAGTACGGCCGCACCAGCGCCGCCACCTGCACGGTCGAGCGCGCCGGCAGATTGGGCTGCGCAGCGGTACCGAAGAAGCTCGAGTAGGCAGCCATCATTCCTTCGAAGTCGAGCTTGCCGCCCTTGCCCGGATCGCCGCTCAGGAACACTGTCATCTTGACGACGTCCTTCATCGACAGGCCCATGGTCTTGAGATTGGCCTCGATGGTCTTGAGCACGCCCATCGTCTGTGTCTTGGTGTCGCCATACGCCGCCAGGGTTTCCTTCGGCGCCTTCGGATCGGCAACCGGCGGCGTTGCGCCGGACAGATAAACGACGGACTTGCCGGCCGGCACCTCGACCGCCATCGCGATGGGGAAGTTGCCGGGGCCCTTGTAGCGGACGACGTCGGTGCCGGCGGCCTGCGCGGCCCCGCCGGCGAACAGTGCGACGCCGAGTGCCAATGTCGCCAGGGTTTTGAGGATGCGGATCATGCGGGATCTCCTGCTGCGGTTGGGTTCGATCTACTTGCGCAAAGCCTTGACCTCGGCAGCGCTGAGCGTGTCGCTGTAGGCGTTGCCGAAGTGACTGCGGACGTAATTGACGACGGCGGCGACCTGCTCATCGCTGAGCGTGCGGCCCAGTACCGGCATGGCGCCGGCCCCCTTGAGCACCATCATTGCAGGGTACTGCCTGGCGGCCAGCCGCGGGTTGGCAGCCAGCGCCGGGTAGGTGCCGGCACCGGTGGCGCCCTTGGCGTCCGCCATGTGACAGCTCTGGCAGGCGGCGCGGTACAGCGCGGCGCCATCCTTCTGCTCGAAGATATAGCCGCTGCTGAAGATCGACGCCGAGGTGAGGTCCGCCTGCGCGAACGCCGCGCCGGCCGCCAGGTCGAGACCGCCGAGCAGGAAGACGGTGGCAAGCTTGTGCATGTGCTTCATGTCGTTCTCCGGTCAGGCGCCGACCACGCGCCGGTGCAGGCGCGTGATCGCATCGAGCGAGGACAGCACCGCGCCTTCCTGCCAGCCGCCGATGTAAGACGCGTGCTCGCCGGCCAGCAGCAGGCGGTTATCGAGCTGGCAGAGATTGTCGTAATGCTGCTTGCGCGTTTCCTCGGTCCACGAGCCGGCGCAACCCAGCGTCCACGGCACGCGGTGCCAGCCCACGGCGATGCCGTTCTCGAATTCGGTCTTGTACTGCGGATGGATCGTCGCGCCGTATTCGTAGGCCTTCCTGACGCGCTCGGCCGGCGACAGGCCGGTGAACTCGTAGGCGTTGGCACCGAACACGTAGGCGCCGAGCAGCACGCCCTTGCCGCCGGCGTGATAACCGGTGCTGGGATAGCCGATCAGCCGGTTCGGCAGATTGGTGTAGCTGATGCCGCCGTAGATGTGCTCGTCTTCTTCCCAGAAGCGGCGCTTGAACTGCAAGCCGACCTTGACCGAAGCCTCGTACGGCACCGCGCGGATCGCCGCCTTCAGCGGCGCGCCGGCCTGTACCTCGATCTGGCTCAGCACCGACAGCGGAATGGTGCACAGGCACCAGTCGGCCGTCGCCGTCTGCGGCGCGCCGCCGGTCTTCGGATCGACATAGGTGACGGTGACTTTTCTGTCGTCCTGCTTGATCTGCGTGATCTTGGCGTTGAAGCGGATCAGCTGACCGACTTCGCGATGGAAGGCGTCGCCGATCTTGCCCATGCCCCCCACCGGCTGGAACAACGTGGTCTGAAACTCCGTCTGCATGCCGGTGCCGATCGCGCCCCAGAGTTCCGACTTGAGGATCTGCGACAGCGGCATGATGTTCTTCGACGGCGTCGGCGCACCGCCGGCGCCGCCACCCGGCGCCTTCAACCAGCCGCGCCGCTCGCTGCTGTCCAGCCCTGGCGCGTAGGTGTAGTTCTTGTCGAGCGCGCCCCAGCTCTTCAGCGCCTGCAGCAGCAGTTCCTTGTCCTGCTTGGCGACCGGCGCATCGAGCTTGTTCTGGCTGGCCGACTTGGCGAGCAGCTCGGCGATCTGCCCGTAGAAATCCGCCTGCACCTCGCGATAGCGCTGCGGCTTGCCGCCGAACGCCTGGGTGGAGTGCAGCAGCGCGTTGTAGTTGACCTGTACGAACGGTTCGAGGGCGACACCAAAGCGCTTGCAGTAGTCGAGCACGCCATGGTGGTGATAGGGAATGCGCCAAGGACCGGGATTCAGGTAGAGGCCCGGGTCGAACTCGCACTTCTGCGTGGCGCCGCCAAGCTCGGTGTAAACGTCGCCGCCGCGCAGCGTCCAGTTACGGCCGCCGGCGCGGTTGTTGTACTCCAGCACCTGCACCTTGTAACCGGCGCGGCGCAGTTCGTAGGCCGCGACCATACCGGCCAGGCCGGCGCCGAGGATCAGCACAGAAGCCCCTTTGGGACTGCCCTGCAACTGCACCGGCCCCTTGTAGTCGGACTCCGCGACCAGACCCATCTCGGCCATCGCGCGGTACGAGACCGCGCTGCCCGCCACGCTGCCGATCAATGTCAGCAGCTCGCGCCGCGTCATCAGCGACGCTCCGCTGTTATCACTCATTGCTTGCTCCCCTGTTTCTGGACGCCGACCGCGACCCCTCAAGGCCGCTCCCTTCAACAACGTCCGGAACGACGGCATCGGAAATGCCGGAAGCGGTCGACGCCGCTTCCGGCGCTGCGCGGCTAAAGATCGACGCCCACCGTCAGATAGAACATCCGCGGTGCGGCGTAGTTGTAGCTGACGTCGCCGGCTGCGGCGGACTCGCCGACGGCGATGTAGCTGAAATACTCCTTGTCGAAGATGTTGTAGACGTGGCCGGTGATGCTGAGGCCGCCGAGCAGATCGCCGCTACCCTTGAAGCTGACGCTGCCGTTGGCGATCGTGTAGGCCTTCAGCGACTCGTCGTTGATCGTCGACGAGTAGCGCTTGCCGGTGTACTTGCCATCGACCATGAAGGTGAAGTTGCCGAGCTTGTAAGAGGCATCGAGCGCCAGCATCGTCGACGGCGTATCCGGCACCTTCTTGCCTTCGACCGGCACGATCACCGTGCCATCGCCGCCGGCCTTGGCATAGTCGTCCTGGAATTCCGAGCTGTTCAGAGACAGCGCCGAGCCGATGCGCAGCGCCGTGGTCGGCGACCAGTACGCGCCGATTTCGGCGCCGTAGGTCTCGATCGCGCCGACGTTCTGGTAGGTGTCCTCGCCGAGCCTTTCCGGGTCCGGATTGGCCAGGTTCAGTACGCGGTCCTTGTAGTCGATGTGGTAGAGCGTGAACGAGCCACCGAAACTGCCGCGCTGCGTGCGGATGCCGGCGTCGATGTTGGTCGAGCGTTCCGGCTGCAGAGAGTCGTTGAAGCTTGCCGCCATGAAGGCCAGCCGCGGCGTCGCACTGAAGTTTTCAGCGTAGTTGGCGAAGATCTGTTCGGCATCGCTGACGTCAAAGACGAAGCCGACTTGCGGCTGAAAATAGTCCTCGTCCTTCTTCTTGCGGTCGCGATCGATGTCCTCGGCGAAGTCGGTATTGCCGGCAAGATAGCCCTGCGCCTTGCGGTCGACGATCAGACTCTTGCTGCCGAATTCGATGACCAGACGCTCACCGAGCGAGAGCTTGTCCTTCAGGTAGAACTGCGTGACCTTGGTGCTTATCTGGCGATCGTAGTAGACGAAAATGACTGAGGACGGGTCGAAGTCGCCGCCGTCGGTGAGGTTGTACAGCGGTCGCTTCTGGTAGAAATCGTAATCCTGGTACCAACCGCCAAGCTGCAACTGGTTGCTGCCGATCGTGTACGTCAGATCGAGCGTGGTGCCGATACGGTCGCCACCCATATCCTCAAGACGCTTGGTGATGCGGCCGTCGAGCGGCCGCGTGATCTCGGCACGAGAAATGTCGTTGCTGGCATCGTTGTCGCAGTAGTCGTCACTGCTGGTTTCGAAGGTCGCACTGCAGTACAGCGACCGCGCGGCGCTCGGGCCAACGCCGCCGACGCCGTAGCCCTGCTTGTGCTCGTAGTACGGCTGCACCGTCAGCTTGAGGCTCTCGGCCAGGTCGAATTCACCGCGCAGCGAGAGCAGTTCGTCGGTGCGGCCGTTGAGCCAGTTGTCGTAGAACAAGGCGTCGATCGCCGGATCGCCGGTGAGGTTGCGCGCCAGCGGGAAGTTGTCGCTGCCGTCCTTGTTGTAGGCCGAGATGTCGTGGTCGTCGCGGTTGCCGTAGAGGTACATCAGCGTCAGCGAACCGAACGACAGCTCCTGCTTGAGCTTGGCCTGGATGTGCTCGGTGCGCATCGATGCGAACGGGTTCTGCCACTGCACCGCCGAGGCGCGCGAGGCGCTGACGAAGGCGATCGGGCCGCCGGCCCACAATGCCGGCGTGTCGAGCCGCGCGAAGATGCGGTTCATCTTGTCGATCTTGCCGCCGGTCGCAGTGAGCTTGGCGCCCCAGGCCCCGCTCGGGTCGCTGGTCATGTAGCGCAGCGAGCCGCCGAGCGCATGGAACGACGGCGCGGTGACGTCGCCGGAGCCCTGCGCCACGCTGATCGTCGACAGGTTCTCGGTGTCGATGTAGCGGTTCGGCGGCGTCGAATCGCGCGTGTCGGGCGTTTCTTCGAGCGGCACGCCGTCGAGCGTCAGCGCCAGCTGCTCGGTGGTGAAGCCGCGCACGCGCACCGAGGAGCCGAACTCGTACATGCCGAACGGATCCGACATCTGCACATTGACGCCCGGTACCGTGGTCAGCAGTGCCTGCGGCGCGACGCCGGGCGCTGCCATCTCGATCTGCGACGGCACGATGGTATTGGCGGCGCGGGTCTGGCCGCGACCGATGATGGTGATTTCCTCGATGCCGTCGGCAGCGCCGCTCGACGCCACCTCCGACTCCGGCGCCTGGGCGACTTCGGTGGGCTCGGCCTCAGCAGCGGAGGGTGCAGCGGATTCCGCCACTTCCGTACTTTCCGCCGCTACCGTGGCGTCCGTGTTCGACGCTTGTTCGGCGGCCTCTTCCCCGGCGGCGCTTTCCAGCTGTGCATGTGCGGTATGCACCGGCACGAGAACCGCGCACAGCGCCAGCGGCAGGCCGGCCCAGTGGGGCGTCTGCGCGCGCTGTGCGGCGGCGCGCAGGAACGCTTCGATGCTCTTGAGTTTGTTCACGACTGCTCCCAAATGTTGTAGCTGCAGGGCGATCACCGTCATGCGATGACCTTCCTGCCTGGAACGGTCGTGAGGCGGATTTCGGAAATGTTTCCTGAACATTTAGTTCAGGTTTCCGTGACGCTATGTCAGGACAAAATCAGGCGCAGGCGACGGCCTGCCGGCGCCTCGAACACGGCACAGCCGGCGTGCCTTGCGCACGCATTCCGGCGGTTGCCCGAACGGCATCTCGCATCCAGTTCAACGTGCAGACCGTGCGGCGCGGAAATGCGCGACGGCGAAATGCAAAAGGGCCGCGATGCGGCCCTTGCGTGGAAACGGCGTATCAGCGGCAGCGCCTCAGCTGCTGGCGGCCTTGGCCCGACGCATCAGCGTTGCGCGACCCTGCGCGTCATGCTGGACAGTGATCGGAAACACCTTCTCGATGGCGGCGAGCCACTCGCCCTCGTGGCCTTCGAGCACCGTGCCGGTGTAGCGCAGATCGGCCAGCGAAGGATCGGTAATCACCACGTCGTGGCGGGTGTAGCGATTCAGGTTGGCGACGACCAGGCCGAGCTTCTCGTCGACGAACTGCAGGCTGCCGCTGCGCCACGCGAGCGCTGCGACGCGATCGGCGGGACGCACCGTCAGCGCGCCGTCGCCGGTCTCGGCGACGATCAGCTGGCCGGCGGCGACGCGGATCGCCCCGGCCTGCGGCAGATGCGCGGCGGCGTCCGCCACCGGCAGACTGGCGCTGTCCTCGACGTCGACCACGCCGTCGGTGACCACCACTTCGACACGCTCGCCGGTCTTGCGAATGTTGAAGGCGGTGCCGACGGCGATGACCTTGAGGCGGCCGACATGCACCACGAACGGACGCTGACGATCATGCTCGACCTCGAAATAGGCCTCGCCATGATCCAGCTCCAGATTGCGCCATTGCGGGTTGTAGTCGACCTTGACCGCAGTGGCCGCGCCCAGCGCGAGCTGCGAGCCGTCGGTCAACCGCACCTGGTCGCGCTCGGCGCGTGCGGTCGCGTACAGCTCGTTCTGTAGCCCCGCCGGATGGGTGCCGAGCGACCACCAGGCGATCAGACCGGCGCAGACCACGATCAACAGCGAGGACAGCAGGGCCGGCCGCAACAGCCGGTAGCGCGGTGCCGATGCCGGCGGCGGCATCGCCGGTGGCAGAGGCCCGGAGTCGCCCTCGTCAAGCAATTCGCGCATCAGCATGACGCGCGTTTCGCCATCCAAGGCCTCCATGCGCGCGCCGAGCGTCTCGATCTTTTCGAAGACCTGCAGATTGGCAGGATCGCGCTGGCACCAGTCGAGCCATTGGCCGATCTCGTCCGGCCGCACGCTGTCCTCCCGCAAGCGCAGCCACCACTGGCTGGCCTCTTCCAGACGTGCTTGAGACGCATCGATAGGCTTCATGAGCCGCTCCTCCGGCGGCTATTGTTCCAGATTTGCGCGGCAACCACGATGCCGTCCGGCGAGGGCCGGCGGGTCAAGAGGGATGCACATCGCGGGGGTCGCAGCGGGCCTTCAGTGCTCCGCTGCATCGAGCCGCTCACGGCACACTGCCATCGCCCGTGCGACGTAGTGGCGGATCATGCGGTCGGTAAGCTGCATCTGCACGGCGATCTCCTGCACGCTGTGACCCGCAAACAGATGCAGCATGAACGCGCGACGGCATTTTTCCGGAAGTTCGCGCAGCGCCGACTTGATGATCTCGAGTTCCTCCTGCGCCAGCACCATGCGGTCCGGGCCGGGCCGTGTCAGCAGCTCTTCGAAAAATTCCTGCGGCGAGCGCCGCTCCCGTACTTGACGCTGGCGCAGACGGTCGATTGCCAGATTGCCGGCGATCGTGAACAGGTGAGCCCGCATGAAGCTGAGCGCGGAGGCCTGCTCCAGCTGCAGCAGACGCACATAGGCTTCCTGTGCGACGTCCTGCGCCTCGGCCTGCGAGTTGAGCTTGGCGACCAGAAAGCCGATCAGCGCGCGATTGTGTTCCTGAAACAGCCGGCGCACCATTTCCGACCGGGCCTGCGTGTCCAGCGCCTCGGGCGCGGCCCCGTCAGCACCCTTGGCTTTCGCCGCGATCAATTGCGCTGCATCCGGCATCGCCGCGCTCCTGTCATAAACATTGGATGCTTGCTGCAACGCAAAAAATGCGCCGTTTACACGCCGGATTTCCGCAATGAATAACTCGCACGTTACAGTCGTTAGGGGCTTTTTTGCGGGCCTTCCCGCCGAGCGCACGCGTGGCCGCTGAAGCCGGCGTCGCGGTGGCGCCCCGGGTCCGGCGCCTGGGCCGCGTCGACTATCTGGACACGCTATCCAGCATGCGCCGCTTCACCGACGAACGCGGCGCGGCGACGCCGGACCAGCTCTGGCTGCTCGAACACACGCCGGTGTTCACCCAAGGTCAGGCCGGCAAGCCCGAGCACCTGCTGCTGCCGGGCG
>CAMLDZ010000108.1 GCA_946478985.1 uncultured Solimonas sp.
CTAGGTTTCTCTTCGCTTGCGTCACGCGCCGCAGGCGCAGCGCCGTTTCCCTCACGCTCTCCATCATGACCGACCGTTACGCCGTCATCGGCAGCCCCATAGGCCATAGCAAGTCGCCTTTCATCCACGGCTGTTTCGCCAGGGCGGCCGAGCAGGATCTGCGCTACGAGGCGATAGAAGTCGGCGCCGACGCTTTGCCGGCGCAGCTCGGGCAGCTGCATGCCGCAGGCTATCGCGGCCTCAATGTGACCCTGCCGCACAAGCTTGCGGTGGCGGCACTGTGCGAGGAGGTCAGCGCGCGTGCGACGCTGGCCGGCGCGGTCAATACCCTGGTGGCGACACCGACCGGCTGGCGCGGCGACAACACCGACGGCGAAGGCTGCCTGCGCGACCTGCAGCGGCTCGGCTACACGGTGAGCGGACAGCGCGTGCTGGTGCTCGGCGCCGGCGGCGCCGCGCGCGGCATCCTGGCGCCGCTGCTTGCCGAGCGGCCGGCGCAGCTGGTCGTCTCCAACCGCAATCCGTGGAAGCCGGAAGCGCTGGCCGAACAGTTCAAGGAAGTCGGCGTGCTGACGCCGCGCACCCATCTGGCGCTCAAGGGCGATCAGTACGATCTGATCATCAACGCCACCTCGGCCGGCCACAGCGGCCGCATGCCGCGGCTGCCGGACGGCCTGCTTGCCGCCGGCGGTGCCTGCTATGACCTCTCCTACGGAGCCGCCTTCGCGCCGTTCCGCGCCTGGGCGCTGGCGCAGGGCGCGCAGCGGATCAGCGATGGCCTGGGCATGCTGGTCGAGCAAGCCGCCGGCGCTTTCGCGATCTGGCGCGGACTGCGGCCAGCGGTTGCCGAGGTGCTGGCAAGCCTGCGTCAGGCCGCCTGACGCCGCGGAAAAATCAACACATAGGCTCTCCCACCGTCCGGCGTCCTATCCGTACCGTCTGCAGGACCGGCACGGTGGGCGTCGGCAGGGCTGATTAGGATTTGCTCACTTTCGCCTGATGAGGCGCGCGGTGAGCTGTTCCACTTCCACTCCGAACCGTATCGATACGCAGCTCCTGCATCAACTGATGCGGGTCGCACGGATCCTGCTGTTCACCGTACTGCTGCTGGCCGCGGCGCAGGCGCTGTACGGCTTGTGGCTGCGCGGCGCAGCGCCGCTGGAATCGCCGCTGGTGATGAAGGGCAACACGGCCGTTTCGCTGCTGCTGCTGGCGGTGGCGCTATTGATGCAGGTGCCGCAACAACCGCTGCGCGGCTGGCGTCTGGCCATTTGCACCGCCTGCGGCGCCGCCGTGCTGCTGCTGGGCGTGGCGACACTCTATGAGTATTTCTCGGTGCTGCACGCGGGGCGGGCGCTGGATGTCACTCCCGACTGGACGGGCCAGATGTCGTGGCAGAGCGCTGGCGGCCTCGGCCTGCTGTCGCTGCTGGTGCTGATCGGGGCGACACCGGCCCGGTACCATCGTCCCTCGCGGCTGCTCGACCTGCTGCTGGTGGTCCAGCTGGTGCTGGTGCTGGCCCTCACCGCCAGCTCCCTTTACGGACACCTGGGCCTCTACGGCGTTGCCACTGCCGTGCCCGTTGCGCCGCTGACGCTGTTCTGTCTGGCCGCCTTGAGCGCGGCGGTGGCATTTCAGCGCCTGCCCGTGACCGTCGCGGTGCCGTTTCTAGGCGGCGGCAACGCCGGCCACGTGGGCCGAGTGGTGTTGCCGGTCGCGGTCGGGCTGCCGATGCTGCTGCCGATCAACCAGTGGCTGCTGGCGCGCATGACCGGGCTGGAGCCGGCGGTGGCGGCGGCGCTGGTCGCGGTCCTTTATGTGGCGATGGCGAGTTCGATCACGCTGTGGATGGTGCTGCGCATCGATCGCTTCGAAACCGACCTGCATCGGCTGTCGCTGCTCGACGAGCTGACCGGTGTGCACAACCGCCGCGGCTTCATGCTGCTGGCGCGCCATGCGCTGCGCGGTGCGCGGCGCGAGCGCGAGGCGGTCAGCCTGATCTTCATCGATCTCGACGGCCTGAAGACCATCAACGACCAGTACGGCCATGACGCCGGCTCCGACCAGATCCGCGCGGTCGCCGTGCTGCTCGAAAACAGCTTCCGCGACAGCGACATCATCGGTCGCATGGGCGGCGACGAATTCTGCGTGCTGGCGGTCGGCGCCAACGCGCCGGATGCACTGCGTCGCGTGCAGCAGCTGGAGACCCGCGTCCGCGATTTCAATCAGCGCAGCCGCCAGCCGTTCACGATGAGCATCAGCGTCGGTATCGCGCAGCTCGACAGCTTGACGGCCGAAGGCCTGGAACGGGCGCTGCACCGGGCCGATCAGGAGATGTATCGGGTCAAGAATGCCAAGAAGCAGGCTATCGGCGGCTTCGCGCGTCTGGCCGCCCATGCCGCCCGCGCGGCATCAGCGGGCGTCGCGTTGCGCGTCGACCGCGTCGGTGCCGGGCACCAGAATGCGCGCGGCGATGATGCCGATCTCGAACAGCAGGTATACCGGGACGGCTAGCATCAGCTGCGAAACCACGTCCGGCGGCGTGAATATCGCACCGACCACGAAGGCGCCGACCAGCACGTACTCGCGATGCGACGACAGCTGCTTGGGCGTGACGAAGCCGGTCTTGACCAGCAGCACCAGCGCCACCGGCGTTTCGAACGCGAAGCCGAAGGCGACGAAGATGGTCAGCACGAAATCCAGGTATTTGCTGATGTCGGTCATTACCGCGACGCCTTCCGGCGCCACCGTCACCATGAAGTGGAATACCGTCGGCAGCACCAGGAAGTAGGCAAAGGCGATGCCGCCGTAGAACAGCATCGTGCTCGACGCCATCAGCGGCGCCACCAGGCGGCGCTCGCCCTTGTAGAGGCCGGGGGCGACGAAGCTCCACACCTGCCACAGCACCCAGGGCATCGCCAGAACGAAGGCGACCACCGCGCAGAGCTTGATCGGCGTGAAGAACGGCGAGGCAACCTCGGTGGCGATCATCGAGGTGCCGGCCGGCATCAGCTTGAGCAGCGGCTGCGCCAGGATGTTGTAGACGTGCTTGGCGACGAAGCTCAGCGGCAGGAACACCAGCACCACGCCGATGATGATCTTGACCAGCCGCGAGCGCAGTTCCAGCAGGTGCGCCATCAGCGGCTGTTCGCCGCCGAGTTGTTCTTCCTCACTCACGGCTTGGGCTCGCGCTGGCCGTCGGACGGCGGATTGGGGGGCTCGTAACCTTCCGGCATCGGCCCTTCGTACGGCGGCGGCTCGTTGATGTGCGTCGACGGTTCGTCGCCGAGCTTGTTGCGCAGCTCCGAGGTTTCGCGCGTCACGCCGTCACGGAAAGACCGCGCGCCGTCCTGCATCGCCCTGCGCGCGTCGTCGAGCTCGCGGCGCAACTCGGACAACTGGCTCTCGCGGTCCAGTTCGGCGGTGAGATTGCGCATATAGCCCTTGGCGCGGCCGGTCCAGCGGCCGACCGTGCGGGCCAGCTTCGGCAGCTTTTCGGGGCCCAGCACGACCAGCGCCACGATCAGGCAGATCAGCAGCTCGGAGAATCCGACGTCGAACATCGCGACAGACGCGCCGCGCCTTAGCGGCGGGCGTCCTCGTTCTCGCGGCTCTCGGTGGACGACTTCTGCGCGCTGGCCAGCTGCTCCGGCGTCTTCGGCGCCTCGGTCTCGCCTTCCTTCATCGCGCTCTTGAAGTTCTTGACCGCGCCGCCGATGTCGCCGCCGGCGTTGCGCAGCTTCTTGGTGCCGAAGATCAGGACAACGATGCCGAGCACGATCAGCCAGTGCCAGATGCTGAATGAACCCATGATGGTGACTCCTCTGTCGAATCTCTAATCGTCAGGACGCGCTGCGCGCGGCTTTCTCGGCGTGACCGGAAGTGCCAAAGCGGCGTGCCAGTTCGTCGCTGAGCTGCTGCAGGGTCAGGCCGCGCTGCGCCAGCAGCACCAGTGTGTGAAACCAGAGATCGCCGAGCTCGTGCAAGAGTTCCGCGTCGCTGTCGTTCTTGGCGGCGATGATGGTTTCCGCCGCTTCCTCGCCGACCTTCTTGGCGATGCCGTCGACGCCCTTGGCGTACAGGCTGGCGATGTACGAGCTCTTCGCATCGGCAGTCTTGCGCGACTCGATGGTCGCAAACAGCTGTGACAGGACGTCTTCGGGCGAAGGCACGGCGTGGTTCCGGTGATCCGAGGTCAGGCCGCGACGATGGCGGCGGACGGACAGTTTACGCCTGGGCCAGCTGACGTGCGTGTCAGCTGCGGACCAGCACGCCGCGTTCCGCCAGATACTGCTTGGCCTGGCCGACGCTGTAGGTGCCCTGATGGAAAATGCTCGCGGCCAGCACCGCGTCGGCGCCGCCGAGCGTGAGGCCCTCGTGCAGGTGTTCGAGGTTGCCGACGCCGCCGGAGGCGATCACCGGCACGCTGACGGCCTTGGCGATCTCGCTCAGCAGTTCGTTGTCATAGCCGCCCTTGGTACCGTCGCGATCGATGCTGGTCACCAGCAGTTCGCCGGCGCCCTTCTGCACGATGATGCGCGCCCATTCGATGGCGTCGAGGCCGGTGGCCTTGCGGCCGCCGTGCGTGAAGACCTCCCAGCGCGGCGCTTCCTTCTTCTTGTTGACGCGCTTGGCGTCGATAGCGACGACGATGCACTGCACACCGTAACGCTCGCCGGCCTCGGAAACGAAATCCGGGTTGTCGACGGCAGCGGTGTTGATGCTGACCTTGTCGGCACCCGCCGACAGCAGCGCGCGGACGTCGGCACAGTTGCGTACGCCGCCGCCGACGGTCAGCGGGATGTAGATCTCGCGAGCCACCGCCTCGACGGTCTGGAACAGCGTCGGACGATCGTCGACGGAGGCGGTGATATCGAGGAACACCAGCTCGTCGGCGCCTTGCGCGTCGTACTTGCGGGCCACCTCGACCGGATCGCCGGCGTCCTGGACGTCGGCGAACTTGATGCCCTTGACCACGCGGCCGCGGTCGATGTCGAGGCAGGGAATGATGCGTTTGGCGAGCACGGGATCAGGACCAGCGTTTGACGGAGGACGGCACGGGCCGCCACGCGTCCCGTGCGACGGACGGGCGGGCCCTTCAGCCCTTGGCGATCTTGACCGCCTCGGCGAAGTCGAGGCTGCCTTCGTAGAGCGCGCGGCCGATCACGGCGCCGGCGACGCCGTCACCTTCGATGTCCTTGAGACGGCGGATGTCGTCCAGGCTGGCCACGCCGCCGGAGGCGAATACCGGCGTCTTGAGCGAGCGCGCCAGCTTGCTGGTCGATTCGGCGTTGAAGCCCTGCATCATGCCGTCGCGCGAGATGTCGGTGTAGATGATCGCCTCGACGCCGTCGCGCTCGCAGTGGATCGCGGTTTCGATGACATCATGGCCGGTGATCTTGGCCCAGCCATTGAGCGCGACACGGCCGTCCTTGGCATCCAGGCTGACGATGATGTGGCGCGGGAATTCGAGGCAGAGATCGTGCAGGAAGTGCGGCGCGTTGACGGCCTTGGTGCCGATGATCACGTACTGCACGCCGATGTTCAGATAACCCTGAACCGTGTCTTCGTCACGGATGCCGCCGCCGATCTGCACCGGCACGTCGACCGCGCGGACGATCGACTCGACCACCTTGAGGTTGACCGGTTCGCCCTTGAACGCGCCGTCGAGGTCGACCACATGGATGCGTTCTGCACCCTCGTCGGCCCAGCGCTTGGCTACCGAAGCCGGATCGTCCGAAAAGACGGTGGCTTCATTCATCCGGCCCTGGCGTAAACGAACGCACTGGCCGCCCTTGAGATCGATGGCGGGAATTAACAGCATGAGCTGCGAGAGGTCAGGTCAGTGAGGTGGGCGCGAAAAAGGACGTTCGTCGTGCGAAGAAGCGAGAGCGAGCCGAGGCGTAAGAAAAGCGGTCTGGAAACCTGACGTTGCCGACACTCTGCCTAAACCTCGCGGGCGAGGCAAGCGCAGGCCGCGCCAGCGCGGCGCGCGCTATTTCAGCCCGGATCCCACTGGGTGAAGTTGGCCAGCAGCGTCATCCCCAGGTTCTGCGATTTTTCCGGGTGAAACTGGAAGGCGACGATGTTGTCGCGCGCGACCGCGGCGGCGAACTCGTAGCCGTATTCGGAGGCGCCCAGCACGTGTTCCGGGTTGGACGGCGCGGCGTGGTAGCTGTGCACGAAATAGAACCAGGCGTTGTCCGGAATGCCCGTCCACATCGGGTGCTTCTGCGTCTGGCGCACGCGGTTCCAGCCCATGTGCGGCACCTTGAGGCGGCCGATGCCGCCGTCTTCCGGCGGGTCCGGAAAGCGCACCACGCGGCCCGGGAACAGGCCCAGCGCCGGCACGCCGCCGTTCTCGTCGCTCCATTCCAGCATCACCTGCATGCCCAGGCAGATGCCCAGCATCGGCTTGTTGCGCGCCGCCTCGACCACCATCTGGTTGAGTTCCAGGCGCAGCAGCTCCTTCATGCACTCGCGCACGCCGCCGACGCCGGGCAGGACCAGGCGATCGCAGGTCATCAGCTCTTCGGGGTCATAGGAGATCAGCACGCGGCCGCTGCCGGCGACGCGCTCCAGCGCCTTGCCGAGCGAGTGCAGGTTGCCCATCCCGTAGTCGATGATGCCGATGGCTGCCATGGATTCAGTGAGAAAACGTTCTGGCTGCGCGACGTGTGGCCGCGGCTGGAGGTTTAGAGACTGCCCTTGGTGGACGGCATGACATCACCGAGCCGCTCGTCGCGCGTGCAGGCGATGCGCAGTGCGCGGCCGAAGGCCTTGAACACGGTCTCGATGATGTGGTGGGCATTGCGGCCGCGCAGGTTGTCGATGTGCAGCGACACCTTGGCGTGATTGACGAAGCCCTGGAAGAACTCGCGGAACAGGTCGACGTCGAACTCGCCGATGCGCGCGCGCGGGAAGTCGATGAAGTATTCGAGCCCCGGCCGGCCGGACAGATCGACGACGACGCGCGACAGCGCCTCGTCGAGCGGCACGTAGCTGTGGCCGTAGCGGATCAGGCCCTTCTTGTCGCCGACGGCCTTGTCGAAGGCCATGCCGAGCGAGATGCCGATGTCCTCCACCGTGTGGTGATCGTCGATGTGACGGTCGCCGTCGGCGTGCACGCTCAGATCAATCAGGCCATGACGGGCGACCTGGTCGAGCATGTGATCGAGGAACGGGATGCCGCTGGAAAGGCGCGATTCTCCGCTGCCATCGAGATTGATCTCGACGCGGATCTGCGTTTCGCGGGTGTTGCGTTCGATGCTGGCGGTACGTGCGGCCATGCGGCGCCGGCTGGCACAAAGGGGCGCAAAGGATACTCCGCCCCCCGCGAAAATAGAATTCTCCGGCGCTTCGCACCGTTCTGAGGCGCGCTGCAGCAGTCGGCGGCTTGGCCGACAATGGCCGCATGAGCCTGCCCCTGTCGATCCTCGATCTCGCGCCGGTCGTGTCCGGCACCCCGGCCGAGGTCTCGGTGCGCCGCACCGTTGACCTGGCCCGCCACGCCGAAGCGCTCGGCTACCTGCGCGTCTGGTACGCCGAGCACCACGCCTTGCCGAGCGTAGCCAGCAGCGCGCCGGAAATCCTCATCGCCAGCAGTGCCGCGGCGACGCGGACGATCCGCCTCGGTGCCGGCGGCATCATGCTGCCCAACCATGCGCCGCTGAAGGTCGCGGAGAACTTCCATACCCTGCAGGCGCTGTATCCCGGTCGCGTCGACCTGGGTATCGGCCGCGCGCCGGGCGGTTCGCCGGCGATCGGCGCGGCGCTGCGCGCGCAGCGCGGTGATCTGCTGCCGCAGCAGCTGCAGGAGCTGTTCCGCTGCTCGCGCGCCGGTGCCCGCGCGCTCGACGGCGAGGAGTCCGACAGCCTCCATGCCGAGCCGCGCGAGGTCAGCCTGCCGCCGGTCTGGCTGCTCGGCTCCAGCGGCGCCAGCGCGCGTTACGCCGGCAGCAACGGCCTGGGCTACAGCTTTGCCGCGCATTTCTCACCGTCGCCGCCGGCGCCGGCGATGCGCGCCTATCGCGAGAGCTTCCAGCCGTCGGCGATGTTCGCCCGGCCGCACGCCATCCTCGGCGTCGCTGCGGTCTGCGCCGAAAGCCATGAGGAAGCGCAGCGGCTGGCATCGACGATGGAACTGGCCTGGCTGCGCATCCAGCGCGGCCGGTTCCTGCCCCTGCCGAGCCCGGAGGAGGCGCTGGCGCATGACTACAGCCCCTGGGAGCAGGACGCGCTGGCGGAAATCCGCGGCCGCACCATCGTCGGCACACCGGCCGCGGTGCGGGCGCGGCTCGAAGCCTTGGCGGCGGAGACCCAGGCCGACGAGGTGATGATCGTCGCCAACATTCACGATCATGCCGCGCGACTGCGGTCGTATGAGCTGATCCAGCGGGCCTTTGCGGGCTGATCGCGATCAGCGCGCTTCCAGCCAGAACGTCACCGGCCCGTCGTTGAGCAGCGAGACCTTCATGTCGGCGCCGAACTCGCCGCTGGCCACGTCGGCGTGCGCGGCGCGCGCCAGCTGCACGAGGTAGGCGAACAGCAGCCGCGCATGCGCCGGCGCGGCGGCGGTGGAAAAGCCGGGGCGGGTGCCGCTGCGGGTGTCGGCGGCGAGCGTGAACTGCGGCACCAGCAGCAGGCCGCCGCCGGTGTCGCGCAGCGAGCGGTTCATGCGGCCGGCCTCGTCGGCGAACACGCGGTAGCCCAGCAGGCGCTCGAGCAGCTTCTGTGCACTGGCCTCGCCGTCCTGCGGCTGCACGCCGACCAGCACCAGCAGGCCCGGCCCGATCGCGCCGACGCGACGGCCGTCGACGTGCACCGCCGCCTCGCTGACTCTCTGCAGCAATCCGATCATCTGTGGGCTTTGGTGGTCATCGGCGTGGAAGAGGCCCCTATCCTGCCACCGCCGCGTCGCGCAGGCCTGCCGCTACAATCGCCGCCCATGAAATTCTGGGCCTTTCTCGGACTGCGCGGACTCGGCAAGCTGCCGCTTGCCGTGCTGCACGCCCTGGCGGCGTTCGGCGGCATGGTGCTGTGGTGCCTGCCCAACTCGCCGCGGCACTGGACGTTCTGGCACCTGCGCCGCTGCCTGCCGGAGCTCGACGCGCCGACGCGGCGTCGCATCGCCCGGCAGAGCCTGGGCCATATGCTCAAGGCGATCATCGAAGCCCCGGCGTTCTGGTTCGGTCCGCGCGCCCGGCTCGACCGCTGGCTGGACGACGCGGCGGCGCAGGCGCAGTTGCAGGCGCTGCGCGCGCAGGACAAGGGCGTGATCTGGCTATGCCCGCACCTGGGGGCCTGGGAGCTGGCCGGCCTGTTCTGTTCCGCGCAGGGGCCGATGACCTCGCTGTACAAGCCGCAGAAAGGCGTTGTCGATGCCTTGATGCATCAGGGACGCAGGCGTCTGGGCGCCGACCTGGTGCCGACCACCGGTGCCGGCGTCAAAAGCCTGCTGACGGCGCTCAGGCGCAAGGAGATGATCGGCATCCTGCCGGATCACGATCCGCCGCCGGGTTCCGGCGTGTTCGCGCCGCTGTTCGGCATCCAGGCACACAGCACGGAGCTGGTCAGCAAGCTGGCCGCGCGCAGCGGCGCGCCGGTGTGGTTCTGCATCGCCGAGCGCCTGCCGCGAGGGCGTGGCTACCGCATCCACCTGCTGCCGGCACCGGAGGGCATCGCCGATCCGCAGACCGGCGTCGCCGCGCTCAATCGCGGCGTCGAAGACATGATCCGCCGCTGGCCGGAGCAGTACTGGTGGGCCTACCGGCGCTATCGCCGGCGCCCGCCCGGCGAGGCGAAGTTCTATTAGCCGTGGCCGGAACCAAGCCCGGCGTGCGAGGGTCAGTGCTGCGACTTGCGCATCCCGTGAGCAGAACCAAGAAGGGAACACGACAAGCATGGACAACATCATGGACAGCCGCGAAGTGCTGATCGAGGCGCGCGGCCTGAGCCGCCGCTATGGGCCGACGCTGGCGGTCGAGCAGCTGAATCTGAGCCTGCGCCAGGGCGAGGTGCTCGGCCTGCTCGGCCCCAACGGCGCCGGCAAGTCGACGACAATGAAGATGCTCACCGGCAATCTCGCGCCTAGCGCCGGCGAAGTGCTGATCAAGGGCGAGCCGCTGCGCGAATCGCCCAAGCGCGCCAAGCGCCATCTCGGCTATCTGCCGGAGCAGCCGCCGGTCTATCCGGAGCTGAGCGTCGATGAATATCTGCGCTTCTGCGCCGGCCTGCATGGCATCGAGCGCAAGGCGCTGGCCGACGCGCTGGCTACCGCCAAGCGCGCTTGCGGGCTCGCCGATGTCGGCAGCCGCCTGATCGGCAATCTGTCCAAGGGTTATCAGCAGCGCGTCGGCATCGCGCAGGCGATCATTCACCGGCCGCCGGTGGTGATCCTCGACGAGCCGACGGTGGGCCTGGATCCGATCCAGATCCGCGAAATCCGCGCGCTGATCGCCGAACTCGGCAAGAGTCACAGCGTGATCCTGTCCAGCCACATCCTGCCGGAGATCCAGGCGGTCTGCGA
>CAMLDZ010000109.1 GCA_946478985.1 uncultured Solimonas sp.
GCAAAGCGGGTGGCACCCCGGAGGGGCGGGACCGTTTTGGCGCATCGCGGCGTCAGAACTCGCTCGTGTACGTCCAGTACACCGCGCTCGTCCTTCCTTGCGCTGCGCCAAAACGGTCTCCGTCGCAGCGGCGGCCATAGCGTTAACAGGCCCTAAAGCCCGGCGATCCGGGCCTGATGCCGCCAGCGGCGGCCGCCTATACTCGCGCCATGTTCGAAGTCTCGCCCAGCGCCCTGGATCCCGCCGACAAGCCGGCTTTCTACGAGGAGCTGGCCACGCAGGCGCAGGCGCTGATGCACGGCGAGCGCGATCGCATCGCCAACGCCGCCAACCTCGCGGCCTTGCTCTGGCTGACGCTGCCGGACCTCAACTGGGCCGGCTTCTATTTCTTCGACGGCCGCGAGCTGGTGCTCGGGCCGTTCCAGGGCAAGCCGGCCTGCGTGCGCATCGCCCTGGGCCGCGGCGTCTGCGGCACGGCGGCGGCCAGCAACACCACGCAGCTGATCGACGACGTCCACGCGTTCCCCGGCCATATCGCCTGCGATGCGGCCTCGAACGCCGAGATCGTCGTGCCGCTGTTCAAGGACGGCCGCCTGCTCGGCGTGCTCGACCTCGACAGCCCGAAGCGGGCGCGCTTCGATGACGAGGATCGCGCCGGCCTGGAGCGGCTGGCGCAGATCTGGATCGAGGGCTCGGACGTCTGAGGTTGGCGACCTCCGCTCAGAACCAGGCCGACGCGGCGATGCAGCTGATCGCCGTCCAGTACGTCGCCAGGATCAGGCCCTGCGCACCGGCGTAGTAGCCGATGAAGCGGCGCGCGCCGAGCGCCGAGTCCGACAGCACGAACAGCAGCGCGCCGCCCAGCGCATAGCCGGCCGCGGTACCGCCGAGCTGCTGCCAGCGCAGCAGCGCCGCCAGCGCCATCGCGCACAGCACCGCGCCGTAGACGAACACCGGCAGCCGCAGCGGTGCCGGCGCCCGTGGCAGCAGCACCGCCGAGAACGCCAGCGCGTACGCCAGCAGCAGTGCGCCGGGCCACGGCGGCAGCGCCATCGTCACGCCGTCGAGCAGCGCCGGAATCAGCAGCAGGTGCGCGAGCAGAAAGCTCGACAGGCCCGTGATGAAAGCACCGTCGGATTCCCACATCAGGGCGATATCGCCGAGCAGCGACAGCAACAGCGCAGCGACGATCCAGTTGCGATAGACACTGTCCGGCGCCATCAGCGCCAGGACGATGACCAGCACCGTGGTCAGCGGCTTGAGCAGCTTGAACAGCGGCGGCCGCGTCTCGCGCCAGTCGGCGACGATCGCCGCGAGCGCCGAGACGGCGATGGCTGCGAGCAGTGGTGATGGCATGCGCTTCCCCCGGACACGGTGTGCCGCGCAGTATCGGCGCGGCCGCGACGCCCGCGGCAGGGCTGCGACGACAGGCGCCTTTGGCGCGGCGGCGCTACGATGCGCGTCCCCTGCGCGGATCAGATTGCGGAGCCAGACGATGGACAAGATCACCAGAACCGACGCCGAGTGGCGCGCCCGGCTGACACCCGAGCAGTACCGCGTGACGCGCCAGGGCGGCACCGAGTGCGCGTTCACCGGCGCGCTCTGGGACGATCATCGCGACGGTGTATTCACCTGCGTCTGCTGCGAACTGCCGCTGTTCGATTCGCGGACCAAGTTCGAGTCCGGCACCGGCTGGCCGAGCTTCTTCAACCCGGCCAGCAACGAAGCGGTGGCCAGCCGCGAGGACCGCAGCCACGGCATGCGTCGCATCGAGGTGCTGTGCGCGCGCTGCGACGCCCACCTGGGTCACGTCTTTCCGGATGGCCCGGCGCCGACCGGCCTGCGCTTCTGCATCAACTCGGCGGCCCTGGCGTTCCAGGAACGCGCATGAGGATTCACTGGCTGCAGCACGCCGACTACGAGGAGCTGGGCTGCATCGCGCCGGCCCTGACCGCGCATGCGCTGAGCCACACGCGGCTCTATGCCGGTGATCCGCTGCCGGACGCCGACGCCTTCGACGCGCTGATCGTCATGGGCGGGCCGATGAACATTTACGAGTACGACGCATATCCCTGGCTGCGCGCCGAAAAGGCCTTCATCAAGGCGGCGATCGACGCCGGCAAGCGCGTGCTGGGCATCTGCCTGGGCGCGCAGCTGATCGCCGATACGCTGGGTGCGCCGACCACACGCAATGCCGACACCGAGATCGGCTGGTTCGAGCTGGCGCTGACAGAAGAAGGCAGCCGCGAGCCGCTGTTCGCCGGCTTTCCGCCGCGCTTCACCGCCTTCCACTGGCATGGCGACACCTTCGCGATCCCCGGCGGCGGCCGCACGCTGATGAGCAGCGCCGCCTGCGTCAACCAGGCCTATGCGGTCGGCGAGCGCGTGGTCGGCATCCAGTTCCATCTGGAGGTCACTGCCGCCAATGCCCGCGTGTGGTTCGAGCAGGGCGCGCCTGAACCTTCGCGCTACGTGCAGGGCGCCGGACACATCCTCGCCCAGCTCGACCACTTCGCCGCCAACAACCGCCTGATGCTGCAACTGCTGGCGAACTGGCTGCGCTGAGGCCCGCAGGGCTCAGTGCGAGCCGGCCTCACCGGGCTTGAGCCCGCAGAACTGGCACTGCACCTTCTTCATGCGGAAGAAGACGTGCGGCACCGCCGGCCTGCCGCAGCGCGGGCACGGCAGGGTGGCGAGACGGCGGATCACGAAGTGCGACAGCACGGCCCAGCCGATCAGCCCGCTCCAGGCGATCGTCGGCGTCGGTTCCTGCTGCATGAGCTGGCGGTAGATCGCCGCCAGCAGCAGGCTGACCGGAATCCACGCCGCCCACCAGCCGTATACCGCGTTGCGGCGCACGCGCACCTCGTGCCAGAAGCGTTCCGTTTCCATGAACCGCGCAATCCCTTGCCGTGGAGTCGGACACCTTAGCGAACGCGGCGGCGCCGCGGAACCATCGCCAGGCAGACCTGGCCGGGGACGCCGCTCAGGCGCGCGTCAGTTGCGGCTGGGCGCTGCCGCGCGGCCGCCGACTGCGCTGGCGCTGCTGCGCGAGTTCGTCGATGTCGCGCAGCAGGATCTCCACGGCGTCGTCGCGGCCGTTGCGCGGGTGCCCGCGCATGTTGGAGCGGTACCAGCTGTCGTTGCCGAGGAAGCGGTCGATGTCGCTCGGCGTCAGCCGCATCAGCTCGCCGCGCATGCCGACGCCCATGCGCTCGATCATGTGTGCGTTGAGACGCTGCTCGAAGGCCGGCTCCGGCATCGCCAGGATCGGCTTGCCCAGATGGATCGCCTCGCCGATCAGCTGGTTGCCGGCGGTCGACAGCACGGCGCGGCAGCCGGCCAGATCGTCGACGAAGCCGGTCGGGCTGGGCGCGCGGAATTCCAGGTTCTCGTCGACGCCGCGGTGGCGGGTGCCGTAGACGATGACCTTGCGGTCGAGCAGGCGCAGCGCGCGGTCGATGTGCGGCAGGTACTGGTGCTCGCCTTTGTTGAAGTAGGCGAGCAGATAGTCGCCGCTGCGCGGCCGGGCGGCGGCGACTTCATCGCGCAGCATCGGCCCGACGATGCGCACCTGCGGATAGGCCGGGATCGCCGGGTAGAAGCTCGACACCAGGATCCGTTCGGGCACGCCCATCAAGCGGCGGTAGCCCCAGGCGTCGCGCATGCCGACCGCCCACAGGTCCGGCGGAAAGTGCGGCTTGCAGTAGGCGATGATGCCGACGTGATCGAAACTCAGCCGCGGCAGGCGCAGGCGCTGCGCCGTGCGGTGGGTCCAGGCTTCGGAGTCGGAGATCGCCAGCTCGATGCCGTGGCGGCGGAACTCCGCCTCCATCGCCGCCATGCCCTTGCCGCCGAACAGCAGATCGCCGACGGGCGCCAGGTTGCGGCTCAGCGTGCGCAGCGGCGAGTGCGTGCCGGCGCGGCTGTACTCGTAGCCGATGGTGGGAATGCGCACCGTCGGGAAGCGCGGCGCCAGCACCTCGTAGGCGTCGCCTCCGGCGAACAGGGTGATTTCGTGCTGCGCCATCAGCGCCGGCAACACGGCCATGGTCCGCATCGCGTGGCCGCGGCCGTAGCCCATCACTCCGTAGGCGATCCGCATGCGCGTCCTCGTGCCTGTTCGTCCTTTTTCACGGCTGCAGTCTCGGCGGCGGCGGTGTTCGGCAGATGACAGCGGCGTGACGCGACGATGACGGCCGCCGGCGCGGGACCTGGCGTAGCATGGGCAGGACTCGATCAACAGGAGCAGGCCATGCAATCCGGCAATCCCGTACTGCGCAACAAGAAATTCGGCGATCTCGGCGGCCCGCTGGCACAGGGCGAGCCGATGACGATGGACGGCGTCGTCGGCAAGACCGCGCTGTTGCTGATCCTGCTGCTCGGCGCCGGCGGCTGGACCTGGGTTCGCTTCGGCAGCGTGCTCGCCGAGGCCGGCCCGCAGGCGGCGCTGGCGGCGGTGTCGCCGTTCATCTGGGGCGGCTTGATCGCCGGTCTGGTACTGGCGCTGATCACCAGCTTCGCCAGCCGCTTCGCGCACATCACCGCGCCGCTGTACGCGATCGCGCAGGGCTTCGCGCTCGGCGGCCTGTCGGCGTTCTTCGAGCTGCGCTTTCCCGGCATCGTCATGCAGGCGGTGGCGCTGACCGTGGCGGTGATGGTGGCGATGCTGCTGCTGTACCGCAGCCGCGTGATCCGCGTCACCGACAAGCTGCGCAGCGGCATCGTCGTCGCCACGCTCGGCGTCGCGCTGTTCTATCTGGTCGACCTCGGCCTGCGCGCGTTCACCAGCATCCAGGTGCCGATGATCCACGAGAGCGGCACGGCCGGCATCGTCTTCAGCCTGTTCGTGGTTGGCCTGGCGGCGCTGAATCTGCTGCTCGATTTCGACCTGATCGAGCAGGGCGTGGCCGGCGGCGCGCCCAGGCAGATGGAGTGGTACGGCGCCTTCGGACTGGTGGTGACGCTGGTCTGGCTGTATCTGGAGCTGCTGCGGCTGCTGTCGAAGCTGCGCCGCTAAAGCGGCTGGCGACCGGCTAGAATCGCGCGCCTTCCTCCGACCGAAAACCACATGCACGCGCTCCTCGACCCCGAACTCTGGGCTGCCCTGATCACCCTGGCGGCACTGGAGATCGTGCTCGGCATCGACAACATCATTTTCCTGTCGATCATGGCCAACAAGCTGCCGGAGCATCAGCGCGCCCGCGCGCGCACGATCGGCCTGGCCGGCGCCTGCATCACCCGCGTGCTGCTGCTGCTGTCGCTGGCCTGGCTCGCCAAGCTGACCGCGCCGCTGTTCCACATCGGCGAGTTCGGTGTGTCCGGTCGCGATCTGATCCTGCTCGGCGGCGGTCTGTTCCTGCTCGGCAAGAGCGCGCTGGAGATCCACGAGCAGGTCGAGGGCGACGGCCACGATCCGGAAGACGTGATCGGCAAGACCGTCGCGGTCGGCTTCGCCTCGGTGATCGTGCAGATCATGATCCTCGACATCGTCTTCTCGCTGGACTCGGTGATCACCGCGGTGGGCATGACCGATCGCGTCGGCGTGATGATCGCGGCGATCGTCATCGCCATCGGCGTGATGATGTTCTTCGCCGGCGCGGTCGGCGCCTTCGTGGAGCGCCACCCGACGATCAAGATCCTGGCATTGGCGTTCCTGATCATGATCGGCATGGTGCTGATCGGCGAGGGCATGCATTTCCACGTGCCGAAGGCTTATGTCTACTTCGCGATGGCGTTCTCGGTCGGTGTGGAGCTGCTGAACCTGCGCATGCGTCGCAAGCAGCAGCCGGCGATCAAGCCCTGAGGCTGCCGCGATGAGCCGCTACTGGAGCAGGGTCGTCCACACGCTGACGCCCTATGTGCCGGGCGAGCAGCCGAAGATCGCCGGGCTGATCAAGCTCAACACCAACGAGAACCCGTACCCGCCGTCGCCGCGCGCGCTGCAGGCGATTGCTGACGCCGGCGGCGAGGCGCTGCGCCTGTATCCGGACCCGAACGCGGACGCGCTCAAGCAGGCCATCGCCCGCCTGCACGGCCTGCAGCCGGCGCAGGTGTTCTGCGGCAACGGCTCGGACGAGGTGCTGGCCTTCGTGTTCCAGGGCCTGCTGCAGCACGAGCGCCCGATCCTGTTCCCGGACATCAGCTACAGCTTCTATCCGGTCTACTGCGGGCTCTACGGCGTCGCCTACGAGACGCCGGCGCTGGATGGCGATTACGCGATCCGCATCGACGATTACTGCAAGCCCAATGGCGGCGTGATCTTTCCCAACCCGAACGCGCCGACCGGCCGCGCGCTGCCGCTGGCCGAGATCGAGCGGCTGCTGCAGGCCAATGGCGATTCGGTGGTGGTGGTCGACGAGGCCTACATCGACTTCGGCGGCGAGACGGCGACCGCGCTGGTGGCGCGCTACCCGAACCTGCTGGTGGTGCAGACGCTGAGCAAATCGCGTTCGCTGGCCGGCCTGCGCGTCGGCTTCGCGGTCGGGCACGCCGATCTGATCGCGGCGCTGGAGCGCATCAAGAACAGCTTCAACTCATACCCGCTCGACCGCCTGGCGTTGGCCGGCGCCAGCGCTGCGATCGACGACCGTGACTACTTCGAGCAGACGCGCCAGGCGGTGATCGCGACGCGCGAGACGATGACGCGCGGCCTGATTGAGCTCGGCTTCGAAGTGTTGCCGTCGGCCGCCAACTTCGTCTTCGCCCGCCATCCGCGGCACGAGGGCGCGGCGCTGGCCGCGGCACTGCGCGAGCGGCGCATCCTGGTCCGCCACTTCGCCAAGCCGCGCATCGATGCCTTCCTGCGCATCAGCGTCGGCACCGACGCGCAGACCGATGCGCTGCTGGCGGCGCTGCGCGAGATCGTCGGCTGAACCCGGCGCCAGGCTTGGCCGCGACGCCGCGGTCCGGCCCGGCGAGCGTCCATCGCGGTCTTCGTCACCACGCAGTCACGGCCGCGATCTAAGCTGCCACGGTTTGTCCCTGACCCGTACGCGCCGATGATCCGCCTGCCGCATGCCACCCGCATTCCCTCCGCCCTGAGCCGCCGCGCGCTGCTGCGCGGCGGGCTGCAGGCCGGCGCCTACCTCGCGCTCGCGCAGGCACTTGGCGGCTGCGCCAGCGCCGGCGCCGAACCGGCCGCGCCGGCGGGACGCTTGCGCGAGGTCGGCCCTCTGGGCGCCGCCCTGGGCATCGGCATCCGCATCCCGCAGGGATTCACGGCCCGCGTCGTCGCCCGCGCCGGCCTGCCGGTCGGCGACACCGGCTTCATCTGGCATACCGATCCGGACGGCTCGGCCTGTTTCGCCAGCGACGACGGCGGCTGGATCTACGCGTCGAACCGCGAGTTCGTGCCCGGCGGCGTCAATGCCATGCGCTTCGATTCCCGTGGCAGCGTCGTCGCCGCCTACAACTGCTTGCCCGGTGCGCTGACGCGGATGAACTGCAGCGGCGGCGCCACGCCGTGGCAGACCTGGCTGTCGGGCGAGGAATACGACCTCGGCGTGATCTGGGAATGCGATCCCTACGGCAAGGCCGCGCCGACCCGCCTGCCGGCGCTCGGCGTCTTCGCGCACGAGGCCGCCGCGGTCGATCCGAAGACCAACATCGTCTATCTCACCGAGGACAAGCCGGACGGCCGCTTCTACCGCTTCGTCTCCGACACGCCCAACGTCGGCGGCAAGCCGGATCTGCAGCGCGGCCGTCTGCAGGCGCTGCAGGTGCATGCGCCGCAGGCGACGGTGGACCAGCCGGGTTTACTGCCGGCGACCCGGGTCAGCTGGCTCGATGTGCCGGTGCCGTCGCCGCAGGTGGTCGGCGCCACGCTGCTCGGCAAGCCGCTGCGCGAACAGCTGCCGGACAGCACCGCGTTCCGCGGCGGTGAAGGCGTCTGGCATCACGCCGGCTTCGTCTACTTCACCACCAAGGGCGATTGCCGCGTCTGGGCGCTGGATCTGGCCGCCGGCCGCATCGCCACCGTCTACGACGACGCCCTGCATCCGCAGCCGATCCTGGATTCGGTCGACAACATCATCGTCACGCCGGGCGGCGATCTGATCGTCGTCGAGGACAAGGACGAGGCCAACCAGCAGGCCGTTGCGATCACGCAGGATGGCCGGATCTTTCCGCTGATCGAACTGGCCGGCCAGGAAGGTTCGGAAGTGACCGGCCCGGCGTTCTCGCCGGATGGCCGTCACTTCTACTTCAGCTCGCAGCGTGGCCCCGGCGCCAGGACGCCTGCCGGGACCGCCGGCATCACCTACTGCGTCAGCGGGCCGTGGTTCACCTGAGCGGCCCCGCCGGATTGTGCTGCTGCACGAAGGCGACGGCGGCCTTGAGCATCTGTGTCCGCGTCTGCTCGCGCGACAGCCAGTGATCCTCGCCGGCCAGCGTGATCAGCTCGACAGGCTTGCCGGCCGCTTTCAGGGCGCGCTGCATCGCCACGCTCTGCACATACGGCACCACGGTGTCTTCGCGGCCGTGTATCAGCAGGACCGGCGCGTCGGCGCGTGAGGCCAGGTGGACGGGAGAGCGCTGGCTGATGCGCTCGTCCTGCGCGGAACCGGCACCAAGGAAACGCAGCATGTAACGCAGCGCGTCGTCGCCGTTGTGATCCTGCGTGCGTTGCACCAGCGGCCCCGGATCGGTGACGCCGTTGACAGACACCGCGCAGCGGTACAGACCCTGCTGCAAGGTGACGCCGGCCAGCGCTGCATAGCCGCCGTAGCTGGCGCCAACGATGCAGGCGCGCTGCGCATCGACGATACCCTGCCGCGCCAGCTCGGCAACGCCGTCGGAAATGTCGGTCTGCATCTTGCCGCCCCATTCCCCGTAGCCGGCACGCAACAATGCGGCGCCATAGCCCGCTGAACCTCGGAAGTTGGGCTGCCAGACCGCGTAGCCGCGGCTCGCGAATGCCTGAGCCCACCAGTTGAACTCCGGGTAGTCACGCGCTTCCGGGCCGCCGTGCGGCAGCACCACCAGCGGCAACTTGCGCGGCACCACAGCACCCGGCGGAAGGGTCAGCACGCCGCGCAAGGCCAGGCCGTCGGCGGCGCGGTAGTCGATCATCCGCCACGGCCCCACCTGCTCCGGCCGTACCCGCGGATACGCCGCGCCCAGCGGCTGCGCCTGGCCGCTGGCGATGTCGACCAGCCAGTAAGTGCCAGCGTCGGCGCGGGCCGGGTCTTTTGCCGGCACACCCTGCGTGTATACGATCAGGCGACTCAGGTCATCGCTCCAGGACTCGAAGCGCACGGAAAGATCGGGGAACGCTTTGAGCGTGCCGCGCAGACGCGCGGCGGAACGCTCGTCGAACAGCACCGGCTCGGCGCTGTCATCGTCGCGTATGAAGCCACGCAGGCGCTCGCCACTGTGATCCCAGATGAAGTCGTAGACACGTTCGCCGGCAAAGACCTCCACCGGTGCCGCGCCGGACAGCGGCACTTCGAGATACCGGACGCTGCCCTCGGCATCGACCTGCTGCACCAGCACCGTGTTCTTACCGCGACCGTTTCCGAGTATGGCGTTCTGACCGAAGGGGTCGGCTACCTGCATCAGCTCACGGGCGTGACGTGTACCGGCATGGAGACGCCAGCGGCCGCCACGATCTTCATATTGCGCGCTGGCGACGAGCGTGCCGTCTGCCCCTATCAACCAGTTGCCACAGCCCTCGCAGCCCTTGGCCAGACGGCGGGGCTTGCCGCTCTGCAGGTCGATTTCATACAGGTCCGCCGGCTCATGGGCCAGCGTTGCCACGCTGAGATCGGAACTGGTGATCGGCTGCGCGCTGAGATAGGCGTACCAGTCTTTGTCGCGTTGACGCACGCCGTAGTAGCCCGCCGCTGCATTGAACAGCTGTCGACCATCCAGCAGCGGGCCGACCCTCCCTTTGTCGAGATCAATGAGCTGATAACTGCTCAGTTCGTAGCGGCTCCCGCGGTAATGCGGGCCAAAGTTGTAGGTATCGCTGGTCGCGGCGATGACGAAGCGCTCGCCGGCCCAATGCAGGGCTCGCAGCTTGACCTCGTCGATGGCGGGCATCGCCAGCGGCTTGCCGTCGACCGTACGCACATACAGGCGCCGCCGATCCTGGACGGTGGCCGCGAAGGCATACCGCTCTCCGCTCGGCGACAGCGTGACCTTCTCGATCGCCGGCAGACGGCCGTACGCTTCCAGCGGCGGCGGCTGTGCGGCTGCCAACAGGGCCTCGCTGCACAGCGCGAATCCCGCAAACAGGATGTGGCGTAAAGGCATCGACGAGACCTCCTTCCCTGGACGGTCGACAGTCTCGAAGCTCCCGGGAGTCTTTTCCGTGAATTGCGACACGCGGCCCGGGACGACCGCTGCGCGGCGCGCTCAGGGCTCGCCCGTCGCGGCGGGATTGTGCTGCTGAACAAAGCGCATCACCGTCCGCAGCATCTGGATGCGCGTCTGCTCGCGCGACAGCCAGTGATCCTCGCCGGCCAGCGTGACCAGCTCGG
>CAMLDZ010000110.1 GCA_946478985.1 uncultured Solimonas sp.
AGGTCGAGGATCCAGTCGGCGCGTTTGATGACGTCGAGGTTGTGCTCGATGATCACCACGGTATTGCCGTGCTCGCGCAGGCGTTCGAGCACGCCGATCAGCTGTGCGACGTCGTGGAAGTGCAGGCCGGTGGTCGGCTCATCGAGGATGTAGAGCGTCTGCCCGGTATCGCGCTTCGACAGCTCCTTGGCGAGCTTGACGCGCTGCGCCTCGCCACCGGACAGCGTGGTCGCGTTCTGGCCGAGCGTGATGTAGGAGAGGCCGACGTCCATCAGTGTCTCCAGCTTGCGCGCCAGCGCCGGCACCGGCTTGAAGAACTCCAGTGCGTCTTCAACCGTGAGTTCGAGCACCTCGTTGATGCTCTTGCCCTTGTACTTGATCTCCAGCGTCTCGCGGTTGTAGCGCTTGCCCTTGCAGGTGTCGCAGGTGACGTACACATCCGGCAGGAAGTGCATCTCCACCTTGATCACGCCATCGCCCTCGCAGGTCTCGCAGCGGCCGCCCTTGACGTTGAAGCTGAAGCGGCCCGGTCCGTAACCGCGCGCACGGGATTCCGGCACGCCGGCGAACAGTTCGCGGATCGGCGTGAACAGGCCCGTGTAGGTCGCCGGATTGCTGCGCGGCGTGCGGCCGATCGGCGACTGGTCGATGTCGATGACCTTGTCGAGCTGCTCGATGCCGTCGATGCCGTCGCAGATCGCGTGCTGCGTCGAGGCATTGTTGAGCGCACGCGCGGCGAAGCCGTACAGCGTGTCGTTGATCAGCGTCGACTTGCCGGAGCCGGACACGCCGGTGACGCAGGTGACGACGCCGACCGGAATCTGCGCGGTGACGTTCTTGAGGTTGTTGCCGCGCGCGTTGCGGATGGTGATCTGCTTGTCCGGGTCGGTCGGCGTGCGCGTCGACGGCACTTCGATCCGAGCGGCGCCGGCCAGATACTGGCCGGTGACGGAGTCCGGGTTGGCCTGGACTTGCTGGGGCGTGCCCTCGGCGATGACCCGACCGCCATGGACGCCGGCGCCCGGGCCGATGTCGACGACGTGGTCGGCGTGGCGGATCGCGTCCTCGTCGTGCTCGACGACGATCACCGTGTTGCCGAGATCGCGCAGCCGGAACAGGGTCTGCAGCAGGCGCTCGTTGTCGCGCTGGTGCAGGCCGATGCTCGGTTCGTCGAGCACGTACATCACGCCGACCAGGCCGGCGCCGATCTGCGAGGCCAGGCGGATGCGCTGCGCCTCGCCGCCGGACAGCGTTTCGGCGCTGCGCGCCAGCGTCAGGTAGTCGAGGCCGACGTTGTTGAGAAAGCCCAGCCGCGCGCAGATCTCCTTGACGATCTTGTCGGCGATCTCGGCCTTGTGGCCGGGCAGCGCCAGCGCGTTGAAGTGTGCTTCGGCCTCGCGCACCGACAGATTGGTGATCGCCGGCAGATTGGTGTCGGCGACGAATACATGACGTGCCGCGCGGTTGAGGCGCTCGCCGTTGCAGTCCGGGCAGGGCTTGTTGCTGAGGTACTTGGCCAGTTCCTCGCGCACCGCGTCCGATTCGGTTTCGCGGTAGCGGCGCTCCAGATTCGGAATGATGCCTTCGAATTTGTGCGTGCGCGTCTGCAGGCGGCCGCGCTCGTCCGGATATTCGAACGGCAGTTTTTCGTCGCCGCTGCCGTACAGCAGGATGTTGCGGGCCTTCTCGCTGAGCTTGACGAACGGCTTCTCCGGATCGAAGCGGTAATGCTTGGCGAGCGAGGAGACGAAATGCCAGTAGTAGGGATTGCGCTTGTCCCAGGAGCGGATCGCGCCGGCGGCCAGGCTCAGCTCCGGGCTGGCGACGACGCGCTCGGCGTCGAACACCTGCATCTGGCCCAGGCCGTCGCACGTGGCGCAGGCGCCGTGCGGCGCATTGAACGAGAACAGCCGCGGCTCCAGTTCTTCGAGCGAATAGCCGCAATGCGGGCAGGACATCTTGGCGGAGAACGTCAGCTCCTCGCCCTGGCCGCTGTGCGGCACCACGTAGGCGGTGCCCTCGGACAGGCGCAGCGCGGTCTCGAAGGATTCCGCGAGCCGTTGCTGCAGCTCAGGCCGCACCTTGAAGCGGTCGACGACGATCTCGATGTCGTGCTTGAGCTTGCGGTTGAGCGGCGGGATCTCCTCCAGCTCGTAGACGCGGCCGTCGACGCGCATGCGCACGAAGCCCTGCGCGCGCGCCTGCTCGAACCATTCCGCATGCTCACCCTTGCGGCCGCGCACCACCGGCGCCAGCAGCAGCCAGGCCGAATCGGCCGGCAATGCCAGCACCTGGTCGACCATCTGCGACACCGACTGGGCTTCCAGCGTCACGCCGTGGTCCGGGCAGCGGGCGGTGCCGACGCGGGCGTAGAGCAGGCGCAGGTAGTCGTAGATCTCGGTGACGGTGCCGACCGTCGAGCGCGGGTTGTGGCTGGTCGATTTCTGCTCGATCGAGATCGCCGGCGACAGGCCTTCGATCGAGTCGACGTCCGGCTTGTCCATCTGGCCGAGAAACTGCCGCGCATAGGCCGACAGCGATTCGACATAGCGGCGCTGGCCTTCGGCGTACAGCGTGTCGAAGGCCAGCGAGGATTTGCCGGAGCCGGACAGGCCGGTGATCACCGTGAGCTTGTCGCGCGGCAGGTCCAGCGAGACGTTCTTGAGATTGTGCGTGCGGGCGCCGCGGATACGGATGCTGTCCATCAGGGAAACGGCACGGACCGGAAGAGGGGAACGCACAACTATATAGGGGCGGGCGGGCAGGCGTTAAAGCCGGAACGCGCCGATCGGCAGCGTCTGCGCACCGCCGTCCGCATAGAATCTGCGGCATGCGTTACTTTCTGATCGCACTGGCGGCCGTGAGTCTGGGCCTGGGCATCATCGGCATCTTCGTGCCGGGCCTGCCGACGACGGTATTCGTGCTGATCTCGGCCTGGGCGGCGGCGCGCAGCTCGCCGCGCTTTGCCGCCTGGCTGGACGCGCACCCCCGTTTCGGGCCGATCATCCGCAACTGGCGTGACAACGGTGCCGTCAGCCGCCGCGCCAAATGGAGTGCGACGCTGGTGATGAGTCTGAGCGCGCTGATCCTGTTCGGCACCGTGCAGCGCCTGTGGATCGCCGAGCTGGCCACCGCCTGCATGGCGGCGGTGGCGATCTGGCTGTGGCTGCGTCCGGAGCCGGCGACGCCTGCCGCGGTCTGCCGGCCGCCGCAGTGACGCCGCGCATGACGGGCGAAGCGTTACCATATGACACCGGAGCCGATCCCGACGAAGGGATCCCGTGCATCGCCGCCGCCGGCTGCCATGGGCGCCGCGCTGGCGCAGAACGTGCTCCGCCGTTGTGGTCCGACTGATTAGTCCTCATGAACCGTTTCGAATGGCGCGCCACTGCCGCGCTCTCTCTGTTGCAGGCGCTGCGCATGCTCGGCATGTTCATGATCCTGCCGGTGTTCGCGATCTATGCCCGCGATCTGCCCGACGGCGCGACGGCGCTGCAGATCGGTCTGGCGATCGGCATCTACGGCCTGGTGCAGGCGGCGCTGCAGATCCCGTTCGGCATGTTGTCCGACCGCATCGGCCGCAAGCCGGTGATCGTCGCCGGCCTGCTGCTGTTCGCCGCCGGCAGCTTCATCGCCGGCCATGCCCAGGAGATCCACTGGATCCTGTTCGGCCGTGCAGTGCAGGGCGCCGGTGCCATTTCCGGCGCCCTGTCGGCCCTGCTGGCCGACGTCACGCGGCCGCAGGTGCGCACCCAGGCGATGGCGCTGATGGGCATCGGCATGGGCGTGTCCTTCATCGTCGCGCTGGTGCTCGGCCCGGTGCTGAGCGGCTCGATCGGCGTCGACGGCATTTTCGATCTCACCGGCGTGCTGGCGCTGGCGGCGATCGGTGGGGTGGTGTTCCTGGTGCCCGGCGCCCCTCGTCTGGCCGGCGGCAGTGGCGGCGTGCGCCGCGCGCTGGCGGATCCGCAATTGCTGCGCCTCGACGGCGGCATCTTCCTGCTGCACGCGATGATGACGGCGCTGTTCATCGCCGCGCCGCAGGCCATCGAGCAGACCCTGGCCTTGCCGAGCCCGCGACACTGGGAGGTCTACCTGCCGGTGCTGCTGCTATCGATCGTGCCGGTGTTCGCGCTGATCCGCCGCATCGAGTCGCGGGGCCTGCTCAAGCCGGCGTTCATCGGCGCCATCGCGCTGATCGGCGCGGCGCTGCTGGCGGCGTCCGCCGTCCACGATCATGCCGCCGGCCTGTGCATCGCGCTGCTGGTGTTTTTCGTCGGTTTCAACTACCTGGAAGGCTCGCTGCCGTCGATGATCTCGCGGCGTGCGCCGCCCGATCAGAAAGGCGCGGCGCTGGGCGTCTACGCCAGCAGCCAGTTCCTCGGCGGCTTCGCCGGCGGCACGCTCGGCGGTTTCGCGCTCGGCCACTGGGGTATCGGCGGCGCCTTCGCGGCGGCCGGCCTGCTGTCGCTGCTGTGGCTGAGCTTCGCGGTCTCGCTGCAGCCGCTGCCGGGCTCGCCGCTGGAGTCCGGCCCGCGTCATTGAGCGTCTTGCCCTGAGGCGATGACCGCGGTGCTGTGCCCGTCGTCCTGTCGCGGGCAGCGGCCGCGGCGGCTATCGGCGCTGCCCGGCGCGCTGCGGCGCCTCAGGCGTATTTGGCGAGCAGCCGCGCTTTCTCGGCGATGCGCCGGCACAACTCGGCATCGCTGGACTGTCCGCCGACTTCCGTTTCCAGGCTGCACGCCATCATCTCGAAGAACGCGCGATCCAGTGCCTTGCGCGCCGCCGCCAGCTGCTGGGCGATCGCGTCGCAGGGCTGATCCTGTTCCATCATCTGCAGGATGCCGCGGATCTGACCTTCGACGCGGCGCAGCCGCAGCATGACCTCGCGCTGATGCGGACGGGGGACGGAAGCAGGGGATTGAGCCATGGCCGGGAATCCTAGCATTGCGGGCCTTGCTGTCGCCGCGCCGACGTCGGGCTTTACTTTCTGTATACCCCGTATAGTATACGAGCCATCGAGCACGCGCCGTTGTGCCACTCGATCAAGCGGGGCGGCCGACCGGCCCGCAGCAGGGCCTCGGAGCCCAAGGAGAAATGTGTGGAGATCGTGATCGATGTGCAGTCCTGGATACGCGCCGCCATCGGCGGCGGCCTGATCGGACTGGCCGCTGCGCTGATGGTCATCTTCAACGGCCGCATTGCCGGCGTCAGCGGGGTCCTCGGCGGCCTGCTGCTGGAACGCAAGCCGGCGGACGCGCCATGGCGCGTCATGTTCATTGCCGGCCTGATGCTGGGCGCGCTGCTGGTCGGCCTGCTGCGGCCGGAGCTGGCCGCCGGTACGCTGCAGGTCGGCTGGGGCGGCATGATCGCCGCAGGCCTGATCGTCGGCTTCGGCACCCGCATGGGCAGCGGCTGCACGTCTGGCCACGGCGTCTGCGGCATCGGCCGCCTGTCGGCGCGGTCCATTGCCGCCACGCTGACGTTCATGGCGTCCGGCTTCATCACCGTGTTTGTCCTGCGCCATCTGCTCGGAGTCCATTCATGAACGCCAATACCCTGCTGTCGCTGGTTTCCGGCACGCTGTTCGGCGCGGGCCTGGTGATCGCCGGCATGACCGATCCGGCCAAGGTCCTCGGGTTTCTCGATCTCGCCGGCGCCTGGGATCCGTCGCTTGCTTTCGTGATGGGCGCCGCCATCTGCGTGACGCTGCCGGTGTTCCAGTTCGTCATCAAGGGCCGCAGCCAGCCGTTGCTGGACCGGCGCTTCTACCTGCCGACCAAGAAGGATCTGGACCGCCCCCTGATCGGCGGCGCCGTGCTGTTCGGCATCGGCTGGGGCATCGCCGGACTGTGTCCAGGACCGGCCATCGCCAACCTGGTCAGCCTGAAGCCGCAAGTGCTGGCCTTCGTCGCGGCGATGCTGGCCGGCATGTGGTTGCGCGACCGCCTCGCCGCCAGCGGCGGCGCGGCCGGTCGGCCGGCAGCAGCGGCGACACGCTGAGCCGGCCGCTTCACGTCATCGGTGGCCGCCGCGCGAGGCGCGGTGGCCGGCACTGCGAGGGCATCATGATTTTTCGTCAGCTGTTCGAGCCGGTCTCCAGCACCTACACCTACCTGCTGGCGTCCGCCCGCGGGCGCGAGGCCCTGATCATCGATCCGGTCAAGGAGAAGCTGGCCGATTACCTGCGCCTGATCGAGGAGCTGGATCTCAAGCTGGTCCGCGCCATCGACACCCACACGCACGCCGATCACATCACCGCGCTCGGCGATCTGCGCGAGCGCAGCGGCTGCATCACCGTGATGGGCGAGTTCACGCGTGCGGCCTGCGTCAGCCAGAGCATCCGCGAGGGCGAGATCATCGATGTCGACGGCCTGCGCCTGCAGGCGCTGTACACGCCGGGCCATACCGACGAATCGTTCAGCTTCGTGCTCGATCCTGCCCGGCCGCGGGCGGTGTTTACCGGCGACGTGCTGCTGATCCGCGGCAGCGGCCGCACCGATTTCCAGGGCGGTGACCCGCACAAGTCCTGGGACTCGATCGTCAACAAGCTGTTCCGGCTGCCGGATGAGGTCACCGTTTATCCGGGCCACGACTACAAGGGCTGGACGGCGTCCAGCATCGGCGAGGAGCGCCGTCACAATCCGCGCCTGGCCGGCAAGAGCGAGGCCGACTATGTGGCGATCATGAACCAGCTGAACCTGCCGAATCCCAGGCTGATGGACGTCGCGGTACCGGCCAACCTGGCCTGCGGGCAGGTCTGAGCGGCGCCCGCCGGTTCCGCGGCAGGGCAATCCGCTAAGATGCGAGGCCTGCCGTCCGGGCCGGCACCGGCGCGACCTGCGCCGCTGCGGTGGCGGGCGGCACCACTTCAGACGAGTCTGGCGATCCCAGCGCCCCGGGCCCCTGGCCGGGCACGGCGATGGGGTCGCGACATTGGGGAAACGCTATGGCCCGCGGCATCAATAAAGTCATTCTGATCGGCAACCTCGGCAAGGATCCGGAAGTCCGCTACTTCCCGAGCGGCGACGCGATCGCCAACGCGACGATCGCCACCACCGAGAGCTGGAAGGACAAGCAGAGCGGCGAACAGAAGGAAGCGACGGAGTGGCACAACGTCGTGTTTCCGGGAAAGCTCGGCGAGATCGCCGGCAAGTACCTGAAGAAGGGTTCCAAGGTCTACGTCGAAGGCTCGCTGCGCACGCGCAAGTGGCAGGACAAGGAAGGCAAGGACCGCTACACCACCGAGGTCCGCGTGCAGGACATGCAGATGCTCGACGGCAAGCCGGGTGGTGGCGGCAGCGCGCCGATGGCGGACGACTCGCGCGGCGGCTACGGCGGCGGGTCCAGCTATGGCGGCAGCGGCTCGCGCGCCGCGGCACCGTCACGCGGCGCCCCGCCGCCGCAACAGAATCATGAGGCTGATGCGCCCTTCGAGGACGACGACATCCCGTTCTGAGGCGCTTGCGAGATCGCCATCACGAAAAAGGACCGCCGCGGCGGTCCTTTTTCATTTTTTGCGCCCTGCGCTTCACTCGGCGTCTAGGAAAATCGCGTTGCTGCAGATATAGCCCATGCCCTTGGCCATCCGCGTCAGCGCCGCGCCCTCGCGCTGGCCGACCATCCGCGCCGTGTAGAGAATCACCATCCAGGTCAGCATGTCGGCGACCTCGTCGTTGGCGCCCTTCTTGCCATCACCACTGCGGCGCACGGTGGCGAAGGAGCGGCGACTCTGCAGGCAGATCGACTCGACCATTTTCTGGAAGTAGTCGGCGACCTTGGCGTCGTGCGGCGCCGTTTCGTTGATGGCGGCGATGATCGCCTGATGCTTCTTGAAGGTCTTGACGGTGCCGGCCACCGCCTTGTGGACGCTGGCCGGCGAGAAGGTGTCGCCTTCACGCAGCCATTCGCCGTTGCTGCGCACCCACTCGTCGGCGAACTCGCCCATGATGCGCTCGACCAGTTCGCCCTTGTCGCGGAAGTGCAGATAGAAGGTGCCGCGGGCGATACCGGCCTCCTTGGTCAGCTGCTCGACGGTCAGCGCGCCGAAGGTGTGGCCGCGCTCCAGCAGCCGCTCCATCGCGGCGAGCAGCACGGATTCGATGCTGGGCTTTTCGCCGCCATGCTTGGCGCGGGTGCGGCGGGTGGGTCGTCCTTGAATTGGCGGCATGAGCGTTTATGAGCGTGTTGTTATGGCGTCCGTGACGACAGTATGTCGGATCGGGCGCCCGCCCCGACAGTGCCGGCGGCGCCAACGGCGATGCGCAAGTCGCCGTTTTCACGTCGTTTGTGGGGCCTGTAGAATCGTCGGCTCCAAAATCGCAGGCGCCCGATCCGGCGACCTGCCCCTACGCTCATGTTCGATCGAATTCTCGTCATCTGCACCGGCAATATCTGTCGCAGCCCGCTTGCCGAAGCCCTGCTGCGGCACAAGCTCAGCGCGCGCGGCACGCAGGTGAGCTCCGCCGGCACCGGCGCGCTGGTCGGTTATCCGGCCGACCCGCTGTCGGTCGAGGTGGCCGCCGACCACGGCCTGGACCTGAGCGCGCACCGCGCCCAGCAGGTCAGCCTCTCGCAGCTGGGCGCGGTGGATCTGGTGCTGACGCTGGACCAGACCCACTCGGACTGGCTCAACGCCAAGTACCCGCAGATGCGCGGCCGTGTCCACAAGCTGATGCGGTGGAGCGAGAACGCCGACGTCGCCGACCCGTACCGTCTGCCGAAGGCGGCGTTCGAGGCGGCGTGGACGGACATCGAGCGCGGCGTCGACGACTGGCTGAAGAAGCTGGGCTGAGCCCTGCGCCGGCGGGGGCGGCAAGCCGGACGCTGCCGCCACGGCGATTTCATCGCCAAGTCCAGGCCAGAACGTATACTACGAGGCCGTTTTCCCGCCGGCCCGGTGGCCGCCCGAATGTCCGACGCTGCTGCGAAGAAGCTGTACCTGATCTCCTACGGTTGCCAGATGAACGATTACGACTCGGCCAAGATGACCGACGTACTCGCCGCATCGCATGGCTACGTGCGCACGCAGAATCCGGACGAAGCCGATCTGCTGCTGCTCAACACCTGCTCGATCCGCGAGAAGGCGCAGGAGAAAGTGTTCTCCGAGCTCGGCCGCTGGAAGGACTGGAAGCAGGCCGATCCACGCCGCGTGATCGGCGTCGGCGGCTGCGTCGCCTCGCAGGAAGGCGAGCAGCTGACCCGTCGCGCGCCGATGATCGACATCGTCTTCGGCCCGCAGACCCTGCACCGCCTGCCGGAGCTGCTGGAGCAGACGCGGCAGACGCGCAAGCCCAGCGTCGACATCAGCTTCCCCGAGATCGAGAAGTTCGACCGCCTGCCGGAGCCGCGCGCAGAGGGCCCGGCGGCCAACGTGTCGATCATGGAAGGCTGCTCCAAGTACTGCACCTTCTGCGTGGTGCCGTACACGCGCGGCGCGGAGATCTCGCGCCCGCTCGACGGCGTGCTGACCGAATGCGCGCAGCTGGCGGCGCAGGGCGTGCGCGAGATCACCCTGCTCGGCCAGAACGTCAACGCCTATCGCGGTGAGATGGGCGGCACCTCCGAGACTTGCGATCTGGGCCTGCTGATCCGCTACGTCGCGCGCATTCCCGGCATCGAGCGCATCCGCTTCACCACCTCGCACCCGGCGGAGTTCAATGACTCGCTGATCGAGGCGTATGCGGAGGAGCCCAAGCTCGCCTCGTTCCTGCATCTGCCGGTGCAGTCCGGCAGTGACCGCATTCTCGGCATGATGAAGCGCGGTTACACGCGCGAGCAGTTCCTTGCCAAGATCGCCCGCATCCGCGCGGCGCGGCCGGACATCTCGCTGTCGAGCGATTTCATCGTCGGCTTCCCGACCGAGACCGACGCCGACTTCGCGATGACGATGAACCTGATCGGCGAGGCCGGCATCGACTGCGCGTTCTCGTTCGTCTACAGCCCGCGCCCGGGCACGCCGGCGGCGAACCTGCGCGACGGCGTCGATGCCGCCACCAAGCAGCAGCGGCTGGCGATTCTGCAGGCACGCGTCAACCAGCTCGATCAGCAGTTCCGCCAGCGGCTGGTCGGCAGCGTGCAGCGCGTGCTGGTCGAGCGGCCGTCGGCACGCGGCAACGGCCAGCTGGCCGGCAAGACCTCGACCCACCGCACCGTCAACTTCGATGCGCCGGAAACCCTGATCGGCCAGTTCGTCGACGTGCGCATCACCGAGTCCACGGCCTATGCGCTGCGTGGTGAATGCGTGGATGCACCGGCGGTCTGCGAGGCGCTGTCATGAGCACGCGGCCTGCAGCGCCGGCGCGCCTGGATCTGGTGCTGGAGCCGGATGACGCACAGCGTCTGGTCACGCTCTGCGGGCCGTTTGACGCGCACCTGCGGCAGATCGAGCTGCGCCTGGGCATCGAGATCCGCAACCGCGGCAACC
>CAMLDZ010000111.1 GCA_946478985.1 uncultured Solimonas sp.
TAGCGCGACACGCCGCCTTCGACGCCCGGCGTCATCGCGTTCTTGATGCGCGTGTTGGCGAAGGTGCCGCGCATCATGATCTCGTGATTGCCGCGCCGTGAGCCGAAGCTGTTGAAGTCGACCTTCTTGACGCCGTGCGCTTCGAGGTAGCGGCCCGCAGGGCCGTCCTTCTTGATGTCGCCGGCTGGCGAGATGTGGTCGGTGGTGATCGAATCACCGAGCACCGCCAGCACGCGCGCCTTGCGGATCGGCTGGATGCCCGGCGGCGTCTTGGTCATGCCGACGAAGTACGGCGGGTTCTGGATATACGTGCTCTTGGCGTCCCAGTGGTAGGTCTCGGACTTGGTGACCTGGATCGACTGCCAGCGTGCATCTCCCTTGAGCACGTCGGCGTAGCTCTTCTTGAACAGTTCGCTGGTGACCGCCTGCGCGACGACTTGCTGGATCTCCTGGTTGCTGGGCCAGATGTCCTTCAGATAAACGTCCTGACCATTGCTGCCTTTGCCGATCGGCTCGCTCGTCAGGTCGATGTCGGTGCTGCCGGCCAGCGCATAGGCCACCACCAGCGGCGGCGAGGCGAGGTAGTTCATGCGCACGTCCTGATGGACGCGCCCCTCGAAATTGCGATTGCCGGACAGCACCGCCGACACACTCAGGGTGTGGTCCTGGATCGCCTTGCCGATCGGCTCGTCGAGCGGGCCGGAGTTGCCGATGCAGGTCGTGCAGCCGTAGGCGGAGACGAAGAAGCCGAGCTCCTCCAGATACGGCAGCAGATCGGCCTTCTTCAGATATTCGGTGACGGCCAGCGAGCCCGGTGCCAGCGAGGTCTTCACCCAGGGTTGCGTGACAAGGCCAAGCGCGCGCGCTTTCTTCGCCAGCAGGCCGGCGCCGATCAGCACGCTCGGGTTCGAGGTGTTGGTGCAGGACGTGATCGCAGCGATGACGACGGCGCCGTCCCTGAGCGGATAGCTCTGGCCCTTGTTGCTGACGCTGGCCGGCCCCTTCGACGGACGCAGGCGCTGCTCGGCAGCGAAGGCCTCACGGAAATTGGCCTTGACGTCGGTCAGCAGCACGCGGTCCTGCGGGCGCTTGGGGCCGGCGAGACTGGGCTTGATCGTCCCCAGATCCAGATGCAGCACGTCCGTGTACTCGGCTTCCGGCGCATCCGGCGTCCACCACATGCCCTGCGCCTGCGCATAGGCCTTGACCACCGCGATGTGTTCCTCGCTGCGGCCGGTGAGGCGCAGGTAGGCCAAGGTCTCGTCGTCGATCGGGAAGATGCCGCAGGTCGCGCCGTATTCCGGCGCCATGTTGCCGATGGTGTTGCGGTCCGATGCGGAGAGGTTAGCCAGCCCCGGGCCGAAGAACTCGACGAACTTCTCGACCACGCCGCGCTTGCGCAGCATCTCGGTGACGGTCAGCACCAGATCGGTGGCGGTCGCACCTTCCGCCAGCTTGCCGGTGACACGCACGCCGATCACTTCCGGAATCAGCATCGACGACGGCTGGCCGAGCATCGCCGCTTCGGCCTCGATGCCGCCGACGCCCCAGCCGAGCACACCGATGCCGTTGACCATCGTCGTATGGCTATCGGTTCCGAAGCAGCTGTCGGGGTACAGCACGCCCTCGCTGTTCTCGAACACCACGCGCGCCAGGTACTCGATGTTGACCTGATGGACGATACCGGTATCCGGCGGCACCGCCTTGAAGTTCTGCAGCGCCTCCTGGCCCCAGCGCAGGAAGGTGTAGCGCTCCTGGTTGCGCTGGAACTCCACCTTGGCGTTGAGGTCCAGGGCGTCCTTGCTGCCGTAATGGTCGATCATCACGGAGTGGTCGATCACCAGCTCCACCGGGCATAGCGGATTGACCTTGGCGGCATCGCCGCCGAGCTGCTTGATCGCATCGCGCATCGCCGCCAGATCGACCACGCAGGGCACGCCGGTGAAGTCCTGCAGGATCACGCGCGCCGGCGTGAAGTTGATGTCCTTGGGCGGCAGATCCTTGAAGTCCGCGCCGGCCAGCGCCTCGATGTCGTCCGTGGTGGTGTTGACGCCGTCCTCGCTGCGCAACAGGTTTTCGAGCAGCACCTTGATCGAATACGGCAGGCGCGCGACGTTGAACTTCGGTTGCAGCGCCTTGAGGCTGTAGTAGGTGTAGCTCTTGCCGCCGACCTGCAAGCTGGCTTTGCTGCTGAAGCTGTCCGTCATGATTCGATTCTCCGGTTGGCTGCCGTGCCCGAAAAGGATGCAAGGCAGGTGGCGAAATTTAGAGAGGACGCGATGCCCGAGGTTCAGTCATGGGAGCGATTATCGCGCAGGCAAGCCGCAGGCGCGTTGAACGAAAAAAGCCCGCCGGTTCGCACCGGCGGGCTTTTTGTCGCATCGGACGCTGCGGGCCTTACGCCGCGACCGTCTTCGCCGTCTCCGCATACTCTTCGATCTTGTCGAAGTTCAGATACTGGTAGATCTGATCGGAGCTCTTGGTGACGACGCCGATTTCGGCCAGGTACTCGGCCGGGGTCGGCAGCTTGCCCATCTTCGAGGCGATCGCCGCCAGTTCCGCCGAGCCCAGGAACACGTTGGTGTTCTTGCCGAGACGGTTGGGGAAGTTGCGCGTCGAGGTCGAGATGCAGGTGGCGCCTTCCTTGATCTGCGCCTGGTTACCCATGCACAGCGAGCAGCCCGGCATCTCGGTGCGCGCACCGGCGGTGCCGAAGGTGTTGTACACGCCTTCCTGCGTCAGCTTGGCAGCGTCCATCTTGGTCGGCGGCGCAACCCACAGGCGCACCGGGATGTCCTTCTTGCCTTCCAGCAGTTTGCCGGCGGCGCGGAAGTGGCCGATGTTGGTCATGCACGAGCCGATGAAGGCCTCGTCGATCTTGGTGCCGGCGACTTCCGACAGGAACTTGGCGTCATCCGGATCGTTCGGGCAGCAGACGATCGGCTCCTTGATGTCATTGAGGTCGATCTCGATGACGGCGGCGTACTCGGCGTCCTTGTCGGCTTCGAGCAGCGTCGGCTTGGCGAGCCATTCCTCCATCTTCTTGATGCGGCGTTCGAGCGTGCGCGCATCCTTGTAGCCGTCGGCGATCATGTTCTTCATGAGCACGATGTTCGAGTTCATGTACTCGATGATCGGCTCCTTGTTGAGCTTGATCGTGCAGCCGGCGGCGGAGCGCTCGGCCGAGGCGTCGGACAGCTCGAAGGCCTGTTCGACCTTGAGATCCGGCAGGCCTTCGATCTCCAGCACGCGGCCCGAGAAGATGTTCTTCTTGCCGGCCTTGGCTACCGTCAGCAGGCCCGCCTTGATCGCGTACAGCGGGATCGCATGGACCAGGTCACGCAGCGTCACGCCCGGCTGCATCGTGCCCTTGAAGCGGACCAGCACCGATTCCGGCATGTCCAGCGGCATCACGCCGGTGGCGGCGCCGAAGGCGACCAGGCCGGAGCCGGCCGGGAACGAGATGCCGATCGGGAAGCGCGTGTGCGAATCGCCACCGGTGCCGACGGTGTCCGGCAGCAGCAGGCGGTTGAGCCACGAGTGGATGACGCCGTCGCCCGGGCGCAGCGCGACGCCGCCGCGGTTGCTGATGAACGCCGGCAGTTCGCGATGGGTCTTGACGTCGACCGGCTTCGGATAGGCGGCCGTGTGGCAGAAGGACTGCATCACCAGGTCAGCCGAGAAGCCGAGGCAGGCCAGATCCTTCAGCTCATCGCGCGTCATCGGACCGGTGGTGTCCTGCGAGCCGACCGTGGTCATCTTCGGTTCGCAGTAGGTGCCCGGGCGCATGCCCTGGCCTTCCGGCAGACCGCAGGCGCGGCCAACCATCTTCTGCGCCAGCGTAAAGCCGGCCTTGGTCGGCGCCGGCGTCTGCGGCAGGCGGAACAGTGTCGAGGCGGGCAGGCCGAGGAACTCGCGGGCCTTGCCGGTCAGCGAGCGGCCGATGATCAGGTTGATGCGGCCGCCGGCGCGCACTTCATCGAGCAGGACCTGGCTCTTGAGCTCGAAATTGGTGACCAGCGCGCCGTTCTTCTCGATCTTGCCGTCGTACGGGAAGATGTCGATCACATCGCCCATCTCCAGCTTGGAAACGTCCACTTCGATCGGCAGCGAGCCGGAGTCTTCCTGGGTGTTGAAGAAGATCGGCGCGATCTTGCCGCCGAGCGTGACGCCGCCGAAACGCTTGTTCGGTACGAACGGAATGTCTTCGCCGGTGGCCCAGATCACCGAGTTGGTGGCGGACTTGCGCGACGAGCCGGTGCCGACCACGTCACCGACGTAGGCCACCAGATTGCCCTTCTTCTTGAGGTCCTCGATGAACTGCATCGGACCGCGCTTGCCGTCTTCCTCCGGCTTGAAGGCCGCGTCCGGGCGCGTGTTCTTCAGCATCGCGAGGTAGTGCATCGGGATGTCCGGGCGGCTCCAGGCGTCCGGCGCCGGCGACAGGTCATCGGTATTGGTTTCGCCCGGTACCTTGAACACGGTGACGGTGATCTTCTTGGCGACTTCCGGGCGGCTGGTGAACCACTCGGCGTCGGCCCAGGACTGGATCACGGCCTTGGCGTTGGCGTTGCCGCCCTTGGCCAGTTCGGCGACATCGTGGAAGAAATCGAACATCAGCAGCGTCTTCTTCAGCGCTTCGGCGGCAACGGCGCCGACTTCGGCGTCCGGCAGCAGGTCGATCAGCGGCTTGACGTTGTAGCCGCCGACCATGGTGCCGAGCAGTTCGGTGGCCTTGGCACGCGAGATCAGCTTGCACGGCAGTTCGCCGTCGGCGACCACGGTCAGGAACGAGGCCTTGACCTTGGCGGCGTCGTCGACGCCCGGCGGCACGCGGTGCGTCAGCAGGTCAACCAGGAAAGCCTCTTCGCCAGCCGGCGGGTTCTTGATCAGTTCGATCAGTTCGGCGGTCTGCTGGGCAGACAGCGGCAGCGGCGGAATGCCGAGGGCGGCGCGCTCGGCAACGTGTTGGCGATAGGCTTGCAGCATGGCGTTGGGGGTCCGGTGTTGAAGAAACGATGAGGACGACGCCGCGCCCGACGGGCTTCCAATGCGATAAACGCATCCGGAGGGTGGCATCGGCGATGCGCGGCGTTTAAACGGCGCGGAATTATACCTGTAAACGCCGCCGGCCTTGCGCCAGTGTCAGCAGGAAGTGTGCCGGGGCGCCGGCTTCAGGCCGCCGTAGCGGCGATCTCGCCGCCGCCGAGGCAGCGCCTGCCGTCGTAGAGCACGCAGAACTGGCCGACCACGGCAGCCCGCTGCGGCTGCGCGAAGCGCACCTGCACGCACTCGCCGAGCAGCTCGATCGTGCAGTCCTGCAGCGCCTGGCGGTGACGGATGCGCGCTTGCAGCGGCGTGCCGGACGGCGGCGGCAGCGCCAGCCAGTTGAAGGCGCCGGTGGTCAGCGCGCTGCTCATCAGCAGCGGGTGCGCCGGATCCTGGGATACGCGCAGGGTGCGCGTCGCCGGTTCCTTGGCGACGACGTACCACGGCGCCTCGCGGCCGCCCCGGGTGCCGCCGATGCCGATGCCGCGGCGCTGGCCGAGCGTGTAATACATCAAGCCCTGATGGCGGCCGATCTCGTGGCCGCCGTCATCGACGATAGCGCCCGGATCCGGCTGCAGATAACGCGACAGGAACTCGCGGAACTCGCGTTCGCCGATGAAGCAGATGCCGGTCGAATCCTTCTTGCGGTGTACCGGCAGGCCGGCGCGCTCGGCGAGCTCGCGGACCCGCGGCTTGGCCAGGCCTCCGACCGGGAACAGCACGCGGTCCAGCTGCGCGCGCTGCACGGCAGCGAGGAAATAGGTCTGATCCTTGCTGTCGTCGACCGCGCGCAGCAGCTGCGCGCCGTCCGACGGGTGCGCGATCTGCGCGTAATGGCCGGTGGCGATGAAGTCGGCACCCAGCCGCAGCGCATACTCGCGGAACGGCTGGAACTTCACCTCGCGGTTGCACAACACGTCCGGATTCGGCGTCTTGCCGGCGCGGTAGTCGGCGAGGAACTGCGCGAACACACGCTCGCGATACTCACGCGAGAAATCGACGCGGTGCAGCGGAATGTCGAGTTCCTCGCAGACGCGGCGAGCGTCCTGGAAATCCTCGGCCGCCGTGCAATAGCCTTCCTCGTCCTCGGTCCAGTTGACCATGAACAGGCCGGACACGCGGTAGCCCTGCTCTTTGAGCAGCCAGGCGCTGACGGCGGAGTCGACACCGCCGGACAGACCGACGATGACATGCGGAGCCGCAGCGGTGGGCGAGGAGACATGGTTCATCCGGGCGCGGATTCTAACGGTGTCAAACTGAACCGGTCCGCCGCCGGCGCCGAAAATTTTTCAGGCCGCTGTCGATTCGATGCAAAGCCGAGCGACTAGAAGGTACAAACCCGCCAACCCAAGGAGTCCTGCCATGTCCGGCCATACCATCCGCCTGCACCGTGTCCTGCGCGCCAAGCCGGAGAAGGTCTACCGCGCCTTCGTCGAAGCCGATGCCTTCTGCCGCTGGATTCCGCCGCACGGCTTCACCTGCCAGGTCGAACTCTTCGAGCCGCGCGTCGGCGGCCGTTTCCGCATGGCCTTCCGCAATTTCACCAGCGGCAACAGCCACTCGTTCGGCGGCGAGTTTCTGGAGCTGCGGCCCGGCGAGCGCCTGCGCTACACCGACCGCTTCGATGATCCGAACCTCCCCGGCGAGATCCAGGTAACGGTGGAATTGCGCGCCGTCGCCTGCGGCACCGAGCTCAACATCACCCAGGCCGGCATCCCGGAGGTGATCCCGCCGGAGATGTGCTACCTGGGCTGGCAGGAGTCGCTGGAATACCTGGCGCGCCTGGTCGAGCCGGAAATTCCGGACGCCTGAGCGGCGCCGCAGACGGAGCCCCGCCATGAAATACCTGTGTCTGGCCTATGAGGCCGAGGCGCCCTTCAAGGCCATGCCGCACGCCGAATGGAAGGCGCTGCGCGAAGAGACCTTGAGCTATGTCGAGATGCTGCGGCGCAGCGGCAAGCTGATCGACACCCGGCCTCTGCAGAGCGCGACGACAGCGGTGACGCTGAGGCAGCGCGGCGGCCGGCTGACGGTCACCGACGGGCCGTTCGCCGAGACCAAGGAGCAGCTCGGCGGTTACTTCCTGATCGAGGCCGCGACGCACGACGAGGCCGTGCAGATTGCCGCCGGATGGCCTGGTGCGCGTTATGGGCAGATCGAGGTACGGCCCGTGGCCGATGGCCTCGACCTCGAGGGCCGCTACTGAACGTCGCGACGGCGCCGGGATCAGCGCCTCAGCGCTGGGCGCGCGGCGCCGCCGACGGCGGCAGATGGGCAATCAGGTCGAGCGGGAAGCGGCGGCCGGCGAGATAGTCATCGAGGCAGCGCGTGACCATGGGGCTGCGATGGCGTTCGGCGCTGGCGGCAATCTCCTCCGGCGTCAGCCACAGGGCGCGGGCGATGCCGGTATCCAGCGTCCAGTTGGCGCGCTCCGCCAGGGCATCGGCGGCAAAGGCGATGCGCAGGAAGCCGTAGCCCAGACCAACCGGATCATGGTGGTAGAGACCCACGACCGCGGTCGGCCGCACATCCCAGCCGGTTTCTTCCAGCGCCTCGCGCACCGCGGCCTCGACCAGGGTCTCGTCGTGTTCCCAGTGGCCGGCGGGCTGGTTCAGCACCAGCACGTCGATGCCGGGAATCTGCTCCTCGACCAGCAGGAAGCGGCCGTCACGCTCGACGATGACGGCGACCACCACGTGCGGTGTCCAGCCCGTTTGGCTCACGGCAGCTTGCCCTCGCGGCGCAGGTGGTAATAGCCCTGCGCATCCGGCGCGCCGAGCGACTGCAGCAGGTTGACGATCATCGGCGGCGCGCCCGCGCTCGGCCTGAGCAGCAGGTGCAGCTCATAGCTGCGATCCGGCCTGGCGCTGCCGCTGCCGCTGACCTCCAGCGGTCCGCTCAGCGTCTTGACCTCGGCGCGCAGGGTCTCGCCATCGGGACCGAACGTGGCTTCATAGCTGCCCAGCACCAGCGGATCGCGCGACAGCGACCAGGCCAGCTTGTCGATCCTCAGCGTGCCGCGCGCGGCGTCCGGCCAGTCGCCGCGCAGCTTGAGCTCGTCCAGCTGCAACTGCGCGCTGCCATCGAGGGGCAGGTACGCCTGGCCGGCGGCGATCAGCACCGTCTGCAGCGAGCCGGCGACGCGCAGCTGATCGGCGCGCAGCGTGCTGAAGCCGCGGCTGACATGGCCGTCGATCAGGGTCACGCCGCTGGCGTCGAGGTCGACGCCCAGCCGCGCCAGCAGCAGATCGCGCAGGCTCAGCTTCCAGTGCAGGCGTTCGAGCAGCGGCCGGCCGGCCGCGGTCACCGCGGTCACGCGGCCCTCGTACAGCGTGCCTTCCAGTCCGGCGACCTGGAAGTTGCCGGACGGCGGGCCGAGCGGCGGATTGAACCAGCCGAACAGCGTGGCGACCGGCGCCAGCGCGATCAGACTGAGCAGGAAACTGAGCAGCGCGGCGACGCCGAGCCAGAGACGTTTCTTCATGGGATCAGCGGCTCAAGGTCAGCTGCGCACCGACCGTTCCGGGCGCGCTGCCGCGCGAGATCTCGGCACTGGCGACGCTGATCTCGTAGCGCGTCTGCAGTTCGCCGAGCCAGCGCAGCAGGTTGTCGAACGGCACGTCCTCGAACCAGACTTTGACGCTCTTGTCGCCGCTGCCGTCCGGCTGCAGACGCGACGGCGCCTTGCCCAGCGTCGGCTGGCGGCTGCTCTGATCGATCACCGCCAGCAGGTTGGCATTGCGGTCGCCGCCGGCGCCGCGGCGCGAGGCCGCCAGCGCCGCGGCGGTCTCGATGCGTTGTGCCAGCGCGCGCGCGTCGGCCAGCGCTTCGCTGCGGCGCTGATGCGCCTTGAGCAGCGGCTCCCAGATCGCCAGGTACAACACCAGCACCGCCAGCACCGCCGCGCCGACGACGACGAGCAGGCGCTCGCGCGGCGCCAGCTTGTCGAGCGCGGCACGACCGCGCAGCAGATAGGGCGCCAGCGTGGTCGAGACCAGATTCGATAGGGCGCTGCTCATGTGGCACTCAGGCGGATGCGGATCTGCACGCCGTCAGCGCCGGCATTGGCCGATTCGACACTGAAAGCCGTGCCGTTGGCGGCGGCGAACCAGCTCTTCATCTTCTCCAGCAGTTCGAGATTGGCGGCCGACAGGCCGGCGTACAGCGCGCCGTCGCGGAACTGCAGGGTCTGCAGCTGCAAGCCCGGCACCGCCGCGATGGCATTGGACAGCACGCCGACCAGCGGCAGCAGCTGACCACCAGCGCCGCCGTGCTGCAGGCTGGCGAGCCGCTGGTCGAGTTGCACCGACAGATCGACGATGCGCGTCTCGTCCGGGAATACCGACTGGTAGCGGGCGACGTTGGCAGTGTCCTGCGCCGCCAGCTCGCGACCCAGCCGCCAGTTCTCGACGCCATGCAAGCTCGCCGCGGTGATCACGGTCAGTGCCGCCAGCGCCGCCGCCGTCTTCCACGGCTTGAACCAGCGCAGGCTGTCGCTCTGCTGCGAGTGGCGGCCCTGCAGCAGATTGATCGCCTCGGCCCGCTGCAATTGCTGCAGCAGCACCTGCAGCGGCGCGGCGAAGCCATGCAGCAGCTCGACCGGGCCTTCGATGCGGCTGGCGTCGAGCCGGGCATCGCGCGGGACCGCCAGGCGCAGCGTGCGCCTGCGCTCGGGGTCGGCGAGCTGCAGGTATAGGTTCAGATCATCGAACAGGCAGACGAAGCCGGCATCGCGCGCGGTGCGGACGATGACATGATCGCCGTCGGCCAGCGCGCTGAAATGCGCCTCGTCCGGTACGCTGAGCGCGAGCACGTCCGGCAGCAGCGCCTCCGGCGTCAGGCCCGCCGCCCTGAACGGGGCAAGCCACTGGCGCATGCGCGCCTCGGCGACGACGGCAACCGGCCAGCGACCGTCGGCCTGCCGCGCGCCGAGCGCGAAGTGCAGGGTGTCGACATCCTCGGCCAGCTGATCTTCGAGCGCGAAGGGCACCGCCAGCAGGGCCTTGCCGGCCTGCCGCGCCGGCACCGCCACCGCCGCCAGCCGCAGCTGCGCGGCCGGCGCCAGCAGCACCAGGCGCCGCTGCGCGGCCTGCGCCAGCACCTGTTCCAGCGGCGCGCGATCGATCTCGAACGAGGCCAGCGCGTCGGCGCGCGCCAGGCAGTACTCGACCGACGCGGCGCTGTCGGCTTCGGGCAGGCGGATATAGAGGATGTCGCGCATC